>NZ_JAFCUM010000002.1:0-496071 GCF_049896525.1 Flavobacterium sp. DSR3-2
AAGAAGATAGAAAGTAAAGAAAGTGAATTGGTAAAACTAGCAACAATCGAATTACTACAGAACTGGAAACACTTTATAAATACAATAACTTCTGATAATGGGAAAGAGTTTGCGCAACATCAAGAGATCAGTTCGGCACTTGAAATAGATTTTTTCTTTGCCAACCCTTACAGCCCTTGGGAACGTGGTGCAAATGAAAATCTAAATGGATTAATAAGACAATACATACCCAAATCATCATCATTTGATGAAATAACTCCAGAGAGAATTATAGAAATACAAGAGAAATTAAACAATAGACCAAGAAAAAGATTTAATTTTGAAACACCTAATTATATGTTTAATCAAAAAGTTGCATTTATAACTTGAATCCTGCATGATAAATCCTTTCACTGACGAATATTTTATGAAAAAAGCTTTGCAGGAAGCCGAAATGGCTTTTGAAAAGGGCGAAATTCCTGTTGGCGCTCTAATTGTCATTGATAATAAAGTCATTGCCAGAAGTCATAATTTAACCGAATTACTTCATGACGTTACGGCTCACGCCGAAATGCAATCCATTACTGCTGCTGCGAATTATCTTGGCGGAAAATATTTAATGGGTTGTACGCTTTACGTGACATTAGAACCTTGCCAGATGTGCGCCGGCGCTTTATACTGGAGTCAAATTTCGAGAATTGTATATGGCGCCACCGATGAAAATCGCGGTTTTGTAAAAATGGGAACGCAATTGCATCCTAAAACTACGGTCGTTTCTGGAATTATGGCTAATGAAGCGTCGGAGTTGATGAAGCGATTTTTTCTGGAAAGAAGGAAGTAATATAATAATCGAATACCCTAGCCCAGATAGAAGTGAAAATTCTTTCTAATCCTGAACTTGTTTCAGGATCCTGAAACAAGTTCAGGATTAGAAAGAATTTTCACTTCTATCTGGATTAGCTCCTGAAAAAAAGAGCAAAAAAAAACTCCTCAATTTCTTGAGGAGTTTGTTATTTAATCTATGACAGCATTTTCTTTTTTGTCGTAGAAATGATATTCTAAATACGTGTAAGCATCACGAGGTATGATTTTCACCCACTTTTTATGTTCAAGAAACCATTTTGAACGTAATGATGGAAAACCTTTGGTAAGGTATGCGGCCACAAACGGATGTACATTAAGCACAACATCTTTGTGGTTTTTTAATACTCTTTCCAGATCAAAAGCGATTTTATCAATGATTTGAATTGGCGCTTCAATTTCGCCACTTTCATTGTTTGGATCTTCTTCTCTGGTCTTAATATTTACTTCTGGTCTTACTCTCTGTCTTGTAATTTGAACTAATCCAAATTTACTAGGAGGTAAGATCTTGTGTTTAGCCTTATCGTCGCTCATTTCTTCTTTCAAGAAATCGAACAAAACTTTACGATTTTCAGGATTTGACATATCGATAAAATCTACTACGATGATTCCGCCCATATCACGAAGACGTAATTGTCTTGCGATTTCGGCAGCTGCAATCATATTTACTTCCATGGCTGTATCTTCCTGGTTGGTAGCTTTATTAGAACGGTTTCCGCTGTTTACGTCGATGACGTGCAAAGCTTCGGTGTGTTCGATAATAAGATACGCCCCTTTACTCATGGATACTGTTTTTCCAAAAGAAGTTTTGATTTGTCTCTCTATGTTGTATTTCTCAAAAATAGGTGTGTCTTTTGATTGATAAAACTTAACGATTGATTGTTTGGATGGTGCAATTTCTTGCAAATAATCCTTTGTTTGGTTGTACAACTCTTCGTCATCAATTTGAATACCACTAAAGGTATCATTGAATACATCTCTTAATATTGAAGAAGCTCTGTTGAGTTCTCCCAATACTTTAGACGGATGATGAGCAGTTGGTAATTTTTTACACATTGCAGTCCATCTGCTAAGCAGGTTCTGCAAATCTTTTTCTAATTCGGCTGTATTTTTGCCTTCGGCTACTGTGCGAACAATAACACCAAATCCTTTTGGTTTGATGGATTGTACTAATCGTTTCAAACGGTCTTTTTCTTTTTTGTCTTCTATTTTTTGTGAAATAGAAACACGGTCAGAAAACGGAACCAAAACTATAAATCTTCCGGCAAGAGAAAGCTCGGCGCTGATTCTTGGTCCTTTGGTAGATATAGGTTCTTTGACGACTTGTACTAAAACAGATTGATTGGAACTTACTACATCAGTAATGGTACCATCTTTGTCTATTTCTTTTTCAAACTGAAAGGTTTTTAGGGAGAAATCTTTTAATTTACCTGCGCTTACAAGTTTTATGAATTTCAGTTGGGAAGCTAAATTAGGTCCTAAATCGTGATAATGTAAAAAAGCATCTTTTTCGAAGCCTACATTTACAAAAGCAGCGTTAAGTCCGGCAACTGGTTTCCTGATTTTGGCAATAAAAATATCACCAACCTGGAAGTTGCTTTTTTCTTCTTCTTTGTGTAATTCAATTAGTTTTCCATCTTTTAATAAGGCAAAATCTACGGCTTCAGAACTAGATCTAATGATTAATTCTTTATTCACACTGTAAATTTTTTATTTATTCGCCAAAGCGAACAAATGGATTAAACAATATTTTAACAGGTATTGAACCCGGGGAAAATTAGCTGGCAGTTTGCAGTGTTAAGTTGGCAGTTGACTGACTACTAAAAACTGAATACTGATGACTAACTTTCAATTTCAATGAACGTTTAAAAAGAAAAAAGTAGTTTAAAACTACTTTTTCTTTTTGTGACGGTTAGCTCTCGCTCTTTTCTTACGTTTGTGCGTTGCTACCTTATGTCTCTTTCTTTTTTTACCACTTGGCATGTCTTGTCGATTTTATGATTAATATTATTATTTTGCTTCGTTATTTATTTTCACTCCTTCTACAAAAACTTTTGCAGGTTTAAATGCAGGAATGTTGTGTGCAGGAATTTTTATTGTGGTATTTTTAGAAATATTTCTTCCTGTTTTCTCTGCTCTAGTCTTCACTATAAAACTTCCAAAACCTCTTAAATAAACATTGTCTCCAGTTTCTAATGAATTTTTTACTTCATTCATAAAAGTCTCTACAGTTGCCTGTACATCTCCTTTTTCAAGACCTAATTTTTCTGAAATTTTTGCTACGATATCTGCTTTCGTCATTTTCTTTCCTATTTATAATGTTGTACTATTTTTTTGAGTTTGCAAATATAGGAATTTAAAAAACAATTATTCAAGCTAATTCATTAAATTTTAATCACATAAACTTTTACTTTTGCTATCAAATAATTAAAACATGATTTTTTCTAACGTGTTAATACAATGGTATTTACAAAATAAACGCGATTTACCTTGGAGAAATACCACTGATCCGTACCCCATTTGGCTCTCTGAAATTATGTTGCAACAAACGCGTGTTGCGCAAGGAATGCCTTATTTTTTGTCTTTTACAACCGCTTTTCCCACTGTTTTTGATTTGGCGAAAGCCAATGAAGAACAGGTTTTGAAACTCTGGCAGGGATTAGGGTATTATTCCAGAGCCCGTAACTTGCATAAAACCGCGCAGTATATAGCACAGGAATTATCAGGAGTATTTCCAGGCAATTATAATGACTTATTGAAACTGAAAGGGGTAGGAGAATACACCGCCGCTGCCATTGCTTCTTTCTCCTATAATGAGGCCGTTCCCGTTGTTGATGGAAATGTGTTCCGTGTTTTGTCCCGTTATTTTGATATGGATACTGATATTGCTCAGGCTTCCGCCAAAAAAGAATTTGCTGCTTTGGCTTTCGAACTGATGCCAAAAGACATCCCGGCAACCTTCAATCAAGCCATTATGGAGTTTGGTGCGTTGCAATGCGTTCCTAAAAGTCCAAATTGCGGCATTTGTGTTTTCAACGAAAGTTGCGCCGCTTTGCAAAAAAATAAAGTCGATCAGTTGCCTGTAAAATCCAAAAAACTAAAAGTGAGGAAACGATATTTTAATTTTCTGGTTGTTGCCGATGAAATGGGAAATACCATTATTCAGAAACGAACGGACAAAGGAATATGGCACAATCTCTATCAATACCCATTGATCGAAACAGAAAAAGAAGAAGATTTTGATTATGTAAGTGAAGCTGTTCAAGGTGATTATTTTAAAGATAATGCTGTCGTAAGTATGTTAGAATACAATGAAAAAAGTATCATTCATAAATTGTCGCACCAACATTTGCATATCAAATTTTGGAACGTAAAAGTAAAAGGCACAATTGAAAACGGAATTGATACTGAAACTTTGAGAACTTTTCCGTTCCCAATTGTGATTCATAATTTTATTGAAAAAGATTTGTAATATTTGTTTGACGAGTGTTTTTTATTCATTTCTTTAATGAATGTTTGGAATTTTATATTTTATGAAATTGCTAGGTATCAATCTTTTAAAATTAATTTAAATAAATAAGAAAAATGAAAGTTACGTATCTACTTTTTTTATTGTCGATTATTGGATATTCCCAAACTGTCACGGTTAATTATGATGAGAAGAACATTTTAAGTAAAGAAAACCTAGAAGCAACTCCTAAGTTTGCGAGAAAGATGAAGCTAGCTTCCCATAATTATATCATGCAATATCAAGACGGTATTTCTTTATATAAAAATAGTACAGAAACTAAAAACATAGAAAAGATTGAAGATGGTGGTTTCGAAGAACCTGAAGCACAGTACAATTTAACCAATTATTTCATAGAGAAATGGTATTATAAAGATTTCAATAAGAATGAGCTGTTATTTAATTTTTATAATGGTAAAAATTTTTATGGGAAAGACAGTTTACTCAAATGGGATTGGAAAATCACCAACGAGACTAAAGAAATTCTTGGTTTTAAATGTAAAAAAGCAACGTCAAATGCTTTTGGTTATTTTTTTATAGCTTGGTTTACGGAGGATATTGCCATCAATGCCGGACCAGAAAAATTCGATGGACTTCCTGGGCTTATATTGTATGTTGATACTGCATATCATGAAACTCACGCTACTGCATTGAAAATTGAAAAAACTCCGATTGAAATAGTAAAACCGGAAACACCTAAAGAAACCATTACTATGGCGCAAGTTGAGAGTTATGTCAAAGTTAAGGTCAGTGAGTTTAATTCAGGACCTAAAACTACCACTGAAATTAGAGGGAACAGCACAATTACCAGAATAAAAATTTCCAGCAAAAAGCAGAGTATTGAAGGTCATTAAAGTGTAAAACGTTCCCAATTGTGATTCATAATTTTATTGAAAAGGATTTATAGAGTTTCTAAAAAAATGTATCTTTGATAAAATACCAAATTTTAAAATGAACGGAACATTAAATAAGGTTATGCTAATTGGTTTTCTTGGCGATGATGTCAAAATGCATTATTTTGACGGAGGCAATTGTATTGGAAGGTTTCAGTTGGCAACAAACGAAGTGTATATCAACAAAACCACGAATGAAAAAATTACTTCTACAGAGTGGCATAATTTGGTAGTACGCAATAAAGCCGCTGAACTTTGTGAAAAATACCTTTCTAAAGGCGATAAAATATATGTGGAAGGACGTATTAAGTCCCGCCAATGGCAGTCAGAGGACGGAAGCACAAAACACACCTCTGAAATTCAGGTAACCGAATTTACTTTTCTTTCCACAAAAAAAGACAGTGAAAACAACAAACAAATTCCTGCAGCTGATATTGTTAAAAACACTAATTTTGACCCGGAAAATAATGTCTTGCCTATTAATGACTTGCCATTTTGATTGTTTAATTAATCTTGACTAATTTGGACCCAGAGCCCAGTTTATTTTTTGCTTACGTTATTGATACTAATGTAGTATTTGGCTTTACAGGAATAGTTATTTTGCTGTTTTGTTCCGCTTTAATTTCAGGTGCCGAAGTAGCCTTGTTTTCGTTGTCACAAAAAGACATTGACGAAACGCTGCAAGAAAACAACTCTAAAGGGAAACTTATTGCTGCACTTTTAGAAAAACCAAAAAAACTCGTGGCGACACTTCTTGTTGCTAATAATTTCATCACTATTTCGGTAGTATTATTGTTTTCATTTGTTGGGAAAACTATTTTTTCGGCAGTAACAGCACCACTTTTAAAATTTATTCTGGAAGTACTGACCGCGACTTTTTTAATTTTATTATTCGGTCAGGTCTTGCCAAAAGTATACGCCAGTAGAAACAATAGAAAGTTTGCCAAATTGATTGTGTATCCAGTTGCTTTTTTGGACAAATTGCTTTCGCCAATAAGTTTACCCATGCGCGCTGCAACAATTTATCTGCATAATAAATTGGGAAAGCAAAAAACAAATTTCTCCGTAGATCAATTATCACAAGCCTTAGAATTAACAGCTTCGGATCAAACTTCTACCGAAGAGCAAAAAATTTTAGAAGGAATTGTAAGCTTTGGAAATACCGATACAAAGCAAGTAATGAGTCCCCGAATCGATATATTTGCTTTAGAAATAGACGAATCCTTCTCTGTTATTTGTCCTAAAATCATAGAAAAAGGATTTTCCAGAATTCCAGTATATCGAGACAATATAGACCAGATAGAAGGCGTTTTGTATGTCAAAGATTTGCTTCCGCATATTAACACGAATGAATTTGACTGGAAATCATTGTTGCGAGAGCCTTTCTTTGTTCCTGAAAATAAAAAACTGGACAATTTGTTGAAAGATTTTCAGAGTATGAAAAGCCATCTCGCGATAGTCGTCGACGAATATGGAGGAACTTCCGGTTTGGTATCACTTGAAGATGTTATTGAAGAAATTGTAGGTGATATTAGTGATGAATTTGACGATGAGAATATTAATTTTTCGCAAATTGATGATAAAAATTACCTTTTTGAAGGGAAAATAAACCTCAAGGATTTTTATAGAATAATTGATGTCGATGAAGAATTATTCGAAATAAAAAAAGGAGAAGCTGAGACATTGGCTGGTTTTATTCTTGAAATTTTAGGAAATTTTCCAAAAAAAAATCAGAGAATTTCATTTGAAAATTGTCTGTTTACAATAGAAGCCGTGGATCAAAAGCGGGTGAAGCAAATAAAAGTAACAATTGAATAATCCTTCCCCTAGCCGCCTTCGAAGGAAAGGGAATTCTTGTGGCATACGATTCTTTAAAAAAATAAAAGATTAAATAAATTTAGAATAGAAATGTTTAAAAAAATAATCACTTTTTCGGCAATAGTAATAATGTCATTATTGAGTTTCAGTTGTAAAGATGATGTCTTGCCAAAACCCTCCAGCCATCTTCGACTGGATTATCCGGAAGCTAAATATGTAAATTTCGCAAATGAATGTCCTTTTACTTTTGAAATGAATTCGGCTGCCATTATCAAAAAAGAGACGGATTGCGGTTTTACCATTACGTATCCAAAAATGAAAGCAACTATTTATCTTACCTACAAACCTGTTGCGAAAAATATTAAAGAACTGTTGCGGGATGCGCAAAAATTGACTTTTGAACATGTGATAAAAGCGGACGATATTCTGGAACAACCGTATTTGAATTCCGATAAAAAAGTGTACGGTATGTTTTATCAGGTAGAGGGAAATGCGGCCACCAACTCACAGTTTTATGCTACTGACAGCACGCGACATTTTGTGACAGGTTCCGTTTATTTCTATGCAAAACCCAATTATGATTCTATTATGCCGGCGGCGAGTTATATCAAAAATGACATGCAGCGACTGATGGAAACCTTGAAATGGAAATAATAACACTATAAATTTTCAACAAGCAATATTTTTTTATAATCATACAAGACATTTAATTACAAATAAGCGTGTAAATATTAGAGACAGTGTTTTCTTAAATGACTTTGACTTTCTTGTATAAAAAAAGCATTCGGTTACTGGCGAATGCTTTTTTTGGCAATTTAAAAGGCTGAATTACGACTTCATATTTGAGACTTTGTATGTTTTACCGTCTGCGGCGGCTTCGACAACTTTAGTCAATTTTTCTGGAGTTTGAATCGTTTTGTCAAAAGTTACAGTAGCTAATTTTTTTTCAAAATCTACCGTTGCTTTCTGAACGCCGTCCAGTTTGGTTAAATCCTCTTGTATCGTTTTGGCACAACCCACAGCGCATGTCATTCCTTCCACAGAGAAACTCGCTGTCTGAAGATTGGCAGCTGCAATTTTCTTCGGCTGTTCGCTATCGCTCGGGTCTTTTTCGATTTTTAAAGCTTCTGTAGTTGCTGTTTCTTCTGGAATCATTTCCGTTTCTTTTTCTTTACAGCCTACAAATGAAATACTTGCAAGTACTAGCGTTAGGATTGATTTTTTATAATTCATTATAATGTAGATTTAAAAGATTAAAAGCATGTTTGTATCTCACAAAATTAATTAAAAAAAGAAAGACTAATTCATAAAATAATTACAATTTTGGGGCAAAATTATTTTTATGGAATCAAAGCAGTTAAAATGGTTGTACTTGATAGTTCTCGCCTTGGTGTGGGGAAGTTCATTTATACTAATAAAAAAAGGATTAATTGGCTTAACGGCTTTACAGTTGGGATCGTTGCGAATCATTTTTGCCGCTGTTTTTTTAATATTGATAGGATTTAAAAGTTTGTCCAAAATTCCGGCACATAAATGGAAATACATTGCTTTAACATCTTTATTCGGGACATTTATACCCGCTTACTTGTTTGCGATTGCACAGACTGAAATTGATAGTTCTGTGAGTTCTATTTTGAATTCGCTAACTCCTTTGAATACATTAATTCTTGGCGCTTTAGTTTTTGGACTGCAATTCAAAAGAAATCAAATTTTTGGAATTCTAATTGGTTTATTAGGAAGCGCCTTGTTGATCTTGAACGGTGCCATGCATCATCCTGAACAAAACTATTATTATGCTATTTTAGTTCTAATAGCGTCGATATGCTACGCGGTGAATGTGAATTTAATCAAAAAATATTTGCATGATTTGAGTCCGCTGAGTATTACTACAGGGAATTTTATGGTATTGTTTTTTCCGGCATTCATAATCTTGTTTTTCTCCGGTTTCTTCGAAATAGTAAATGATGTGAAAGTGCAGGAATCGATTATGTTTATAATGATTCTTGGGGTTGTGGGAACCGGAATTGCGAATATTTTGTTTTTTAAATTGATCCAAATGTCTTCACCAGTTTTTGCTACTTCAGTAACCTATTTGATTCCTGTTGTTGCTTTTTGCTGGGGATTATTAGACAATGAAATGCTTACGTCAGTGCAGTTTTTTGGTGCCTTTATTATTTTAATCGGAGTATATTTATCATCGAAGAAGTAATGATTAATTTGAAAAGTTTAAATAGCATAAAAAAAATAAAGGCTGTCTAAAAAATAGACAGCCTTTATTCACTCATTCAAATTTTGATTATTGAAAATCAGCATCTGAAACACCTTCATTAATTTTTACATCAGACATTTTTATATCCAATTCAAAACCCACATTTTGTATGATATTAAAAGGAACTTTAACTCCTTTTACTTCTTTGTAATCTGCATAATTTGTAGTTTGTGTGATGCTTTTACCGCCTTGTTCAACTACTTTAGATTCGGCTAATTTCAAACCGGATGCTACGTCATAAAACAAAGTAGTTTTTCCGTTTTTAACAGCATAAGCGTCTTTTCCGTTAATAGACTCAATAGTTTCTAAAGTTAATCCTTGTTTTTTAGAAAGAGATAATTCTTCAAATGGTGTTGCAGCCGCTTTCATGTCTGTTAGCATTGTTCCTTCGATGTTTTGGCGCTGTCCTTGTTGCATTACGTAAGCTCCTTTTTCATTTACTACTTGTTTCATTATGCTCATTGTTCCCATGGCTAATTCAACCATAAGTTTTCCTTTAGCATCAATTTTAGAAGTAAAATTTAATGGAGAAGGCGCTTGTGGAATTGTTGTAGTTCCGATCATTGCGATTGTTTTTACAGCCGAAGCTGCTTTTTCTCCACCAATAACTTTGATGTAATTGTCAATAACGCTTTTTGCAGTAACTCCAGCTGGAACCGATTTTTTGAATTCAGGTTTAGCGGTTGGAGTTCCGTATTTATCAAAGTACGATACAGGGAATTTCAATTTTTCTAAGCTAGGAGCTACATCAGCTGCTTTTCCTACAATTACAATTCTGCTGTTGTCAGCTAAGAAATATTTATTGGCAACTCTTAAAATGTCATCTGCTGTTACAGCGCTGATATTTTTGATGTAATTTTCGTAAAAATCAGCCGGTAAACTTTGCGTTTGAATTCTCAAAGCATATCCTGCTACCGTTTGTGGTTTTTCAATTTGCATTACAAATCGTCCAATGTATCCTGCTTTTACGCTGGCTAACATTTCGTCAGTCACTTTTTCAGTTCTGATTTTTTTGAATTCTTTGAAAATTTCAACAACCGTACTGTCTGTTACTGCATTACGAACTTGAGTAGAAGCAGTGAAACTAGAAACGCGTTTGTCTCCGTAAATGCTAGTTCTAGCGCCATACGTCCATCCGTGAGCTTCTCTTAAGTTCATATTAATGTAACTGTTGAAATCACCTCCAAGGATTTGGTTTGCTATCAAAACGGCAAAATAATCAGGATCAGTCATTTTAAGTTTCGAAATATTCCCTACCGAAACTTCTGATTGAACTGCATTCGGCATATCAATAAAGTTGATTTGTGTAGCCGAAACATCTTTTGGATCGTTGTAAGAAATAGAAGGAGCAGCTGCTTTTTTCCATGAACCAAAGAATTTCTCTACCATTTTTTTTGTTTCTTTGAATTTTACATCACCAACAATAATTAGGTAAGCGTTACTTGGAACAAAATAAGTATTGTAATTCGCTTTTACATCCGCAAGTGTTACATTTTTCAACGTTGCTTCGCTTACATATTCGCCTGCGGGATGGTTTTTTCCATAAGTCAAAACACTTATAACTCTTGCTGCTACTGCTGAAACGCTTTTTTCATTTGCTTTGAGTCCTTCAATAAGTTTTGTTTTTTCTTTGTCAAATTCCTCTTGGGTGAAGTTTGGGTTCAATGCACCATCAGCCATTAATTCTAAAACTCTTCCAGAATATTTAGATAATGCGCTTGCAGAAGCACCATTAGAACTAAAATTAATGTTGGCTCCCAGAAAATCCACTTCTTCATTGAAAGCTGTTTTAGAAATTTTAGTTGTGCCGCTTCCAATTAAAGTACTGGTCATGTCAGCAACTCCTTTTTTGTCGCCTTCTGCATACGGATCATTGTCTAACGTAAGACTAAATGATACTCGCGGTAATTTATGGTTTTCTACCACCATAACTTTCAAACCATTTTTTAATTCAAAGGTTATCGGTTTTCCAATTTTTACTGTTGGAGCGACTCCGGGTTTTGGCTGAGGGATGATTTGTCCTTGCATGATTACTGTTAAGAACAAGCTTGATAAAATTAATATTGATTTTTTCATAATGATATATCTTAGTTTTGAGCTTTGTCTTTAGATGGAACGTAATCCAAAACTAATCTTTGGTTTGGATTTAAATATTTCTTGGCAATATCTCTGATTTCTTCACGAGTGATGGAATGGTAGATTTCGATTTCGGTGTTGATTAAGTTTACATCTCCATATAACAAATGATACGAAGCCAAGTTGTCAGCAATACCGTCAATGGTCGAGTTGCTGTTTACATATTGATTTTCGAATTTATTTTGTAATTTTTGTAAGTCTTTTTCAGAAAGTAATTCAGTTTGAAGCTTTACAATTTCCAAGTCGATTTCAGCAAGAATATTTTCAGCAGTGTTTGGAGCTTGTGGCAAACCGTAAATGATGTAACTTCCGTAATCTTCTTGGCTATTACTAAAAGCGCCAATCTGTAGGGCCATTTTCTTGTCGTCAACTATTTTTTTGTATAATCTTGAGCTTTTTCCATCGCTTAAAATAGATGAAATCATGTCTAGCACTCTTGCATCTCTGGTTTTCATAGACGGCGTTCTGTACGCTGCTACAATTGCAGGAATTTGGATGTTAGCATCTTCAAATTTTGCTCTGATGGTTTGAGTAATTGGTTCTTCAACAAATGTTTCTCTTTGAATAGCAGCTCCTTTTTTTATAGGTCCAAAATATTTTTGAATCCATTCCTTGGCTTGTTCATTTTTGAAATCACCGGCAACAATCAAAACAGCATTATTCGGAATGTAAAATTTCTTGTTGAAAGCTTGGAATTCTTCTAATGTTGCAGCGTCTAAATGGCTCATAGAACCAATAGTTGCCCAACGGTATGGGTGTTTTGTGAAAATATTCTTTTTTACTTCCGCCAAAAAGTTTCCGTAAGGCTGATTGTCAACACGCAGTCTTTTTTCTTCTTTCACCACTTCGTTTTGAGTATTAACACCAATTTGATTGATTACTGGATGCAACATTCTTTCTGCTTCCATCCACAAACCTAATTCTAGGTTGTTAGAAGGGAAAACTTCATAATAATATGTTCTGTCATCAGTAGTGTTCGCATTATTTACACCACCGTTTCCGGTCACAATCTTAAACCATTCACCGCGTTTGATATTTTCGGTTCCTTCAAATAACAAATGTTCAAAAAAGTGAGCAAAACCAGTTCTCTCCGGATTTTCGTCTTTGGCACCCACGTGGTACATTACTGATGTAATAACAGTAGGAGCAGATGGATCGTTGTGCAAAATTACATGCAGGCCATTGTCTAATTTGTATTCCTCAAAAGCTACTTTCTGCGCTGAAGCGACTCCTCCTAGCATAAACAAAGCACCTAAAGCCATTAATGAATTTTTCATAAGGTTAATAATTTTGTTAATATGTTAAGTTAGTAGGGGATTTAATTTTTTGTTACACAAAAATCATTTTGGCTTGGTAGATTTAACATTAGTTCATCAAGATGTTTCATATAAAAGCTTTAAAAAGTCAATGAAATATAGAATTGTGACGTAAAGAATATTTTTTTTCTTCAACAGATTGCGAGGTAAATATTTAATTGTATATTTGCAACCTTAAAAATTATTAAAACAATCCAGTATGTATGCAATCGTAGAGATAGCAGGGCAACAGTTCAAAGTAAGCAAAGACTTAAAGGTTTATGTTCACCGTTTGACTAATGAAGAAGGTTCAAAAGTTTCTTTTGACAAAGTTCTTTTATTAGATGACAACGGAACAATCACTTTAGGCGCCCCAGCTATAGAAGGTGCTTCAGTAGAAGCTAAAGTGTTACAACACTTAAAAGGAGATAAAGTTATCGTTTTCAAAAAGAAAAGAAGAAAAGGATACAAAAAGAGAAACGGTCACAGACAATATCTTACTCAAATTGTAATTGAAGGTATTACTGGTGTTGGTGCAAAGAAAGCAGCTCCTAAAAAAGCAGCAGTGGAAGCAACTACCGAAGAAGTTGAAGCTCCTAAGAAAAAGGTAGCTAAAGCTAAAAAAGAAGATACACAAGAATAATAACAAAATAAAACTAATACGTCATGGCTCACAAGAAAGGTGTCGGTAGTTCAAAGAATGGTAGAGAATCAGAATCAAAACGCTTAGGCGTTAAGATATTTGGTGGTCAAGCTGCTATTGCTGGGAACATCATCGTAAGACAAAGAGGTTCAAAACATAATCCAGGTGCAAACGTTTACATTAGTAAAGACCACACACTACACGCAAGAGTAGATGGAGTTGTTTTCTTCCAAAAGAAAAGAGATAACAAATCGTATGTTTCCATACTTCCATTCGAAGTTGAAGCATAATTGATTTTTTCAATTATTTAAAAACCCGTCCCGATTTTATCGGGACGGGTTTTTTGGTTTTAATATTTCATGAAAAATTGATATCATGAATTATGTTTGAAGTTTCGATTGCAGATTTTTGATACCTGAATGAATTTGTATATTCACTTAAGAAAAGTTGTTGCTATTTTAAAAAACTCTCGCTGACTGCAATAAAAATTAAACTTCTGATTATTTATTCTAAGGTTTTATATAAAATATAGCTGTTCAAAAGGAAGTAAAAAAAGGCGGGTAAGGAAACTAACAAAGAATCTTTCATCTTTATTCTTACGCCCACGCCAAGCAGCATCAACAAAGCTAAGCCGCCTGAGGCAAAAACTAAAATAGTGTAATTCTGGATGCCTATAAATAAACCAAAAGCGCCTGTCAATTCTAAAACAGCGGTTAATATTCCAAACTTTTCGAGGCCAAATCGTTTGAATTCGTTTTTCATATTTGTAGAAACAAAATAAGCGATTCCGTAAATAAGAAACGAGGCTGCCGAAAAGAAAATAAGTACGTTTAAGAAATTCATATTTTAATTATTTGGAAGCGAATAGTGCTACAAAAAGGGATAACGCCAAAAGGAATAAAGATGGAAAATGTTTAGACCAGGGATTTTTTGCTTTAAAATGAAAAAATTGTGCGCATGTCATTAAAAAAGCCATTAAAAGCGCCGGTATAAAGACGAGTTTTGGGTACCAGATGCCGGTTATTAATAACGTTGCTAACACTATTTTAGAAGCGCCTACAATATTTCGTGTTAAATCAGAAAGTCCATATTGTTTAAATTCTTTAACGATGTTATCAAATCTAAAAATCCAAACATAACCTACAGACAGCGCGATTACAAGTTGGGCGATAATAGAATAAGTATTCATGATTTTGTAGTTAAGGTTATTTTTTTTCGGTTTTATGATTAAGTCTTTTCAATAAGTTGAATTTCCTGAACAAAAATAATTCTCTCAAATATACCATAAACTTAGATTATAATGATTCCGTTACTGATTTATTAATAATAGGTTTTACTTTTATTGGGATGTGAATTAAACCTTGGTCTTTACACATTTTAATTAGTAATTAAAATCCGTGATATGGTCATACTAACAACAACAAGTCGCGTAACGTGGTCACGCCCAAAAACAAAAAACCCTCGCATTTCTGCAAGGGTTCTAAAAATCCAATAATCTAAAAATCTAATTTCAGACTAATATCTGTAATATTCTGGTTTGAATGGACCTTCAACTGGAACACCTATATAATCAGCTTGATCAGTACGTAAAGTCTCCAATTCAACACCTAACTTAGCCAAGTGTAACATTGCTACTTTCTCATCTAAATGTTTTGGTAACATGTAAACTTCATTATTGTATGACGCGCTGTTTTTCCATAATTCGATTTGAGCAAGCGTTTGGTTTGTAAATGAGTTACTCATTACAAAACTTGGGTGACCCGTAGCACAACCAAGGTTTACTAAACGACCTTCAGCAAGGATAAGAATGTCTTTTCCAGCAATAGTATATTTGTCAACTTGTGGTTTGATTTCGATTTTTGAGGAACCATGGTTTGTGTTCAACCAAGCCATATCAATTTCGTTATCAAAATGCCCAATGTTACAAACGATAGTTTTGTCTTTCATTTTTTCAAAATGAGAACCCAAAACGATATCTTTATTTCCAGTAGTGGTAATGATAATATCAGCGGTAGCAATAACGGTATCTAATTTTTTTACTTCAAAACCGTCCATTGCGGCTTGAAGCGCACAAATTGGGTCAATTTCAGTAACAGTAACAATAGAACCAGCACCTCTAAAAGAAGCAGCAGTTCCTTTACCCACGTCACCGTAACCACAAACGATTACTCTTTTTGCAGCAAGCATAATATCAGTTGCGCGACGAACCGCATCAACTGCAGATTCTTTACAACCGTATTTGTTATCAAATTTCGATTTAGTAACCGAGTCATTAACGTTGATTGCCGGCATTGGCAATGTTCCCGCTTTTACTCTTTCGTATAATCTGTGAACTCCAGTAGTAGTTTCTTCAGATAATCCTTTTATTCCTGCAACCAATTCTGGGAAACGGTCAATAACCATATTAGTCAAATCTCCACCGTCATCAAGAATCATATTCAATGGTTTTCTGTCTTCACCAAAAAATAATGTTTGCTCAATACACCAGTCAAAATCTTCCTCGTTCAAACCTTTCCAAGCATAAACTTGAATTCCTGCAGCAGCAATCGCAGCAGCAGCTTGATCTTGCGTAGAGAAAATGTTACAAGAACTCCAAGTCACTTCAGCACCAAGCGCGATTAATGTTTCAATTAAAACTGCAGTTTGGATTGTCATGTGCAAACATCCTGCAATACGAGCACCAGCAAGTGGTTGTTCGTTTTTGTATTCCGCACGAAGCGCCATTAAACCTGGCATTTCAGCTTCAGCTAATTCAATTTCTTTTCTTCCCCAAGCCGCTAGAGAAATGTCTTTTACTTTGAAAGCCACAAAAGGCATAGTTGTAGTACTCATTTATAGTATATTTGTAATTGAAAATTTTTTGCAAATTTACGTAATAACTTTAGAATTTAACTGTTTTCCAAAAGATTTATGAATTGTTTAAATGGCTAATCTTTTGAACATTAACTAAATAATTTTTATTAGGAGCTATTTCCCGCTTTTTGTTGCAATCTTTTTATTTTTAAAAAAAAATAAAAAGGATTTCCACTTCAATCGGGGCTAAAAATCTAGATCATAACACCATGCCACTTTTCAAAACGATAAATTTATCTCGAACCGTCGGGAACACCACACAAATTCTTGTTTGGAAGGTAACCGAATCCTACACAGAATTATTAGAACAAGTAATCTTAAACGAGACCAATCGCATGCGGCTCGACGGGATGAAATCCGAAATGCACCAGCGCGCATTTCTCAGTGTTCGCAAATTATTGCAGAAAACGGGCCACACCGATTTAGATTTGTATTACGATGAATTTGGAAAACCGCATCTTCATGGAAAAAAGCATATTTCAATAACGCATTCGCATAACTTTTCGGCGATTATTATCAGTGACGAAACCGTAGGAATCGATATCGAATTGCAAAGAGATAAAATCACCCGGATCGCAGATAAATTTTGTAATTCGGAATTTAAGTTCTTGGATATGGACAGTGAAGAATACATTCGAAAATTAACGGTTATTTGGGGTGCCAAAGAAGCAATTTTCAAAATTAGAAACGAAAAAGGAATCAGTTTCAAAAATCATATAAACGTTCAGTCATTCGAATTAAATGTTAAACAAAATGACGCGAAACTTCATTTTAATAATTTGATTATAGATTTTAATATTCATTTTGAAGAAATAGAAGGTTTTACATTAGTTTATGCTTTCCAAAAATAGTGTCCAGAATTCAGTATTCCGTCGCGCAGTTTGTCATGTTGTGCCCGAAATGGCCAAGCAATGACAACACAGGTAATAATTAATCATACTAATTAACAGAAATCAGTTTAAATCTGTAAAATCCGCGTAATCTGCGTGCCAAAAATGACAAACATTTATAACGAAATCATTCAATCTAAAGTCGAACGTCAAAAACTTCTGGCGATTCTTCTGGATCCTGATAAAGTAGTTTTGGAAAATTTATCCGATTTAATTTCAAAAATAAATCAATCGCCGGCAACTCATATTTTCATTGGCGGAAGCCAGGTTACAACTACTATTCTAGACGAACTAATTGTAAAAATTAAACAAAACTGTAATTTGCCAGTAGTTCTTTTTCCTGGAAATCCTTCCCAGATTTCAGATAAAGCCGATGCGATTTTGTTTTTATCATTAATCTCTGGTCGTAATCCGGATTATTTAATCGAACATCAAGTAAAAGCCGCGCCCATTTTAAAACAAACCAAACTTGAAATTATTTCAACGGGATATATTCTCATAGACAGTGGCACAGAAACAGCGGTAGAACGCGTAAGTAAAACCAAGCCTTTAGACCGGAGAAATTTAGATTTAGTGTTGGCAACCGCACAAGCAGGCGAAATGTTAGGCAATAAGTTGATTTATTTAGAGGCGGGAAGCGGTGCGAAACAAGCCGTTCCGCTTGAAATGATTACATTAATTGCTCAAAATATTAAAGTTCCATTACTCGTTGGCGGCGGAATCGTAGATTTGCAGGGAATCAAGAATGCGTATGACTTCGGAGCTGATTTAGTAATTATAGGAACTGCTTTTGAAAAGGATATTAATTTTTTTAACCATAATTAATGATAGATTATTTTTTTTCACAATACAGCGAATATCCAACATTAGACATTATATTGGAAATTATAGCTGTCATTTTTGGATTGTTGAGTGTTTGGTACGCCAAAAAAGATAATATTTTAGTTTTCCCAACCGGATTAGTAAGTACATCCATATTTGTATATTTGCTATGGAAATGGACGCTATGGGGAGATATGATGATAAATGGCTATTATTTTGTTATGAGTATTTATGGCTGGTATCATTGGACTCGCAAAAAAGGGGATACTGAAGAATTTCCCATTTCAAAAATTTCGAGTTCAGAAAAACGAATTGCAATAATTCTTTTTATATTTACTGTCGCCTTCGTTGTTTCAGTTTATTATTATTTTGATAAATTCACCACTTGGTATGCCTATATAGATACATTCATTACAGGGATTTTCTTTGTGGGAATGTGGCTGATGGCCAAAAGAAAAGTAGAAAATTGGATATTTTGGATTGTTGGAGATGTAATTTCCATTCCGTTATATTTTGCAAAAGGCTATACTTTTACCAGTTTTCAATACATAGTATTTACAGTAGTTGCCATTTTTGGCTATTTAGAATGGAAGAAAATCTCAGACAACTCCAGCAAACTGGAACCACAGAAATTATAAAAATTGCTCTTTTTGGTCCCGAAAGTACTGGCAAAACCACATTGGCCAAACAACTTGCGGAATATTATAAAACCGAATGGGTTCCTGAGTTTGCACGCGATTATTTACAAGAAAAATGGAACTCAATTCAACAAATATGTACTGTTGACGACATGCTTTCAATTGCTTATGGTCAAGCCAAATTAGAAAATGAGCGAACGCTGATTGCCAATAAATATCTTTTTTGTGATACTAATTTAATGGTGACTAAAGTTTTTTCGGAGGTATATTATAACTATTGTGACCCGTTGTTGAATGAAGCGGCTCGCAATCACGAGTATGATTTGTTTTTTCTAACGGACATTGATGTGCCTTGGGAAAGAGACGACTTGAGAGACAAAGCCGAAGGCAGAGAGTCTGTTTTTGCTGTGTTTAAGCAATCATTGATCGATAATAATAAGCCATTCATAACACTTTCCGGAAACAAGGATTTGCGACTTCAAAAAGCAATTGCTATTATCGATGATTTGAATTTAGCGAGAGAATTAGGGTTTTCATCAGCTGATTTTGTATATATAAAGGAGTGTGGAATTCTAATGAAAAATATTCAAAAGCAATTGAATTTTTTTAAAGAGGGAATACCAAAAGCGGATGTCATTTATCCGGCAACATTGTCAAATGGTATTTTGAAATTATCTGAAAAAGATTTTCAAGAAAAAGCTAATTTTTTTGATGCCCATAAATTAAACCTAAAATTAAACAAATTTGTTCCAGCTTCTGGGGCAGCCAGCAGAATGTTTAAGTTTTTGACGGAATTTATTAATGAATTTGATATTGAAAACGAATCGATAAACGCTTACATTAACCGAAAAAAAGCAAGTAAACTTTCTATTTTCATAGTAGGAATGGAGCAATTTCCTTTTTTTGAAGCAATAGATAAGCAACTGAGAGCGGAGTTTACAGATTTTGATTCTTTGGACCGCAGTTTTAAGAATTACTATTTTATAAAATTACTTTTGTCATCGGACTATTTTAATTTTGCGAATCAGCCAAAAGGCATTCTTCCTTTTCACAAGTATAAAACCCATATCGCAACTCCTGTTGAAGAGCATTTGCTGGAATGCACCCATTATTCAAGTGCTAATAATAGTTCTCATTTGCATTTTACAGTTTCAGAATCACAGCAACAACATTTTGAAAACATCATAGATACCATTAAACCTGAAATTGAAAATAAGTCAGGTGTAACAATAAATATTAGTTATTCGTATCAAAATAAAAGCACAGATACCCTTGCGGTAACTACGAAAAATAAGCCTTTGCGAGATGAAAACGGACAATTAGTTTTTAGACCCGCAGGCCATGGAGCTTTGATTGAAAATTTGAATAATCTGGATGCTGATATTGTGTTTATCAAAAATATTGATAATGTAATTCAAAATAATTTAGAGAAAATTTCTCTTTACAAAAAAGGCTTGGCGGGGTTATTATTAGGGATTCAGCAAAAGGTTTTTAGTTATTTAAACGCTTTGGATTCTGTTTCAATTGAACCCGAATTAATAGATGAAATTATTCTTTTTTTGAAGGATAATTTAAATGTTTCAATGAAGGATGGGTTTTATTGCAATAGCTTGAAAAATAATATTACGGAACTGCAAACGGTTTTAAACAGACCAATACGTGTATGTGGAATGGTGAAAAACGAGGGAGAACCTGGCGGTGGTCCATTTTGGGTACGGGATGATCTAGGAGGGATTTCATTACAAATAGTAGAAAGTTCTCAATTCGATTTGGATAATGATACTCAAAAGGCAATTCTGAATGCCGCTACGCATTTCAATCCGGTTGATTTAGTTTGTGGCATTAAAAATTATAAAAATGAGAATTTTGATCTGACTCAATTTGTGGACAACAACAGCGGTTTTATTGTTGAAAAAAATGTGTCGGGCGAAAGTATCAAAGGATACGAATTACCCGGTTTGTGGAACGGCGCAATGGCAAACTGGCTGACGGTTTTTGTTCAGGTGCCTTTGATTACTTTTAATCCAGTAAAAACAGTGAATGATTTGTTGAAACCTGCACATCAATCTTAAAAAATCACTTGCGATGGAAATCGATAAAATCTTATCTGAATTAAGTTTCAAAGCAGTACGCAGCAGTGGAGCTGGCGGCCAGAACGTAAATAAAGTTTCCTCGAAAGTGGTATTAAGTTTTGATGTGCACCATTCTCAGGGGTTAACGGATGAGGAAAAACTGTTGGTTGCAACCAAATTATCTTCCAGATTGACTTCTGATGCTGTTCTGATCTTGAATTGCGATGAAGACCGAAGTCAGTTTAGAAATAAAGAAATTGTAATTAAGCGATTTTTGGAATTGATTAAAAATGCATTATTTATTCCTAAGGAAAGAAAGCCCACTAAAATTCCAAAATCAGTAATTAGAAAGCGAATAAAGGATAAAAAGAATATTTCTGAGGTCAAGAAAAATCGCAGGAAACCAGATTTAAATTAATTGTAATTTTTAGTTTTAATTTTTTTCTAAATCTAACGGTCAAACTATCTGAATATCTAAAAATCTTTTCTAAATTTGCGCTGTCTCAAAGGGGTGCTCTAAATAACGAGCTGAGATTATACCCAACGAACCTGAACAGGTAATGCTGTTAAGGGAAAAAATGATAAAAAAATAGCGTGCACACTACTTTATTTGTCATAGAAAACAATCATTTTTTAATTTAACAAAAGAATAATTACCCCTTTTATTCGTAATCTTTTTACGGATGAATACTTTACTTTATATTATTGGCCACAAAGGCAAAAAAGCACAAAACGCCAAGGCGAAACCTTCAAACTCACTTTCGATTCGTCTATTTTCCATTTTCTTTTTTCTGTTTTCTTTTCTCTGTTTTTCGCAAGTAAAAGACACCTCAAAAGTAAACCAACTTGATGAAGTCTTGGTTTCTGCAGTGCGGGTCACTACAAAAACACCGGTAAGTTTTAGCAATTTAGGTAAAAAAGAAATCAAATTCCGAAATTTAGGACAGGATATTCCTATTCTGATGAATTATTTACCGTCAGTTGTCACGACTTCTGATGCAGGAAATGGCGTGGGATATACCGGAATTCGGGTTCGTGGTAGCGATGCCACAAGAGTAAATGTTACGATCAACGGAATTCCGTACAATGATTCTGAAAGTCATGGAACCTATTGGGTAAATATGCCTGATTTTGCATCATCAGTGGAGAGTTTGCAATTGCAACGCGGCGTAGGAACATCAACTAACGGAGCGGGTGCTTTTGGCGCCAGTTTAAATATGCTTACGGATAATTTTTCCAAAGAAAGCTCGGGTGAACTTTCCAACTCTTTTGGAAGTTTCAACACTAGGAAACATACCGTAAAATTCAGTACAGGTTTAATGAACAATCATTTCGAAATCGCGGGACGACTATCGGCTATCAAGTCGGATGGATTTGTGGATCGTGGAGCATCTGATTTGAAATCGTATTTCCTGCAGGGAACGTACGTGGGTAAAACTACTTTGATAAAAGCATTGGTTTTTGGAGGTGCCGAAAAAACGTATCAGTCTTGGAACGGAATAGATGCAGAAACGCTGCAAAATGATCGAACATTCAATTCAGCAGGTGCTTTTACGGACGAACAAGGAAATGCTCGTTTTTATGACAATGAAACCGACAATTACCAGCAAGATCACTCTCAGTTGCATTGGAACGAAAAAATATCTGAAAACTGGAATACTAATTTTGCTTTGCATTACACCAAAGGAAAAGGATTTTACGAAAATTATAAAGAAGACGCTGATTTTGCTGATTATGGATTACAGCCCGCTGGCGCAGTAACAACGACGGATTTAGTGCGTCAGAAATGGTTAGAAAATGATTTCTACGGAACTACCTTTTCTGCTAATTATAAAGATGAAAAACTGGATGTTATTTTTGGTGGTGGATGGAACAAGTACGAAGGCGATCATTTTGGTAAAGTGATTTGGGCACGAAATGCCTCGCAGAGTGAGTTAGGAGATCGCTATTATGATGATTATGCCATTAAAACGGACGGAAATATTTTTGCGAAAGCTAATTACCAAATCACGGAGCAATTAAGCTTATTTGGAGATTTGCAATACCGATCCGTTAATTATAAAGCCAATGGAGTTCAGTCAACAGTTGTGGATGATACTTTTAATTTCTTTAACCCCAAAACGGGATTTACTTACACAATCAATTCTGGAAATTCGGTGTATTTGTCTTATGCCAGAGCCAATCGCGAACCGAATAGGAGTGATTATGAAGGCGGAAATGTAAAGCCGGAAAAGCTGAATGACTTTGAATTGGGTTGGAGATATGTTGCAGAGAAAGTACAATTCAATTCGAATGTCTATTATATGGCCTACAAAGACCAGTTGATTCTGACAGGAAGTTTAGATGATGTAGGCGCTCCAATACGTTCCAACAGCGAAAAAAGTTATCGTTTAGGGTTGGAAGTTGATGCTACAATAGCGTTAACAGACCAATTGATTATTCGTCCTAATTTTACGTTGAGTGCCAATAAAAATATTGATTTAGCAGTTGAAGGTCAGGATTATGGGACTACTGAAATCGCATACTCACCATCAATTATTGCAGGAAATATTTTGGTTTATACACCAGTAGAGAATCTTCATATTTCATGGTTGCAAAAATTCGTTGGGGAACAATACATGAATAATATCGAATTGCCGGCTGCAAAGTTGGCAGATTATTTTGTGAATGATTTGAACGTTGCGTTTGAGTTTAAGCCAAAATCGGTTTTTAAATCGATTATTTTGACGGGTTTAGTAAATAATTTTTTAGACAAAAAATATGTTTCTAATGGATATATGTATGATATTTATCCGTATTATTATCCGCAAGCGGGAATTAATTTTCTTGCCGGATTGACACTGAAGTTTTAGCGTATTATATCAGTTATAATGAAAAAAATCCTGATAGTTTAACTGTCAGGATTTTTTGAATAGTACTATTAGCAAGGAATTTTGATGCAAATCTATGTGAAAGTTAATTTTATTTTTTTAGAAAAAAAATATTCTGTTTTAAATTTGTCAGAAAAATAAAATTTGTTCTTATAGGATTTGAATTCTCGTAGTAATAGAATTAAATCTATTGGATTTAAACACCAAAATGTAAGATAGTTAGAAATATGAGTATAAAATTAAACTTGTTAAATTTTAGTTAATTAAACAAGGCAATTCTTTAAATTATATTTTTTTTTTGAAATTTACAATGGTTAAACAAAAAACTATTTATAATCTCAATCACTATTACAATGAAAAATTTCAAACCTTTATTCATCATCATTTTGTTTTCTCTAAGCCTTGAAAGTTATTCGCAAATCGCTGTAACAGGATATTCTCATTATGCTTTGGGAATAAATACCAATAAAAACAAGGCAGTAAGTTTTGAAATAAAGATTTTTACCAACAATTATTTAGAAGATATGCCGGTAGAAGGTACTGTGTTTTATAATTTTAAAACTAAAGAATACCACAGATTCTCCATTGGATTTGGGATTAATTTGAGTCCCTTTAGTAGTCCTGATCAAATGAATTCATTTGTGATTCCAGCCGTATTAGAAATTTTTCCAATCAAGGATTTTAAAAAAATAGCGATAATTTTCGAACTGGCACCAGAATTTAGGTTTGAAGATGATGTTATTATCAGAAGCCTTTTTGGTATTAGATATACTTTTGACAAAAAAAATAATTCAAAATTGTAACTCAGAATATAATATTTCCCTTTTAAAACAAGCGCTTTGTCATCATTTTAAAAAATCCGAAAAGTTTTTAAACGTTCCTGATTTTTTGGTTTAATTATAAACCCGAAGTGACGTTCCGTTGACTTGAACTCTATATTGCTTCATAGGATATTTTAGTGTCCCCTGTCCAGTAAATAAACTGTATTCTTCAGTGTCACATGCGCAAACGGCGTTTATACCATTTATGGTCATGGTAGAACAAGAACTTATCGCTTGATTGGGACATGCGGCATCAAAAGCATTGTAACCACTGCCGCTATTAAAAATAATAATGCCACGTGCGCCTATTCCGGGATAATAAACCGAATTGCTTACGTATTTAAGATTCGAATACGCTGGCAAATTCATATTAATATCTATCGTAAAAGTGTAATTAGGGACAAAAGGATTTGTGTTGTCAAAACCTGAATCACTGCACGAAAAAAAGAAAGGAACAGCAACGAAGAGCAACAGAATTTTTTTCATTTTAAAATAGTGTCAAAGTATTAGTGAAACAAATTTAATTTATTTAACTTTGAATTATATATGATTAACGTATATTTATTGACGAAAAAGAAATAATAATATCTTTGTGGAAAGAAATCCCGTCCTGATGGGATTTTTTCTATTTATATAAATGAGGAATTTATGAGTACAGTATCGTATTACACCGCAGAAGGTTTAAAAAAATTAAGAGAAGAATTGGATTATTTAAAGAGCGTAATGCGTCCAAAAGCATCCGCGGATATAGCTGAAGCAAGAGATAAAGGCGATCTTTCTGAGAACGCAGAGTATGATGCGGCTAAGGAAGCACAAGGCATGCTTGAAATGCGTATTGCTAAATTAGAAGACGTACATTCGAACGCTCGATTAATTGATGAGTCTCACCTAGATCTTTCTAAAGTATTGGTTTTATCGAATGTAAAAATTAAAAACCAAACCAACGGAATGGAAATGACTTATACATTAGTTGCCGAAAGTGAAGCCGATTTAAAAACAGGTAAAATCTCGGTTACATCACCTATTGGAAAAGGTTTGTTAGGAAAATCAGTTGGAGAATTTGCTGAGATCACGGTTCCGAACGGTGTTTTGAAATTTGAAATTTTAGAAATTTCACGCGATTAAACAGCGAAAGATTTAACAATTAACCTTTTTCACAATGTCAAGTATTTTTACAAAAATTATAAACGGAGAAATTCCGTGCTACAAAATTGCTGAAGATGAAAATTTCTTGGCTTTTTTGGATGTAAATCCAAATGCAAAAGGACACACGCTTTGTATTCCGAAACAGGAAATAAATAAGATTTTTGAGATGGAAGATGATTTGTATGCGGGACTAATGCAGTTTTCTAAGAAAATAGCAATTGCCCTTGAAAAAACGGTTCCTTGTAAACGAATCGGAATGGCAGTTGTAGGACTTGAAGTTCCTCATGCGCACGTTCATTTGATTCCGTTGAATGAAATGGATGAAATGCGTTTTCACAATAAAGTATCGCTGTCCAAAGACGAATTTGAAGCTTTGGCAGAAAGTATAAAAACCAATTTATAATAGTTGCAGAAATAAAATATTTTGGTATGGTTTTCGTTTAAAAGGGAATAGGTGAAAACCTGTTCCCTTTTCTGATTTATGAAGCCTTCATTCTATACTATGAAAAACATTTTTTTCTTTCTTTCTTTCTTTTGCTCACTTTTTAGTTTTGGACAGGTCAACACTGAATATTCTTTGATTGATGCTAAAATGGCGGCTATTCCCGAGAAAGCGACAACTTCAACCCAAGCAATTGCAAAGTATATCAATGCAAATTTTAAAACAGAAACGGATAAAATCCGAGCTGCATATTATTGGACGTCATCTAATATCAGTTATGATGTTCCCGGAATGTATGCAGTAAATTTTAGCGAGACGGTACAACAAAAAATCACAAGGGCTTTAAAAACCAGAAAAGGCGTTTGTATTCATTACGCCTCTGTTTTTAATGATCTCTCCCAAAAAATAGGAATTCAATCCTATATAATTGAAGGATACACTAAACAGAATGCAAAAGTAAGTGAGCTGGCTCACGCTTGGATTGCCGCAAAAATCGATAAAAAATGGTATGTTTTTGACCCAACCTGGGGCTCAGGTTATGTCAATAATGGGAGATTTTATAAAAAATTAGATAATGCTTATTTTAAAGCAGAACCTTCCAAAATAATCGCTTCCCATATTCCATTTGACTATTTATGGCAATTTTCGAATTATCCTATTACTAATAAGGAGTTTTATGAAGGTAAAATCCAAATCAATACAAGCAAGAAATACTTTGATTTTGGGAAGGAAATCGCCAAATATAATGGCTTGTCTGAAGCTGATCAATTATTTGCTTCAGCACAACGAATCGAAAAAAACGGATTGATCAACGGCATGATTTCAGCACGGTATGAAGGTAAAAAGAAACAATTAATCTATTTACAACACAGTACTAATATAGAAAAATTAAATTCAATTGTGAATGAAATGAATGAGGCCGTTGTGTTATTGAATAATTTTGTCCGTTATAGAAACAATAAGTTCAGCCCTGTTTTTTCAGATGATGAAATTTACCGTATGATTGAAGCACCAAGAGAAAAATTATCCAAATGTCAAAATGATATTTACAAAGTTGGCTCAGTGGGCAGTGAGAATGCTTCAAATGTAGCTTCCATCAAAAAATCTATAAGCGGAGCTGTATCGCAAGCCGAAGAGCATTCTTCTTTCGTGCAAGACTATTTGAATTCCTCTAAAACAGTCAGAAAAACGATGTTCTATAAAGTGTCCCGTTTAGGAGCTCGTTAAGTTAGATTTTTTTTAAACTTACTTGCATTGTTGTTCCTTTGCCAATTTCAGAATTTAAGACTTTTATGGTTCCTTTATGGTATTCCTCCACGATTCTTTTGGTTAATGAAAGTCCCAATCCCCAACCTCTTTTTTTGGTGGTAAAGCCAGGTTCAAAAATGCTTTTAAACTGTTTTTTTTTAATTCCACCGCCGGTATCTGAAACGTTTATTTTTACATAATTTCCTTCTTGATCAATTTCTAAAGCTAATTTTCCTTTTCCTTTCATCGCATCGATGGCGTTTTTTACCAAATTTTCGATTGTCCAACTGTGAAGGGTGGGATTGAGGGACACCATAATAGGAGCTTTTGGCGCTGTGAACGAAAACTCAATTTGTTTGGAGAATCGGGATTGTAAATAGTCATAAGATTGCCGTGTTTCGGCTACAATATCTTTGTTTTCTAATTTGGGTTCCGAGCCTATTTTCGAAAAACGATCGGTAATGGTTTGCAAACGTTCAATGTCTTTTTCAATTTCAAAAGTGGTGCTTTCATCTTCATTTTCGGATTTTAAAAGTTCGACCCAACCAATTAGTGAAGAGAGTGGGGTTCCGATCTGGTGTGCAGTTTCTTTGGCCATACCGGCCCAAAGTTTGTTTTGCGTTGCCATTTTGGTGCTTCGATAAAAATTGTAAACTAAACCGCCAAAAAGCACAATAATTAGCACTAAAGCAACGGGATAATATTTTAATTTATTCAGTAAAGCCGAATTTCCATAATAGAGTTTTTGAAATTTTCCGGGGACATATTCAATAACAATAGGCACGTTTTCGCTTTTTAAATCATACAAAAATGCGACTGCCTTTTTATTGTTTTTTACAATAACCTCATCAATGTTCACGGTGTTTATAATGCTGTCATTTTCTGTGAGTATAATAGGAATCGATGTATTGTCACTAAAAATTTGAAGCGGAAGGTCAACATCTGTATTTTCACCAGCGTTAATCAGTGTTTTTTGAGCTTGTGCCCAAAGATTCATTTTTAATCGTTCTTCATTTTTGAAAATTTGAAAAAAGGTGTAGGTGTTCCAAAGTATCAGTGAAATAATTAAAAAAGAGGCGAAAATTATAATCCAACGGGTTGTATTTCTTCTTTCAGAAAACTGCATAAATGAAAATTTGAATTATAAATGTAACGAAATAAATGCTGCAGTATTTTAGTTTTACTTAAAGATTTTTTTTTAAAATAAATCCACACATAATTTTATTCAAATTGGGACTTCTGCTGCAAAAACTAAATCGATTTGTCTACTTTTGTATCTTAAGCAAATTTTGAAATATATGATTACTATTGATCCAAAAAGCATTGAAACGGCGAAATTACAGGGTTATTTGCAATGTTCAGTGGGGCCAAGACCTATTGCTTTTGCCAGTACCATGGATGCAAAAGGAAATTCAAATGTGTCGCCTTTTAGTTTCTTTAATGTGTTCAGTGCGAATCCCCCAATCCTTATATTTTCACCCGCAAGACGCGTTCGTGACAATTCAATAAAACACACGTTAATTAATGTTGAATCAACTGGGGAAGTAGTCATTAATGTGGTAAATTATGATATGGTTCAACAGATTTCCTTGGCCAGTACGGAGTACGCTGATGGTGTTGATGAGTTTTTAAAATCAGGCTTGACGCCGATCGCTTCGGAGGTAGTAAAACCCTTTCGAGTAAAAGAATCGCCGGTTCAATTTGAATGTAAAGTCACTCAGATTATTCCGCTTGGGACAGAGGGTGGAGCTGGGAATTTAGTGCTTTGTGAAGTAGTTCGTATTCATATTGACGAGTCTGTTTTAGACGAAAATAGAGCAATTGATCAATATAAAATTGACTTGGTTTCTAGATTAGGCGGCAATTGGTATTCCAGATCGAACCAAGGACTTTTTGACGTGCCAAAACCATTATCTACATTAGGAATTGGAGTGGATGCAATTCCTAATTTTGTAAAAGAAAGTCCGGTTTTCAACGGAAATGATTTAGGCATGTTGGGGAATGTAGAAGCCTTGCCTACACCAGAAGAAGTTAGTATATTTGTACAACAGAATTTTGCTGTAAAAGGAGTTTTAAGCGCTGATGATAAGCAAAAAGTACACTTGGCGGCAAAAAAATATCTGGATGACAATGATGTTTTATCGGCTTGGAAATTACTTTTGGCAAAATAATAATAGTATAAATAACATTAAAAACAACGAAGATGGAAGTTTCAGGAAAAATTAAAATGCTTGGGGATGCAAAAAATGTGGGAAGCGGAAGTTTCTTGAAAAGAGAATTAGTTGTAACCACTGAGGAACAGTATCCACAACATATTTTAGTAGAATTTGTACAAGATAAGTGTGATTTATTAAACAGTTTTAAAGTGGGTGAAGCGGTTAAAGTTTCTATCAATTTGAGAGGACGCGAATGGGTTGATCCGCAAGGAGTGACTAAATATTTTAACGCCATCCAAGGTTGGAGAGTAGAAAGAGTATCGACTGAAGCGACTGCTGCACAAATGCCTCCGATGCCAGCTGCTGAAGCATTTGCACCAGCAACAAACCTAAACGAAGAAGAAGCAGACGATTTACCATTTTAAGAGATAAAAAAGTCACAAGTTACAAGTCAGAAGTTTGAGTTTTACTTAAATTTCTGACTTTTTTATTTTTTGAAATTGCGATTGCCATTAATTTTTGAAATTGAAAAATGTATTATTTATCTTCAGATTTATTTTTTCCGTCTGTTTCCGAAGCTAATTGGGATGGCGTTTTGGCCATTGGCGGAGATTTATCTTTGGAACGATTGCAGCTTTCTTATAAAAGCGGCATCTTTCCATGGTTTGAAGAAGGCGAACCCATTATGTGGTGGTCACCAAATCCGAGAATGGTGCTATTTTTGGATGAATTGATTGTTTCAAAAAGTATGCGAAACATTCTGAATAGGAATATTTTCACTGTTACTTTCAATCAAAATTTCAGAGACGTAATTTCAAACTGTCAAAATATAGAACGTGACGGTCAAAACGGAACTTGGATTACCAATGAAATGATAGAAGCTTATTGTAAACTTCATGAATTAGGAATAGCAAAATCAGTTGAGGTCTGGCAAGATAAAGTATTAGTTGGTGGTTTATACGGAATCGATTTGGGACATGTTTTTTGTGGTGAAAGTATGTTTTCAATAGTATCAAATGCGTCAAAAGTGGCTTTTATAGCGTTGGTCAACCAATTAAAAAAGGAAGATTATAAACTCTTGGATTGTCAGGTTTATAATCCTCATCTCGAAAGTTTGGGTTGCAGGGAAATTGACAGAACAGATTTTATGGAAATGTTAAAAGGTAAATAACGCTTAAAATTTCAGCTTCTTAAAACTCCAATCCAACGTATTAAAAAGAACCAATTCATTTTTCAATGTTGGCAAATTCATAATCAGTTTCAACGTCTCCTGCGCCATCATTGTGCCAATAATTCCCGGAAGCGTGCCTAATACACCATTAAAATTGCAATTAGGAACATCTTTAGGATTTGGTGGTTCAGGGAATAAGTCACGAAGATTTTTATTTCCATAATAGTTGAAAACCGCCATTTGTCCCTCAAATTTTAAAATGCTACCGTAAACTAATGATTTTCCTAAGATCACACAGGTATCGTTTACTAAATAGCGAGTAGTAAAATTATCACTCCCATCCACAACTACATCAAAATTCATGATGATTTGCATAGCATTTTCAATAGTTAGTTTTTCTTCAAAAGCAACAATATCAATCAATGGATTTAAAGATTCCAAAACTGATTTTGCCGTAATTGCTTTTAATTGACCAACGTGTTTCTCCGTATATAAAATTTGGCGGTGTAAGTTGTGCAATTCGATTTTGTCAAAATCAACGATGCCAATAGTTCCTACTCCGGCGGTTGCTATATACTGTAAAATAGGACAACCCAATCCACCTGCGCCAATCACTAAAACTTTAGCTTTTTTGAGTTTTTCCTGTCCGGAATCGCCTATTTCCGGCAGCATCATCTGGCGGTTATATCGTAAAAAATCTTGAATGATACTCATTTTTTTTAGTCTTAAAGTTGAAAAGTCATAAAGTCAAAAGTCATAAAGTTGAAAACTCAAAGGTTAAAAACAGGTCAGTTCGAGCGCAATGGAGAACTTTTTTAAAGTCGGTTGCTATTAGTAATAAATATGAGGTGTGGACCCATGTTGCTTTCTAAACTTTTAGACTCTTGACTCTTAGCCTTTGACTAAATTTTTTGACTTTCGAAATTCGACCTTTGACTAAAATTTTTATCCCAATCCTTCCAAACGGGTTCGTATCCTTTACTGGAAATAATTTTTGCAATCTCGGCAGCAGAGCGTTCATCGCTGATTTCAAATTGTTCCAAGGACTGTGGATCAACTACATAACCACCAGGATTAGTTTTGGAACCGGCACTCATACTGGTGATTCCAATTGGAATAATATTATCTCGAAATTTTTCGTTTTCACGTGTGGACAGGGAAATTTCTAAGTCTTCATTCCACAAACGATAGGCACAAATGAGCTGGGTCAAATCAGCATCATCCATGATAAAGTTGGGTTTAATAACTCCTTCAGCCGGTCGTAATCTTGGGAATGAAACCGCATATTTAGTTTTCCAATAGGTTTTTTGTAAATAATCTAGATGCAAGGCATTAAAAAAACTGTCCGTACGCCAATCTTCCAATCCCAATAAGACACCCAAGCCTATTTTATGAATGCCCGCAGTTCCTACTCGATCGGGTGTTTCTAAACGAAAATCAAAATTGGATTTCTTCCCTTTGGTATGGTACTGCTTGTAAACATCACGATGGTAGGTTTCTTGATAGACTAAAATCGAATAAACACCCGCTCCGTGTAATTGTTCATATTCTGCTGTAGAAAGCGGTTGTACTTCGGCTGAAATGGTAGAGAAATCATTTCTTATTTGAGCAATTGCCTTTAGAAAATAATGGATATTTACCGTGTGATTGGCTTCGCCAGTAACCAACAAAGCATGATCAAATCCCGCTTTTTTCAGGACCTCAATTTCTTGCGTAATTTCATTTTCGGTAAGCGTTTTTCGTTTTATTTTGTTGTCTAAACTAAACCCACAATACGTACAAATGTTTTGGCATTCGTTGCTTAAATATAAAGGAGCATACATTTGAATCGTTTTACCAAATCTTTTTTTTGTTAATTGATGTGTCAGCTGTGCCATTTGCTCTAAGTAAGGTTTGGCAGCTGGTGAAACTAATGCCAAAAAATCATCGAGACTGCGTTTGTTTTTGGCTAAAGCCTGTTCAACTTGAAGTGTTGTTGTGCCGTATATTTTGGATTTAATACTATCCCAATCATAGGTGTTAAAAACCGAATTAAATGTTTTCATAGTTTTTTTGTAAAAATAATATGCTGTTTTTTGGCACGCAGATTTTACGGATTTTTGCAGATTTTTCTATGATTTGTCAATTTTATTTGCAAAATCTGAGTACTAATCTTTTATTCTCAATTATAATTTATTTGCAATTCTTTTAATGTCATCTAAAATAGTGACTGTGTTAAAATTGACAAGTAGGCCTAATTTTTTATCAGTAAGTTTTAAATAGTTTGTAATTTGTTTATAGTGAATAGGTGCTAAATCTTCGACAGATTTTAATTCAATAATTACTTTGTCTTCTACTAATAAATCAATTTTAAAAGCAACATCTAATATGATTTCGCCGTAAGGAATAGTGATTTCAAGTTGTCTTTCAACTTTTAAATTTATTTTAGTTAATTCATAATACAAAGCACTTTCGTAAACAGATTCAAATAATCCTGGACCGAGAGTGTTGTACACTTTGAAAATGGCTCCTCTTATTTTGAATGATATGTCGTTTTCGGTCATTTTTTAAGAATTTAGAATTAGTATTAATCAAAAACTAAATGTAGTTATTTTAATACGATTATAAATTTTTGTTGCACGCAGATTATAGGGATTTTAGCCAATTTTTTATTTCCCATCTGCGTACCATTTTTTTTAGTCATTTTCTAGTCAATTGACTAAAAACATATTACTCATTATAAATTAAATCTAGCTATTTTAATACGATTGAGAATTTTTGTTGCACGCAGATTCTAGGGATTTCAGCAGATTTTTTATTTACCATCTGCGTAAATCTGTAAAATCTGCGTGCCATTTTTTCAGTGGTTTTCTTGTAAATAGACCAAAAAACATTACTCGTACAAAAACGCTGTCAAAGGACTTGAAGCTATCGCACGATTTACTTTTTGCGCTAATTGCGCTTCGTAAGCTTTTCTGCCGGCAATAACCGCTTCTCTAAAAGCTTCTGCCATCAATATTGGATTTCCTGCCACAGCAATTGCTGTGTTTACCAAAACTGCATCAGCGCCAAGTTCCATTGCTTTTGCAGCATCAGATGGTGCGCCAATTCCGGCATCTATAATCACGGGAACGTTGCTCTGTTCGATTATTATTTCTAAAAAATCGATGGTTTTTAATCCTTTGTTACTGCCTATTGGAGAACCTAAAGGCATCACCGCTGAAGTTCCGGCGTCTTCCAAACGCTTGCACAAAACCGGATCTGCATGGATGTAAGGCAAAATAATAAACCCTAATTTGGCTAAAGCTTCCGTAGCTTTTAAGGTTTCAATTGCATCGGGCATTAAATATTTTGGATCAGGATGAATTTCCAGTTTAAGCCAATTGGTCTCCAACGCTTCTCGCGCTAATTGCGCCGAAAAAATGGCTTCCTTAGCATTTCTTGCTCCAGAAGTATTGGGTAACAAATTAATCAGCGGATGTTTAAGATGGGATAAAATGGGATCGGTTTTGGTTTCTAAATCGATACTTTTTAGAGCCACGGTTACTAACTCGGTTCCAGAGGCTAAAATGGCTTCTTCCATCTGCTGATTGGAACCGAATTTTCCTGTGCCTAAAAACAAGCGGGATTTAAAGGTTTTGTCTCCTATTTTAAATGGTAGCATATAATTTGACGTTAAGTTGAGTGATAAGTTGAGATAGATTTTCGCTTTGTGTAATCAAACCGGAAACGGCTATGCCGTGAATTCCAGTTTTCATTAGACTTTCTACATTTTCAAGTGTAATTCCTCCAATGGCATAAATGGGAATTTGGATGTTTTTTATTTTCGTTTGTTGGATTATTAATCGGTACCCTTCCAATCCTAAAATGGGGCTTAAATTTTGTTTGGTTGTCGTAAATTGAAACGGACCCAGACCAATATAATCACACTTTTCGGCTGTTCTTTGGAGCACATCTTCAAAAGTGTTTGCAGTTACCCCAATGATTTTTGTTTTTCCTAAGATGAGTCTTGCTTCTTTAGCGCTCATGTCACTCAAACCTAAATGAACTCCATCCGCATCCAATTGCTTTGCTAAATGGACGTTGTCATTGATGATAAAAGTGGCTAAGTATTCTTTGCATACTATTTTTACGGCTTCCGCCAAAGTGAAAACTTCAAGCGCGTTTTGATTTTTGAATCGCATTTGTATCCAGTCACAACCATTATCCAGTGCTTTGTGAATGTTGTGCAATTGTTCTTCGACTGTATTTCCTTGCGAAATGTATTGTAGCTTATTAAACATGATGGTATCCTAATTTGGTTTGATTAGATTGTAAATAGGTTTCTATATATTTTTTGGCATTGAAGCAAGCCGTTTTTAAATCTTGTCCTAAAGCTAAATTGGCTGTAATCGCTGATGATAATACACAGCCGGAGCCGTGTTTTTCGAAAACCAAAGTAGTATTTGGCGCGAGCCTGAAGATTTCCTTTCCAGTATATAAACAATCAACACCAATTACCAGAGGATTGTGACCCCCTTTTAGTAATACAGCACAATGTTTTGATACATCGTGAGCAATTAAATTCGGATTTTTTTCTGCTGTAGAAAACTGTAATATTTCATTGTAATTGGGTGTTATCAAATCTATTTGTTCTACTATTTCAATCAAAAGAGTTTGATTGTCTATCGTTATAAAACGGAATTCGGTTGTAGATTTTAAAACGGTGTCCCAAACAATCTTTGTTTTTGGCGAAAGCTTTTTTATAGCAAAAACAATATCTTTCAGGTAATTCAGTGAAGGAACAATTCCAATTTTTACTGCTTTGATACTGTAATTTTTAAACAGTTTATCCAGTGTTTTCAAAACATAAGCTTGGTCAGTCCATTCCATTTCGAAGAACTGATTTTCGGTTTGAATGGTATTGCCGGTATTGACAGCAAAACCATAAACGTGATGTTGCTCGAATGTTTTGATGTCTGCCAAAACCCCTGCGCCTCCAGACGGATCAAAGCCTGCAATTGTTAATACGAAAGACCTATTTTCTGACATAGTTTAAAATTTTCTATTGAATGATTACTGTTCCAAATGGTTCCTAAAAGGGCCACATCGTCAAAGCCATATTTTAATGCAGTTTTGATTTTATCATAAGTAATTCCTCCTAGTGCTACTAATGAAGTTTCGTTATTCTTTCTTTGTTCCAATTCCTTTACAAAGTCAATATTCGAAATGTACTTTGGTTTAGAAATACTTTCGAAAACAGGACCAAAAAAAGCATAGTCAAAAACAGTAGATAATTTTTCAAAATCAATCATTTGATGAATCGAAGTAGAGAGTGAAAATCCGTTTTTCTTCCAGATTTTTAAACTTTTCTCGGATGTTTCAATTCTTGCTTTTTCTGTAAAATGAATCCGATGTATTCCAGCTGCGGAAGCTAGTTGATGATGACTGTGCAAAACCAATTGCTGTCTGAATTCGGATTTTATTTCTGATAAAAAAACGTTCATTTCTGTTTCTGAAAAATCAGGTTTCCGAATATGAAGCAACTCCAGTCCATTCTCAAAAAGAGAATGAATGGTGTCGATTTCATTAGGTACAGGAAGGGGATTTGTGATTACGATCATGACTTTGCTCTATTCTCCTTTCTAGATCTTCTAATTTTTTATATGTAAATTTCTTTTCCGCTTTCCACAAATTCTTGTGATTTCTCTTTCATTCCTTTTTCGGTTTCGGCTACATCACGAATTTCCTGGGAGATTTTCATAGAACAAAATTTTGGTCCGCACATGGAACAAAAATGAGCTACTTTGGCGCCATCTGCCGGTAATGTTTCATCATGAAATTCACGAGCTGTATCTGGATCTAAGGATAAGTTGAATTGGTCTTCCCAACGGAATTCAAAACGAGCTTTGCTCAAAGCATTGTCACGGTATTGCGATCCGGGATGCCCTTTGGCCAAATCAGCGGCATGAGCCGAAATCTTATACGTGATTACGCCGTCTTTAACGTCTTTTTTGTTGGGTAAACCAAGGTGTTCTTTTGGAGTCACGTAACACAACATCGCACAACCGTACCAACCAATCATTGCCGCGCCAATGGCAGAAGTGATGTGGTCATAACCTGGAGCAATATCCGTTGTTAATGGTCCTAAAGTGTAAAACGGAGCTTCGTCACAATGTTCCAGTTGTTTATCCATGTTTTCTTTTATCATGTGCATTGGTACGTGACCAGGGCCTTCAATAAATACTTGAACATCGTGTTTCCAGGCTACTTTTGTCAGTTCACCAAGTGTTTCTAATTCGGCAAACTGAGCGGCATCATTCGCATCGGCAATAGAACCTGGGCGCAAACCGTCTCCTAATGAAAACGCTACATCATATTGTTTCATGATTTCGCAAATTTCCTCAAAATGGGTGTAAAGAAAGTTTTCCTGATGGTGAAACAAACACCATTTTGCCATAATAGAACCGCCACGGGAAACGATTCCGGTAACACGTTCCGCAGTCAAATGAATGTAACGCAATAGAACACCAGCATGGATTGTAAAATATGAAACACCTTGTTCTGCTTGTTCGATTAACGTATCTCGATAGACTTCCCAAGTCAGGTCTTCGGCCACGCCATTTACTTTTTCTAGTGCTTGGTAAATAGGTACGGTTCCTATTGGTACGGGGGAATTTCGGATAATCCATTCTCTGGTTTCGTGAATGTTTTTACCGGTTGATAAATCCATAATCGTGTCAGCTCCCCAGCGGCAAGCCCAAACTGCTTTTTCTACTTCTTCTTCGATAGTTGAGGTTACGGCACTGTTCCCAATGTTAGCATTAATTTTTACCAAGAAGTTGCGACCTACAATCATAGGCTCACTTTCGGGATGGTTGATGTTATTTGGAATAATGGCACGGCCTCTGGCTACTTCGCTGCGGACAAATTCAGGTGTGATTTTAGATTTTGGCGTATTGGCTCCTAAACTATTTCCATTGTGTTGGCATTGCATTGCCTTAGTTTGTTCATTTATCAACTCCAAGCGTTGGTTTTCACGAATGGCAATATATTCCATTTCGGGAGTAATAATTCCTTGTTTTGCGTAATACAATTGGGAAACGTTGGCTCCTTTTTTGGCACGCATGGGTTTGTGTAAATATCCAAAACGCAATTCGTTTAATTTTTCGTCATTCAAACGCTTTTTTCCATATTTGGAAGAGATTTCACTTAATTCTTCTACATCATTACGATCCAGAATCCACTGTTCCCGAATGCGTGGCAATCCTTTTCGAATGTCAATTTCGATATTTGGGTCGGTGAATGGGCCCGAGGTATCGTAAACGGTAACTGGAGGGTTTTTTTCTATTCTGCCGTTTGACATTTTAGTGTCAGCCAATGCAATTTCCCGCATCGCTACTTTTATGGGATGAAGGGTTCCGTCTACGTAAATTTTTGTAGAGTTTGGAAAAGGAGTTCTTGAAATTTTTTCTTCGGATTTCATTTATAGTGGTCTTAGGTTGTTTTTCTATTTTTCGCGCAGATTCGGCAGATTCGGCAGATTTTTTTGTTTTAGTTTTTAAAGCTTTTTAAGCTTTATTGATAAAATAATTTTCTAGTAGTCGGAGTTCTGCTAGGGATAGTAATGGAAAGCCCGTAAAGTTGAAAGCCAGATAAAACAAGGATTAGTGAAGCGACCGTAAGGAAGCTTTGACTAAGACTATGTTTTATAGGATTGCAAGTGCGGACTTGAAATGGATAGCCCGCCCGAGCAGCCAAACTATCCTCCTTGAGTTGCAGAGATGATTAGAATGTCGTCGGTTTCTTGAATGATGTGGGATTTCCAGTTGGATTTTGGAATAACGGTGTTGTTAATGGCTACGGCAATTCCATTTTGTTTAATGGGAATTTCCAAGTCGAGAAGTGCCTGAACAGTTAGACTGTCAGTTGCAAATTGTTTTGTTTGATTGTTGATTTTGAGTTCCATTCCTTTTGAATTTAGTATACAGTTATACTTTAGGAATGGCTATAGGAGTACATAAATGTACCAGGAAGTCATCTTACTTTTCCCTACGCTAGTATGAACTAGATCAGGTTCAGAGGGTAATTCTCAGCCTACAATGTTGTAGACACCCCTAAAGTGTTAAACAAATGTAGGATATTTTTTTAGATGTGATTCTTAAATTTTGAAAAAAAAAGAAACTTTTTAAACTTGTTTTGTTATTGATTTTTGAAAAATTACTGTTTTTTCCAACAATTGACTACATGATCATCGACCATTCCGGTTGCTTGCATGTGTGCATAAACTACCGTAGAACCGACGAATTTGAAGCCGCGTTTTTTCAAATCTTTGCTTATTTCATCAGAAAGTGGCGTGGCTGAAGGAACTTCTTGTAAAGATTGCCGGTTGTTTTGAATGGGTTTTCCTTCGGTGAATTCCCAAATGTATTTGGAAAAGCTGCCAAATTCTTGTTGGACTTTCATAAAGGCAATCGCATTGGAAACAGCTGCACGAATTTTTAATTGATTGCGAATTATTCCGGCATCTTGAAGTAATTCCTGGATTTTATCTTCGGTGTAAAGTGCGACTTTTTTATAGTCAAAATCATCAAAAGCTAATTGGAAGTTTTCTCTTTTTCTTAGGATTGTAATCCAACTTAGTCCAGCTTGGAACGTTTCCAAGATTAGAAATTCAAATAATTTTTGATCGTCATAAACGGGAACTCCCCATTCTTCATCATGGTATTTTTTATATAAATCACTTGAGGAGCACCAACCACACCGTATTTTTTCGGCCATAATTATTCTTTTTCAGAGGCTAAGTAATTTTTTATTAAATAGTGACCCACATAAATTAAAGGAGTCAAGAGAATGGCAATTCCGAGTTTGAATGTATAACCAGTCAATGCCGAAGTTATAAAAGTATCAAAGTTGATTTTTCCGGGTAGCCAAAAAGCGATTCCCAACACAATAAAAGAATCGAACAACTGAGAAATTATAGTGGAGCCTGTTGCTCTGAGCCAGATTTTGTTGTTTCCCGTACGGTTTTTGAAAAACCAAAAAACAGTCACATCTATTAATTGAGAAACCATGAAGGCAATAATGCTACCTACAATAATCCACATGCTTTGACCAAAAACTGCAAAAAATTGTTCATCATTTACCGGGCTTATTCCTTTTGCTGCAGGAATATTGATTGCAAAAAGTAAAACAAGGAAAGAATAGGAAATTAAACAGGCTGTGATTATGGACAGTTTTTTTACTCCTTTTTCACCAAAATATTCATTGATTAAATCAGTCGTCAGGAAAACGATAGGCCAAGGCAAAATACCTATACTCATTACAAACGGACCTATTTGTATCAATTTTCCACCAATTAGTTCTGCTGTAACGGCGTTAGTAATGAAGATTCCGGCCAGAATAACAAAGACAAGTTCTTTTTTTGTTTTGAACATAAATAAAATTTAAATTTCAAATTTAGTGTTTTAATTTTTTTTTAGAAGTGGTTTTAAGGAATAAAAAAATCCCATTCGATTTGAAGAATGGGATTTTGAATTTTTAAACAAAATATAAATAAATTTAAGATTCTGTAATAAATTTTGAGTAAATTATCCTAACGCAGCTCTTTTGAAACCGGTAACGATAAGATCTTTATCTAACGATTTAGCATAAGCAGCAACGCTCATTTTGTTGTCTTTGATATAATCTTGGTTTACTAGAGTATTGTCTTTGAAGAAACGAGCCAGTTTACCTTTAGCGATATTGTCTAACATTGCTTCTGGTTTTCCTTCTTGACGTAAGATATCTTTAGCAATTTCGATTTCTTTAGCGATAGTTTCAGCATCAACACCATTTTCGTCTAAAGCAATAGGAGACATAGCTGCAGCTTGCATAGCGATATTTCTTGCTACTTCATCAGCACCTTCTAATTTTGCTGATAAACTAACTAAAGTGGCGATTTTGTTTCCAGAGTGGATGTAAGATCCGATAAAAGCACCTTCTAATTTCTCGAAAGTTCTGATTTCTAATTTTTCACCAATAACTCCTGTTTGCTCGATTAATTTATCAGCAACAGTGATTCCGTTGAAATCAGCCGCTAAAAATTCTTCTTTGGTATTGAAGTTCAATGCTAAATTAGCCATTTCAGTAGCCATTTTTACAAAGTTTTCATTCATCCCCACGAAGTCAGTCTCACAGTTCAATGTGATAACAACTCCAGCAGTTTTATCAGCGTTTACAACAGCAATTGCAGCACCTTCAGTAGATTCTCTGTCAGAACGGTTTGCAGCTACTTTTTGTCCTTTTTTACGTAAGTTTTCGATTGCTAAATCAAAATCTCCTTCTGATTCAACCAAGGCTTTTTTGCAGTCCATCATACCTGCACCAGTGATTGTTCTTAATTTATTTACGTCTGCAGCAGTAATTGTTGCCATAATTTTTATATTTAAAGATTAAAAGATTGAAAAATTTAAGGATTTAATTACTAATTCTACAATCAATAATTTTTAATCTTTAAACCCTTCAATCTTTAAATTTATTTTATTTATTCTTCAGTTGCAGTCGGCGCAGCAGCTTCAGCAGCAGGAGCGGCTTCTACAGCAGGAGTAACTTCAGCAGTAGGAGCAACAACTTCAGCAGTAGCATCACCTTCCTTGTCAGAACCTCTATCAGAAAGTCCTTCAACAATTGCAGCTGTAACTAAAGTTAAAATTTTATCAATTGATTTAGAAGCATCATCGTTAGATGGGATTACAAATTCAACCTCTCTTGGGTCAGAATTGGTATCCACCATTGCGAAAACTGGAATGTTTAATTTTTGTGCTTCTTTTATTGCAATGTGTTCCGCTTTGATATCAACTACGAACAATGCAGCCGGTAGTCTAGACATGTCAGCGATTGAACCTAAGTTTTTCTCTAATTTAGCACGAAGACGATCTACTTGCAAACGCTCTTTTTTAGAAAGAGTCATGAATGTACCATCTTTCTTCATTTTATCAATAGTAGCCATTTTTTTAACAGCTTTACGGATAGTTACGAAGTTAGTTAGCATTCCACCAGGCCATCTTTCTGTGATGTAAGGCATGTTTGCAGCTTTTGCTTTTTCAGCAACAATGTCTTTTGCTTGTTTTTTGGTAGCAACGAATAATATTTTTCTACCTGATGCAGCGATTTTTTTCAAAGCTTCATTCGCTTCTTCAATTTTTGCTGCAGTTTTATATAGATTGATAATGTGAATACCATTACGCTCCATATAGATGTAAGGAGCCATGTTTGGATCCCATTTTCTAGTCATGTGTCCAAAGTGAACACCTGCTTCTAGTAAGTCTTTTACTTCTACTTTGTTTGCCATTTTGTTCTAGTTTACGTTCTGTTGATTAGCAATGAATAAATGGCGATTTCTCGGCTTTATACATTTAGATGCTAAACTATTTCCTACCTCAGTAGGAGAGCAACAACAACTGTTTTTTTTAAATTTTTATGCTAAATTTATTTCAGCATCTTTTCACTTTAGGCTGATAATAAAACCAGCGTATGAACTTGATAATCTGAAACAAGTTCAGATTGAATATTAACGTTTAGAGAATTGGAATCTCTTACGAGCTTTCTTCTGACCGAATTTCTTACGTTCAACCATTCTTGGATCTCTTGTCAATAAACCTTGTGGTTTCAAGATAGCTCTGTTTTCAGCATTTACTTCACACATAACACGTGCCAATGCCATTCTTACAGCTTCTGCTTGACCAGTTGAACCACCTCCGTAAACGTTCACTTTTACGTCAAAGTTGCTTACATTTTCTGTCATAGACATTGGTTGTAATACTTTGTACTGTAAAGTTGCAGTTGGGAAATAAGTTTCGAATGGTTTTTTGTTTACAACGATTACTCCTGTTCCTTCCGAAACATAAACACGTGCAACAGCGGTTTTTCTTCTACCGATTTTGTGAATAACTCCCATTACTTAAGATCGTTAAGGTTAACTGTTCTAGGTTTTTGAGCGCCTTGTTTGTGCTCTGATCCTACAACAACATTTAAATTTCTAAAAAGTTCAGCGCCAATTTTATTTTTTGGCAACATTCCTTTTATCGCTTTTTCTACTAGTAATGCAGGATTCTTCGCTTGCAATACTTTAGCAGTTAAAGTTCTTTGACCTCCAGGGTAACCAGTGTGACGGATGTATGTTTTTTCATCCATTTTGTTACCTGTAAGGTTAATTTTTTCTGAGTTGATAACGATTACGTTATCTCCGCAGTCCACGTGTGGTGTGTAACTTGGCTTGTACTTACCTCTCAAAATCATAGCGACTTTTGAAGCAAGACGACCTAAGTTGTGACCATCAGCATCTACAACAATCCACTCTTTTGTAACGGTGGCTTTGCTTGCTGATTGTGTCTTGTAGCTTAATGCGTCCATAATATATTTTTAATTAAACATTCCATCCCCAATAAAGGGGTTGCAAAAGTACAATTAATTATTTTAAATACAAACACCTGTAAAAGATAATTTTAACGAGGAATCCATAGATTATTATTTTATGAAAATAATGATAATAAATGTAATAATACGGTAATATATAGTGTGATACATAAAAAAACCATTCGAATTATAAATTCAAATGGTTTTAATCAGGAGCGCAATTGTTTTATACGATAAAAATATTTGCTATTGCTACCGCTTGAGCTGTAGTCAGTGGCTCGTCATAAGATTCTGAACCTGCATCTGCTCCAAATAGTGTAGCTGTATTGTATCCTGCTTGCAGTGTAACTTCTTCACCGTCATATACGGCTTGTGTTGCTGCGGGCATACCTGCACCTCTTTGATTTCCTGTAATCCATCCTTTTAATCCTCTTAATCTTCTTACTTCCGAGGCATGTCGGGCTTCAACAGAGTGAATCTGTAATGCAGCGGTTAACAAGTCGGGAGTTGAAATTAGATTTCCAGCCTGTCCTTTGTACGCTCTTACTCCTGTGTCTTCCAAGGCTTGCGCCAAGGCAAGAAATGTTGGATAGTCGTTAAAGGGTCTAAAAGCACCGCCAACTGTAAAGTCAAAAGTGGGTTTAGGTACAAAATTTGCACTTGCCGTACCGCCCAACCCTGCGATTAAAAAAGTTACATGACTAGTTTCGTGTTTGGAGATTTGTTCAAAAACTTTCCTATCACGACCTGAATTTTCAAGTAGAGGAATGACTCCGGAATCTAAACCCATCTGATAAAATTCTTTTTCAAGATATTCTAATGTCAAGGCCAATTGTAAAGCTCCAATTGGCGTACTCGGAGTTGGCGAAATATCAGCAGCATAGGCTGAAGTTGATGCTAATCCGAAAGGGATAGCTGCTAGTGCTAAATTTTTACCTAATTTACTGAATTGGCCCAAACTTTCTCTTCTGGAGCCTTTAGCTTGCATTACACTTTCATCTGCAAGAGACTCTATAAATTTTAATATGTTCATAATTTCTAAATTTAAAAGTTTAAGGTAAATACTGAGCAGTAAATTTTGTGGTAATAAATCCGGCAGCTATGGGAATTACTTGCGATGGATTACTTGCAACATCTAATCCCGTAGTTACATTTACAACATCATCGCCGGCAAAATCTTTTGAATTTGGATTAATTAAACTTCTAATAGCCGATGCGTGTCTTGCTTCAACAGAAACTATTTTCCCTGCTAATAAAAGGTAGTCGGGACTAGCTAATAATTTTCCAGCACCGTTGTAAGCAGCTACCCCTGTGTCTTCTAAAGCTTTGGCCGTAGCCAAGACTTGGGTGCGGTTGCTAAAATTCAAGGTTCCGTAGGTAAAAGACAAGTTGGGTAGCAATTGAGTTTTAGAGTCGGGTAAAGCACCGGTTAAGGCAGCCTTGAAAAATTCTCTGTGAATTACTTCATGACGATACAAATCGGTAAGAATTATTTGATCTTGCGCTGTGAAATTCGTCGTGAATCCTGAAGAGTTTACTACTTTAGTGTAAAAATCGGCTTCTAATTGTTCCAATGCATAAGCATAGGTTAAAACACCAAAATCTCCGCCTCCTAAATCAAAAACTCCATTTCGTGCTCCGGGAAACTGATTTACTGGTTTATTTTCATCATCGTCATTATTACAGCCCGCTAATAACAAACTGGTGCCCACAAGTGTGAGGCCACTAATTTTCAGGAAGCTCCTTCTGTTTGTGCAAGATGGTTTTACTTCTTGAATCGAAACTACATTTTTCATAATTTACTTTCTTTAAGGGTTATTAATAGTAATTACACGTTTAGTAGGTATAAACGAATTCTTAAGGTGTTCAGTTTTAGATTTTAGATTTTTTTAATAATACCACATAAAAAACTTAATTACGGTAATTTTTCGGGCAGATTAGGAGTAGTTTTTGGTTTAACTTATTGAATCAAAACTCTATTTTTTCATACTGTGAACATTTAAAAGGTTAGTAGTTGTATTCTTTCTGATTAATGATTTAATATGTATATTTGCGATTGATGAATTGTTATTACAAAGATAATGATAATAAGCCACGTCTTGTGTATTGATTTTCAATTAATTACAATGTAAAATTGATGTAATTATATTGATTATTATTATAGAATTGTTGAAATAGTTTGTATAATTACCATATCGTCTTCTCGTTTCCCTTTAATATTTTAAAATATATGAAAGCCAAAGCTACATTAAAACAAATAGCAAAAGAACTTAACGTTTCTGTCTCAACGGTTTCAAAAGCTCTTAATGATAGTCCGGAAATTAGTGAGGTAACCAAAGTGAAAATTAAAGAATACGCAAAACTAAAAAACTACAAACCCAATGTTATTGGTCTGAATCTTAAAAACAGAAAAACAAAAACCATTGGTGTCATCATACCAAATATTTTAAATTCTTTTTTTGCCAAAGTATTTAGCGGTATCGAAAAAGTAGCGGACGAAAAAGGATACAACGTTATTATGTGTATTTCCAATGAATCTTCAGAGAAAGAAGCGCATACACTGGAAATGCTGAGTAATGGAACTATTGATGGCTTTATTGTTTCAGTTTCTGAGGAAGCACAAAAAAATCAGGATTACGGTCATTTCTCGGCAATTATTAATGATGGAACTCCCATTGTTATGTTTGACCGGATTGCGGAAGGCGTTGATTGTGACAAAGTAATTGTAGATGATTTTGATTCCGCTTTAAATTCCACCCAACATTTAATTGATTTGGGCTGCAAAAATATCGCTTTGTTGTCTTCTATCGATAATTTAAGTGTTGGTAAGCTAAGAGCAGAAGGGTATTTGAAAGCTTTGGAAAAAAATAATATTGATGTGAATAGCGCCGTAATCCTAAGAACGGACTCTGAAGAAGATTTAAAAGAGAAAATCGAAAAAGTTTTTGAAAATAAAATTGATGGGATTTTTGCTTTGGAAGAAAATGATTCTGTTGCCGCTTTACGAATCGCGCTTAAAAAAGGATTTAAAGTTCCAGAACATATTTCAATCATTGGTTTTGCCGATGGAATTCTTGCTTCCCGTAGATTGTCTCCCAGTTTAACAACCGTCAGTCAGCACGGAATAGAAATAGGAGAAGTAGCTGCTAAATTGCTCATCGACAGATTAGAATCTAAAGAAGAGCATGTTCCTTATGAAACCGTTGTCATTAAAACAAAATTGAAAGAAAGAGAGTCAACAAGAAAATTGTAGCAACTCGTTTACTATAACTACAAAAAAATCTCTAATCGTTTCGGAATGATTAGAGATTTTTTTATGAGTTAATGAAAGATTATTTTAATGCGCTTCCAGCCAATCTTTTCCTGATCCTAAATCTACATCCAAAGGTACATCGAGTTTAAATGCATGTTCCATTTCATATTTTATCATCGGTTTGATTTTTTCGAGTTCCGAATTATGCACATCGAAAACAAGTTCATCATGAACCTGTAACAGCATTTTGCTTTTCCAGTTTTCGGAGGTTAGTTTTTGATGAATGTTAATCATTGCAATTTTGATGATATCAGCAGCACTTCCTTGTATCGGCGCGTTTACCGCGTTTCGTTCTGCACCGCCACGAACAATGGCATTTTGAGAATTGATATCTTTTAAATAACGGCGACGGCCAAGGATTGTTTGCACATAGCCGTTCTCTCTGGCAAATTCTATTTGTTCCTGAATATAGGATTTTAATCTTGGGTAGGTTTGGTAATACGCTTCAATCAGAGCCGCACTTTCACTTCTGGACAATGAAGTTTGATTGCTCAGTCCAAAAGCTGAAACTCCATATATAATTCCGAAATTTACCGTTTTGGCATGACTTCGCTGCTCACGAGTCACTTCTTCAAGCGGAACATTAAACACTTTAGAAGCAGTAGATTTGTGAATGTCTTCATGATTTTGGAATGCCTTTATCATGTTTTCTTCCCCGCTTAATGCGGCAATTACACGCAATTCTATTTGAGAATAATCCGCAGAAACCAACGTGTAATTTTCATCTCGGGCCACAAATGCTTTCCGTATTTGTCGACCACGTTCCGTACGAATCGGAATATTTTGTAAATTAGGATTATTGGAACTCAAACGACCGGTTGCGGCAACAGTTTGCATGTAATCGGTGTGAATGCGTCGAGAGATGCCATCTACTTGATTGGGCAGCGCATCAACATAGGTGTTTTGCAGTTTTACTAATTGTCGCCAGTCCTGAATGTCCTTTACAATTGGGTTTTCGGCGGCTAAATAACTTAAGATTTCCTCTCCTGTTGCGTATTGACCGGTTTTGGTTTTCTTTTGCTTTGCACCACCAATTTTCAATTTGTCAAATAAAACATCACCTAATTGTTTTGGGGAAGCGAGATTGAATTTTTCACCCGCAGTTTCAAATATGTTCGCTTCTAAAATTTTGATATCATCATCCAATGTTTTCGAAAGCGATTTAAGGAAATCCACATCTACACGAATTCCTTCTTTTTCCATATCAGCCAAGACTTTTACCAATGGAATTTCGATTTCCTCAAAAAGTTTTTTGGTACCGGTTTTGTCTAATTCCAAAGTGAATATCTCTTTGAGTTGCAAGGTTACATCGGCATCTTCAACAGCATATTCTTTGATTTCTTCCAGTTCAACATCGCGCATTGATTTCTGGTTTTTTCCTTTTTTTCCAATTAATGTTTCAATGGATTGAGGCGAATATTTCAAATATGTTTCCGATAAAATATCCATATTATGACGCATATCCGGATTAATAAGATAATGCGCAATCATGGTATCGAATAGCTTTCCTTTTACGGTAAGATTATAATTAGAAAGAATTTTTAAATCATATTTTAAATTTTGACCAATTTTCTCGATGCTTTCATTTTCGAAAAAAGGAATAAATTTCTCGATTAAAGTCTGTGCTTCCTCTTGATTTTCCGGAAACGGAACATAAAATCCTTTTCCTTTTTCGTAAGAGAATGATATTCCAACCAACTCTGCATGCAAAGGATCTAAACCCGTCGTTTCGGTATCAAAACATACTGAAGTTTGTTTTTGTAAATTTTGCAACAGCAATTTCAGTCCTAAATCCCCTAGGATTATCTGATACGAATGTTCTGTATTTGCTAATGAACTGTAATATTGATGACGTGTTTCTTCAGAAGAATCGTCATGAATGGTAGTTCCAAAAAGGTCGAACTGTTCTTCGTTTTTAGCTTGAGGTTTTTTATACAATTTGGTTTCATCAACTGGGTTGGTGCTGTCAGCGGCAGTTCCGCCTTTTTTAAATATAGCGTCAAATTGTTCCGCCATTCGTCTAAATTCTAATTCGTTGAATAGTGCATCCGTTTTCTCGACATCAGGAGTGGATAATTCATAATCTGTTTCGTCAAAAATAACTGGACAATCCAGAAGAATAGTTGCTAAAGTTTTGGACAATAATCCTTTTTCCTTGTTGGCTTCAATGTTCTCTTTCATTTTTCCTTTCAGCTTGTCTGTGTTGGCCAGAAGGTTTTCCATGGTTCCAAATTCCTTTAAAAGTTTCTTAGCCGTTACTTCTCCCACGCCGGGCAGTCCCGGAATGTTATCGGCAGCATCGCCCATCATTCCAAGAAAGTCAATTACTTGATCTGGTCGTTCGATTTCAAATTTTGCCAAAACCTCAGGAATTCCCCAAATTTCTATTCCATTTCCCATTCGGGCGGGTTTATACATAAATATATTTTCGGAAACAAGCTGTGCGAAATCCTTATCTGGGGTAACCATAAAGACTTTGTAGTTTTCTTTTTCCGCTTGTTTTGCAATAGTCCCAATTAAATCATCAGCTTCATATCCTTTTACTTCAATAATAGGAATGTGCATGGCTTTCAATAGTTCTTGTATGTATGGAATGGCAATTTTTATGGCTTCAGGAGTGGCATCTCGATGGGCTTTATATTCAGGAAATATGTCATTTCGCAATTGGCTTCCGCCATTATCAAATGCAACGGCTAAATGGTCTGGTTTTTCTCTTTTTATAACATCCATCAAGGAATTCATGAATCCCATAATGGCCGATGTATCGAGTCCTTTTGAGTTGATTCTTGGGTTTTTTATGAAGGCATAATAACCTCTAAAGATTAAGGCATAAGCATCTAGAAGAAAAAGTCGTTTCTGTTGTGACATGAATTGTGATTTTGTAAAGTTTTCAAAAGTACGAAACTTGGTAGATAAAGGAGTAAAGGAGCGAATTATTTCTTCTAAGATGCGCCATAAAATCCAATTTTGAAAAGAATAAATTTAAGGTATAATCCAAATTTTATCATTTTGTTTGGAATAAATATTTTACCAGCTTTGACATATAAGAAAATAATTACAAAAAGTAAAATGGATATTTTTAACACTTTTAAAATGTAAGATTATAAGTATAGTAAATTTAAAAAAGTGCGTTTAATCGATTAAATTAGTATTTAATCGATGTAAAGTATATTTTTGAGCAACAGTTTAAAAAGCTCAATTATAGTCTTGAAGTTTAATAATTTAACTTATTTGTTATGAAAAAACATTACTTTACTAAAAAGGTATTACTAGCCTGTTTGTTATTTTTTATGACAATAACAACAAATGTATTTGCTCAAGTAGGTATTGGAACTATTACTCCGAACGCAAGTTCTGTGTTAGATGTGTCCTCTACAACTCAAGGAATGTTGACACCCAGAATGACAACGGCACAACGTGTTGCCATTGTATCTCCAGCTGACGGTTTAATGGTGTACGACACGGATTTAAAATCTTTTTATCATTTCAATTCCTCTATAACGTCTTGGAATGTTATTAATAGCGGTACTAACGGTAGATTAAAATTTAAAAGAATTAAATCTACGGACGTTTTAGCGACGGTTTTGGCGGCGGAGAAAGCAGCAGGTGCTAATAATAAATATCTTTTGGATGCGACAACTTTGTATGAAATTAACGGTACCATTATAGTAGATTTGCCGATAGAATTGAATAATGCTTATGTTATTGGTTTAGATTCTGGAGAGGATAAGTTGGTTAAACTTAGTGGAGATCTTTTTATGGGAACAACAGGTGGGTCAATTAGGGGATTAGCGTTAGTGGCATCAGGTGCGGGGGGTAATGTTTTTAATATTACTGGTGACGGAACTTCAAATTTAATTTTAAGAGATGGTATCATTGCCAATTCAGCTAATGTAGGTCTTATCAAAGGTTTTTCACTAGTATTTGTGAGTATTATACAATATGTAGGTAATGCAAATGGAATTATTTATCAAGATATTAAAAAGTTGTTGATTAACAATGCAGGTTGGTTCGGAGGTGCTTTACCTCTCGGAAATTCTGGGACTTATGAAAAGATTGTTGGTACATTTGGACAAGTGGCCAAGCAAGGAGGATTTAGTGAGGTTTCTGGTTCAAGCATTGGCTTTGATGTGTCTTCCAATCCAACAATAACAGGAGATGCTGTCATGGAGACCGTTGTGTTTACAGGAGATTATCCAGCAGGATATGTAAATCCATATACACCTAGGGTTTATGCAGGTTATAATTTTAATAATAAATGGAATGTTCGCTGCGCAGGAATTCCTACCGAAACGGATTTATCCGCTGTGGGTAATATTAATTTCAATTATACTGTAGCAGCTCCATCTCCAACAGTATTAACGGGTACTACCGCTCAAAAAGTGGATGGTGCAACTACATCTGAAGATCTTTTTAGATTTGCTAAAGATGGTAATAATAAGATAACGTATTTAGGTAGTAAAAAACGTTTTTTTAGAGTAGGAGGTTCTATTTCTTTTCAAACCACTGCCAACAATACTACATTTGTATTTTATATCGCAAAGAATGGTATCCTTATTGACAAATCAAAAGTGTTTGTACGATCTAGTGTTGCCGATGATGTTATTTCATTATCAATCCAAACATTAGTTGAATTAACAACTAATAATTTTGTTGAATTATGGGTAGCTCGTGAAGATGGAACAGGAAACGTAAAAATTGCTTCCGTTAATTTATCTGCCAATTAATTTGGTAAAAAGTAGTAGAATACTTTACACATTGCTTTAATGTCTCCTTTAAACAAAAGATATAGGCTGCAGAAAAACAAAAGCTTTGGTAAAAAATTCCAAAGATTTTATTTTTAAATTTAGCTGCTATTGGTACGTTAAAATTATTATAATATTAATTAAGCTATTTTCATAAGTCGTTACTTTGTGTAAAATTTGATTAAAATGATCTTTCGTATCGTATTCTTGTGTCTCATCCTTCTTATTATTGAGCTATATACTTTTCAGGTATTAAAAACTTTAATAAAATCAAAGCCAGTATTATTTTCAATTCAGCTTATAAGCCTACTGGTTTTAGTATATATTGTTTATTCTTTGATGCAATTTGATCGAAATTCAGGGCAAACTAGGCAATTGATGGGTGTTGTAGGTTTACTGCTTATTGTTTATGTTCCCAAATTGATTTTGACTCTTGTCCTAATGAGCGAAGATATTTTTAGATTGGGAGCAGGAAGCGTAAATTATTTTGTCGATTATGACAAGAGCACGGATTTCCTCAACTCCAGACGAAAGTTCGTCAGTCAAATAGGATTAGGGTTAGCGGCAGTTCCTTTTTTATCTTTAATTTATGGTGTGACCATTGGAAAATACAATTATAAAGTAATTAAACAACGTATTTTTTTCCCGGATTTGCCAGAAGCTTTTGATGGGTTTAAGATTACTCAAATATCGGATGTTCACAGCGGAAGTTTTGATAACCCGGAAAAAATTAATTACGCTATTGATTTAGTTAATGAACAAAATTCAGATTTGATTTTGTTTACGGGTGATATCGTAAATACGGATGCCAAGGAAATGCATCCTTGGATAGAAACATTCAATAGAATTAAAAAACACGAATACGGTAAATATTCCGTGTTGGGGAATCACGATTACGGCGAATATGTAACATGGCCAACAGAGGCTGCCAAAGAAGAGAATTTTAGGGCTATAAAAAGTCTGTATGGGGAAATTGGTTTCAATTTGTTGCTGAATGAACATACCTTTATTGAAAAAGAAGGAGCTAAAATAGCGTTGGTTGGTGTTGAAAACTGGGGTCATAATTTCAAGCAGGCAGGAGATTTAACAAAAGCTGCGGGACCGTTAAAGAAAGAAGATTTTAAGATTTTGATGAGTCACGATCCTTCACATTGGGAGCATGTCGTGCAACATGATGAGAAACATTATCACCTTACGCTTTCTGGTCATACACACGGAATGCAATTTGGTATCGAAATTCCGGGTTATTTCAAATGGAGCCTGGCTCAATATGTTTACAAGCAATGGGCTGGTTTATATGAAAACCTTGGACGATACGTTTACGTTAATAGAGGATTTGGTTTTCACGCATATCCAGGTAGAGTAGGTATTATGCCGGAAATAACAGTCATTGAACTAAAAAAAGGCGTTAATGTGGCATAATTCGTTTAAAATGCTACATTTGTAAAATAAATATCTCTTTTTAGTGAATTTTAAAAATTAAATTTTTGGTTTTATGTCAAAATTTGGAGAACTTATAAATACTCAAGTGCCTGTATTAATTGATTTTTATACAGAGTGGAACGAATCTTCAGTTTCAATGCATCCTGTTATCAGAGATGTAGCAGCAGCTCTTGGCGATAAAGCAAAAGTGATAAAAATTGATGTAGATAAAAATCAAGAGTTAGCAGATGCTTTGCGCATCAAAGGTTTGCCAACACTGATGATTTACAAACAAGGTCAAATGATCTGGAGACAATCTGGCGAATTAGATGCCAATACGCTTATTGGAATCGTTCAGGAACAATTCTAAAATTGTTTATGTCGCAAAACATCACAATTAAAATTATTTTCTTTTAAAAAAGCCAGTGTTTTTGGTAAAACATATTCAAGATTTTTGAAGGCTTTAATACTATCGTGAAACACAATAATACTTCCGGGTTTTACTTTTGACAGCACATTATTTAAACATTGTTCTTTAGATAGTGTTGTATCAAAATCTGCGCTAAGTACATCCCACATAATTATTTCATAGCCCAATTTTTCTATTGCTCTAGCTTGAGCGGTTTTTAATTTGCCGTAAGGCGGACGGAATAATTTAGATTTTGAATTGTAATCTGTAGTTTTTTCGATTACTTCTTCGCACAATTTTATGTTTTTAATGTAAGCTTCAGTCGGCGTTTTCCATCCGTTTAAATGATTGAAAGTGTGATTACCTATGGCATGACCTTCGCGGATTACTTTTTTGAATATTTCGGGATGCTTCTCAATATTTTCTCCAATACAAAAAAAAGTAGCTTTCAAGTCGTATTTTTTTAATTCTTCCAAAACCCATGTTGTAATTTCTGGAATAGGTCCGTCATCGAAAGTGAGATATACGGTATTTCCTGAATTGGAAACATCCCAAGTATAATTAGAAAATATTTTTTTTATGATCCAATTTGTCTTGACCCAGTAAAATTTCATTTTTTAGTTTTAAGATTAAAAAAAAATAGCGACATTTTTCAACACCGCTATTTTTTCTAATTGAATTTAAAATTACTCTTTCTCTCTTCCAAAACGTTCAAACATTTTGATGTACGTGTTGAAAGTGATTTTATGCTTATTGTAAAAATCTAAATCTCCATTTTCTTTCATGGCTTGCAAAAGGCTTCTATAACGCTCGATATCGATTATTATAGGAGTTGCAATACTACTTTGCTCGGAAGATTTAAGTTTACCGTAATAGTTGAGGTTTTCTTGATACTTACCGATTAGTTTTTCCAGCAATTGTCGTGCTTTTACTTTTTCATCAATTTTATAATAACCACCAGCAAAAGGTTCTAAGAGAGAGTAATAACCGAAATATTCCAAAGGCATTTTTTTCATAGCCAAATCAATTATGACTTTTGCTTTGTCTTTTTTGCCTTCAATAATCAGTTGATTCATTAATCTTGAAAGGTATGAACGATAATTAATACTGTTTTTTCTTGTTTCAGGATCGTGGTATATGGTTTTGCTTTCGCTGTTTCCCCAATCCCATTTCATTACTTTATCATACATTTTATCGGAGTCTATTTGTCCCATTTCAAGCGGGCCTCCATCTTTAGGAATAATTGTTCTTATCGGTACTAATTTGTATACCATTCCTTCCAGTTGAAGATACTCTTTCATCCAGATGTAATCTTCGTCATCAAATGCGCCTCCGCTAAAATAAATAGGTCGTTTCCAATTGTTATTGGCAACAATATCCAGCATCATTAATCTGTTTTTGTACAAAGCATTTTTACTTATATCCAAATCAATATAGGGAACTATAGAATCATTGTATTTGGCAGAAACTACTTTATTTTGCATAATGATGTTTTTGTCAATTGGAATTCTAATTTTATTCGTAGGATAAAAATGAATGGTTTGTCCGTTTTGCATTTCAACCGTTGATTTTGGATTTTTTATAAAATCAATAAAATCTTTTATATCCCAACGGGTTTCCACTTTTGGAATATGTGCCACATAATCCAATTTATCTCCCACATACTGATCGTGTGTAAATGAAATAGGTAATGGATCTGACTCGTATGTTTTGGTTTTCATCTGATCGATATACCAATCCGTCATGAATAAACTAGTATTTACAATTTTGACATCCGTTCTTACTTTTTCAATTTCTTGGGCGTACCAAAGCGGAAAAGTGTCGTTATCACCAATGGTAAATAAAATAGCATTAGGATCACAAGAAGTAAGGTATGCTTTTGCCATGGCTACAGCAGTAGATTTTCCTGAACGATCATGGTCATCCCAGTTTTGAGCAGCCATTAATACAGGAGCAGCCAGTAAACTGGCGCAGATAATTATTGGGCCGGCAATTTTTGGAGCTAAATATTTTTGGATGCTTTCGTATAATGCATAAACTCCAAAACCAATCCAGATGGCAAACACGTAAAAAGAGCCAACTAACGCATAATCCCGTTCTCGTGGTTCAAAAGGTCTTTCGTTCAAGTATATTTTTAATGCTATTCCAGTAAAAAGAAATAAAGCCAGCAGAACGTAAAAACTTTTTAAATCCTTATTGGCGTGGTACATTAAACCTATTAAACCAAGAATAAACGGTAAAAAGAAATAGACATTTCTACCCTTGTTGTTCAATACATCTGATGGTAAATTTTCTTGACTGCCCAAGTGTAATTCGTCTATAAATGAAATTCCGCTAAGCCAATTCCCGTCTAAGTAATCGTACCTTCCCTGAACATCATTCTGACGACCAACGAAATTCCACATTAAATACCTCCAATACATATAGCCAAATTGGTATTCAACCATAAAGCCAATATTATCAACGGTTGTTGGTTTGTCAACCAATAAATAATCACCGTAACTTTTTAGAAATTTAATGTAACCTTCGTTGTCAATTTGTTTTTGAGAGTAAGCTTGTCTGAATTCGTTGACGATTTTTTCGGTTTCATTTTTCAGTTGCGCGATCGCTTTATTATATTCTTCTTCACTAAGTTGGCTAGGGTCAATCCCATATTTGGCCAGATCGTCTTCGTACGAATAATTAGGATTTAATCTGAACTCTGGCGGATTTGTGAAATTCATGTAATTTTCAATATGATCGCCACTCCACATTCTTGGTAAAATAGTTTTGTGGTTGTCATCCGTATTTTGTTCGGCATTTTTGAAATTATTGACAATAACATATTTCCCTGTTTTGTAATCTCTTTCATAATTGGGGGCTTTGTCCAGATAAGGATTGTCGTCGTCTAAACCTGAAAAAGCTTCGGTGTATTGAGGACCGTAAAACAATGGGTTAACACCGTATTGCTCTCTGTTATAGTACGCAAGAACTTCACGAGCATCAGAAGGTTTGTTTTCGTTAATAACGGTGTTGGCGTTGGCACGAATTGGTAACATTGTCCAAGTAGAAAATCCGATTAGGATAAAAAGAACACAGAGAATTAAAGTGTTGTAATTTGCAAGACCTTTATTGTTGGTGTATTTTAATCCAAAATAAAACAGCGCAGCCAGCAAAACAGTGACTAATATAGTTCCGGAGTCAAACGGTAATCCCAAGCTATTCACCATAAAAACTTCGGTTTTACCAAAGAATCCCATGGTCATAGGAAGAAGTAATTTGAATATAAAAAGTAAAATAGCGATTACTACCACGTTTGCAATAAGGAAACTTTTAACCGTAACAACTTGATAGTTTTTGAAAAAGTATAAAAATCCAATTGCAGGGATTGTTAATAAAGCCATGAAATGAACACCAAACGATAGTCCAACAACAAGTGAAATGATTAATAACCATTTATTTCCTCTTGGTTTGTTCATGTCCTGTTCCCAGCGTAATCCGAGCCAAAATAATAACGCAATAAATAAGGAAGCCATGGCGTAAACTTCGGCCTCGACTGCGTTATACCAAAAACTATCAGAAAAAGTATACGCCAAAGCGCCTACAAGCGAGCTTCCTAAGATTACAATTTCATTGTTTCTGTTTAATTCTGAAAATCGGGAAACTAATTTTTTTAAGATCATCGAGGAAGACCAAAATAGGAATAAAATGGTAAAAGCACTCGAAAACACGGACATCATATTCACCATTAAGGCAATTTTAGTTTCATCGGCAGCAAACATGGCGAAGAAAGCACCAATCATCTGGTATAAAGGAGCTCCTGGTGGGTGGCCAACTTCTAATTTGGCCGCTGTGGCAATGTATTCGCCGCAATCCCAAAAACTCATGGTGGGCTCAACTGTCAGCGTATAGGTCAATAATGCGATTCCAAATGTAAGCCAACCAATAATTGTATTCCATTTATTAAAATTGAATGCTGCTTTATCCATGTACTAAAGTTTAATTTAATTGTAAGTCACAAAGAAAATGTTTTTTTGTTTAACCTGCATAGCATTAACACTATTTTCTGGAAAAGTAATGTAATTGAATAACGTGTTGACTATGAATCTTTTTCGTTTGTTTTTTAAATTAAATTTAATTTTAGAAAAATATTTTTTGATAAAAAGACGAAAAAAGTTTGCGCAAACTAAAAATTAGTATAAATTTGCACTCGCTTAACAGCAATACTGGTCTATGGTGTAATGGTAACACAACTGTTTTTGGTGCAGTCTTTCAAGGTTCGAGTCCTTGTAGACCAACAAAAAAACTTCTCATAATTTGAGAGGTTTTTTTTTATTTTTATTTTTAAACAGAAGTGTCTACTTAATACTTTGTTCCTTGATTTATCAATTTTAGGATTGATTATTTATTACAGTTCAAATTTCACATCCATCAGATTTTAAAAGTAATTACAGGTTTTGTGGTGTGATTCACTAAGTCTTCACTTATGCTTCCGTTAAAAAAATGTGCCAATCCGGTTCTGCCATGAGTGCAAAGACCAATTAAATCTGCATCAACAGTCTTTGAAAAATTGGAAATACCACTTTCAATATTGGCATCATTAAAAATATGTAAAGAGTAGTTTTTTATATCATAGTTTTCGATAAATTCTTTCATTGTTTTTTCAGCAGTAACAGTAGCCTTAAAGCTATTTGGGGTGCAAATCATCACTAACAACAGGTTTGAATCAAAAATTTCAACGAATTCAATCATTTTTTTGAAAGGTTTTTTGATTTCTGTTGAAAAATCAGATGCAAATACAATGTTTTTAAATTTTATTTCGCCAACATCTTTTTTTATAACTAAAACTGGAACTTCGGAGAGGCGCACCACTTTTTCGGTATTAGAACCAATAAGTGTTTCTTCGATTCCGGAAGTTCCGTGAGATCCCATAACAATTAAGTCAATCTTGTTTTTCTTGTTGAACGATAAAATTCCGTCAAATGCTCTTTCAAATTGAATAGTAGTATTTATAGAGAGTCCGTTTAAAAAGGGTTGTTCGGTTATTTTTTGCAGGGTTTCATTCGCTTTTTTAATGAATAACATTACTTCAGGAATACTGCCGCCATTTTTCATGGCGTCACTCATTTGGTTTGGTAGTTCTAATAAATGTAGTAAAAAGATCTCGCATTTGTTCTTTTTTGCGATTATGGCAGCTGCTTTTAGAGCGTTTTCAGCATGTTCGGAAAAATCGATTGGGACTAAAATGCGTTTCATAATTAAGAAGTGTTAAATTATGTTAATAACTGCTATTTTGTTACGCTAATAAAGGTAAGAAATTATTTTACAGCAATCGATTATTTTAGTTTACAAAAAAAACACTATATTTGCACCATTATTTATTAAAATCTAGATAATGAGGGGACTAAATGTCCCCTCTTTTTATAAAAATATGACATTTAAAGAAAAAGTAAATTCGTTATTGGCGGAATGCCTTTTAGAAAAGCCATCAATTTTTTTGATAGACCTTATTATTACTGATGCTTTCAAGGTTATTGTGACTTTAGATGGGGATAATGGAGTATCACTTCAGGACTGTATCGATGTAAGCCGTTTTATAGATAATGAATTGGATCGCGAAGAGCAGGATTACTCTTTAGAAGTAGCGTCGGTAGGAGTAGGTTCACCATTGAAATTAATAAGACAATACAAGAAAAATATAGGACGCACATTGATTTTGAAGACTGGGGCAGAATTAATTGAAGCAGAATTAGTGGAAGCTAATGATGATTTTGTAGTTTTGTCATGGAAAGCAAGAGAGCCGAAAAAAATAGGTAAAGGAAAGGAAACAGTTCAAAAAGAACTACAACTTCATTACGGAGACATTAAAGAAGCAATTGTTACAGTAACATTTTAATTAAAGAATTCGCATGGAAAATTTAGCATTAATCGATTCATTCTCAGAGTTTAAAGATGATAAACTTATTGATCGTGTAACGCTTATGGCAATTTTAGAAGATGTATTTAGAAATGCATTGAAGAAAAAATACGGTTCAGATGATAATTTCGATATCATTATAAATCCTGATAAGGGAGATATGGAGATATGGCAGAGAAGAGTAATCGTTGCGGATGAAGACTTAGATTTTGACCATCTTGAGATTACTTTAACTGAAGCTAGAAAAATTGAGCCTGATTTTGAAATTGGTGAAGAAGTTTCCGAAGAAGTAAAATTAATTGATTTAGGGAGAAGAGCAATTTTAGCTTTACGTCAGAATTTGATTTCTAAAATTCATGAACATGATAATACAAATCTTTACAAACAATTTAAAGATTTAATAGGCGATATTTATACTGCTGAAGTGCACCACGTGCGCCCAAGAGTTGTGATTTTGGTTGATGATGAAGGAAATGAAATCATTTTACCTAAAGAAAAACAAATACCTTCTGACTTTTTCCGCAAAGGAGATAATGTTAGAGGAATAATAGAAAGCGTTGAATTAAAAGGAAATAAGCCTCAAATTATTATGTCTAGAACTTCTGAGAAGTTTTTGGAAAAATTGTTTGAACAAGAAATTCCTGAGGTATTTGACGGTTTAATTATGGTTAAAAAAGTGGTAAGGATACCTGGTGAGAAAGCAAAAGTAGCCGTAGATTCTTATGACGACAGAATTGATCCTGTTGGAGCTTGTGTAGGTATGAAAGGGTCTCGTATTCACGGAATTGTTCGGGAATTAGGAAACGAAAATATCGATGTTATCAATTATACCAGCAACATACAGTTGTTTATTACAAGGGCATTAAGTCCTGCAAAAGTGTCTTCTATTAAAATTAATGAAGATACAAAAAGAGCAGAAGTTTTCTTGAAACTGGAAGAGGTTTCAAAAGCTATTGGTCGTGGTGGGCATAACATTAAATTAGCAGGTTTATTAACTGGCTATGAGTTAGATGTTATTCGTGAAGGAGATGTTGCAGGTGCTACAGCTGATGAGGATGATGTTGAATTAACAGAGTTTTCGGATGAAATTGAAGACTGGGTTATTGAAGAGTTTGCAAAAATTGGTTTAGATACAGCAAAGAGTATCTTAAAACAAGATGTAGAAGATTTAGTAAGAAGAACAGATCTGGAAGAGGAAACAATTCTGGATGTAATGAGAATATTGAAAGAAGAATTTGACAGTTAGTCAATGCGTCTTCAACGATAAACATGCCACTTTACAATTAATTCTTGCTCGGTAGGTATCGAGTTGGGAGTAAAGTGAGGAATAACAAAAAAGGTAATAATAAAAAGGTTTTATGTCTGAAGAGAGAATTATTAGAATAAACAAAGTTTTAAGGGAATTGAATATTTCTTTAGAAAGAGCTGTGGATTATCTAAAAGATAAGGGGATTGCTATTGAAGCAAATCCAAACGCAAAAATTTCTGATGATGTATACAATGTCTTGTGCGGTCAGTTTGCTGGTGACAAGGGGAATAAAGAAGCTTCAAAAGAAGTTGGCGAAGAGAAAAGAAAAGAAAAAGAAGCTTTGCGTTTAGAACGAGAAAAAGAAATTGAAGACAAACGTAAGCTAGAGGAAGATCGTCTGAAGCAACAAGAGGTTATAAAAGCGAGAGCGGTAATAGCTGCTCCTGTTCAAGTTGGTAAGATTGATCTTAATCGTAAGAAACCTTCAATAGTACCGCCTGTAAAAGCTGTTGAAAAAGTGGAGGCTCCGGTTGTTAAGATCGCTGAGGTAAAAGCTGTTCAAAAAGAAGTTTCAGCTGAAAAACCTTCAGCAGAAAAACCTTTGGAAGAAAAAGTTGTTACAGACAAAAAAGAGGTGAAACCTGTTGTTGGAATTAAAGAGGTGAAAACAGAGGCCGTAAAAGAAGTCGCTGCGGAACCAAAAGTTGTTGCGAAAACCGAAGCAGTTAAAGTTGATGAAGCTCCTGTTGATGAAACCATCACAACGCAATATCAAAAACTATCGGGAACTACTTTAACTGGTCAAATAATTGATTTATCGCAATTCAATAAACCAAAAAAGAAAAAAGAAGAACCAAAAATCACTCCGAATAAACCGGGTGCTCTAGGTTCAGCTGCAGCCAATGCAAATAAAAACAAGCGTAAAAGGATTGCTCCCAAACCAGGTGCTCCAAGACCGCCTGCAGTACCAGGAGTTCCTGGTGCGCCAAATCCTAACAAGATTACACCCAATGTAGGTGGCGGTGGATTCAACGCAAACAGAAGTGCAAGACCTGGTTTTGTAAAAGGAAACAGACCTGCAATTGTTGCAAAAGTTGAGCCTACTGAGGAAGAAGTTAAAAATCAAATTAGAGAGACTTTAGAGAAACTACAAGGTAAAGGTGGTAAATCTAAAGCGGCTAAATATAGAAGAGACAAAAGAGATACGCACCGTCAGAAGTCTGATGATGAACAAAGAGCGATTGACGAAGGAAGTAAAACTATAAAGGTTACTGAATTTGTTACAGTTGGTGAAATTGCCATCATGATGGATGTGCCAATTACTAAAGTTATTGGTACGTGTATGTCACTTGGAATCATGGTTACCATGAACCAACGTCTTGATGCAGAAACCTTGACTATCGTTGCTGATGAATTTGGTTATGAAGTTGAATTTATCACTGTAGACATCGAAGAAGCAATTCAGGTTGTTGAAGACAGAGAAGAAGATTTAGTTTTCAGAGCTCCAATTGTAACCGTAATGGGTCACGTCGATCACGGTAAAACATCGTTACTGGATTACATTCGTAAAGAAAATGTCATTGCAGGTGAGTCTGGAGGAATCACACAGCATATTGGTGCCTACGGAGTAACTTTGGATAACGGACAAAAAATCGCATTCTTAGATACACCGGGTCACGAAGCGTTTACTGCGATGCGTGCGCGTGGTGCTCAAGTCACAGATATTGCTATTATTGTGATTGCTGCTGATGATGACATTATGCCGCAAACCAAAGAAGCAATTAGCCATGCTCAAGCTGCTGGAGTTCCAATCATTTTTGCTATCAATAAAATTGATAAGCCAAATGCTAATCCTGAAAAAGTAAAAGAAAGATTAGCAGGTATGAATTTACTTGTAGAAGATTGGGGTGGAAAAATTCAATCTCATGATATTTCTGCGAAAGTGGGAACAGGCGTGAAAGAATTATTAGAAAAAGTATTATTAGAAGCGGAACTTTTAGATTTGAAAGCAAATCCAAATAAAGCGGCTTCTGGAACTGTTGTTGAGGCTTTCCTTGACAAGGGAAAAGGATATGTTAGTACAATATTAGTTCAAAACGGAACATTGAAAATTGGAGATTATATGTTGGCGGGTAAGCATCATGGTAAAATTAAGGCCATGCATGATGAAAGAGGGAACATTGTAACTGTTGCGGGTCCTTCGACTCCGGTTTCAGTTCTTGGTCTTGATGGAGCAGCAACTGCGGGTGATAAGTTCAATATTTTTGAAGACGAAAAAGAAGCGAAACAAATTGCTTCAAAACGTTCTCAGTTGATGCGTGAACAATCCGTACGTACACAACGTCATATTACGTTAGATGAAATTGGACGTAGAATTGCATTGGGTCAATTTAAAGAATTAAACATTATCCTTAAAGGAGATGTGGATGGTTCTGTTGAAGCCTTATCTGATTCATTCTCTAAATTATCTACTGAAGAAATTCAAATTAATATTATCCACAAAGGTGTTGGAGCAATTACTGAAACTGACGTAATGTTAGCTTCTGCTTCAGATGCAATTATTATTGGATTTAATGTTCGTCCTGCTGGAAATGCAAGACAATTAGCAGACAAAGAGGAAATCGATATCCGTTACTACTCTATCATCTATGCTGCTATTGATGACTTGAAAGATGCCATGGAAGGAATGTTAGCTCCGGAAATGAAAGAAGAAATTCTGGGTACAGCTGAGATCAGAGAGATATTTAAAATCTCTAAAGTAGGTTCAATTGCCGGAAGTATGGTAATGGATGGTAAAATTGTTAAGAACGCCAAAATGAGAATCATCAGAGATGGTGTGGTAGTCTTTACCGGAGAGCTTTTAGCATTGAAGCGATTTAAAGATGACGTGCGAGAAGTTGCCAAAGGTTACGATTGTGGTATTCAAGTAAAAGGATATAATGACATCGAAGAAAGAGATGTTATTGAATCGTACCATGAAGTTGCTATCAAAAAGAAGTTGAAATAAAATTTCATTATAATAAAACTAAAATCCCGAGCAATCGGGATTTTTTTTATTTTTATAACTTACTTAAAAATTTAGCCATGAATAAATTACTTATATTATTTTTTATTGCAGTCTGCACTGTTGCGTTTTCTCAAAATAAAATGGAATATCATAAAATATCTTTAAAAGATAAAAATGATAAAGTTTCAGAATTTAATTTTTATGTCGAAAATGTTTACGATGGTAGACAGTTTAAAGAAAATATTGGAACCGTTCAAAAAGGAGGATTCAACAGAAAAGTTTTAGCGAATTTTGAAAATCCAATAATAGATGAATTTTCGGGTTACCTTGCTATTGTTTGTCCAAAAGAAAAAAATAAGTCTGAAATCTCTATTCGTATTAATGAATTATATGTTTCTGAACTTACTCGAGCAATGTCTGAAACAGGATATGCGACTTTAGTCGTCGATATTATTGAGCCTAAAGAAGGGATTGACTATATCGTAGGGACATATGCCGCTTCGGCAGAAAGTAGTGGTATGGATGTTACTAATAAACACGATGAAAGATTGAAAAAAGTTTTGCAGGAATGTTTAACTAATTATATGAAAACGAGCGATAATGATAAGACTTCTATAGTTTTTGATATTGATCAGAATATTAAAAGTAAAACACTTGATGCGGTTCCGTCTAAGGGTGTTTATTTGACCTACGTCGACGTTTTAAATAATAATCCGCTTAACGATAGTAATTTTGAAATGACGAGCAAAAATGAGCGATTTTATTTGCTTAATAAAACGACTAAATCGAAAGAGTTGAATTATTACGGATTCAGTGATGGAAACGTTTTTTATGTAAATGTATCAAAGTATGCAAACGCAAAATATTATGCGAAAACCGAAATAATTGGAAGTAGATATTACGTAGAAAATGTGGTTTATAATACCAATAATGTTGTTGCTATGGGCGCAATGTTCGGGCTAATTGGTGTAGTCATTGCTTCCGCGACAAGTAGCTCTTCAGTGCCAATGCTTATTGATTGTTATTCTGGTCAGCCTTCTTTTTTATCAAATAATGAAATGAAAGCAATGCTGGTGCCATATCCAGTACTCTTCAAAGATTTTAAAAACAGCAAGAAAAGCAGTTCGGATATAAAAACTATTCTTAAAAAATATTATCAAGAAACAATAGCTCATTAATAAAAAAGATACCTGATTTGAACTGCAGCAAAATTTTAAACAAATTCATGAATAATATGATTTTGATAAGCTCGATATTTTATCGGGCTCATTTTGTTAAAATTTAATATAATTGATATTGTTTTATATTAGATTGTACATTTATTTATCTCAATTATTAATTAATCTAACTCGGTTTATCTTTACAATAAAACACACCCATGTAAGTATTTTATAAAAGAAGTTTGAACTTATACAACATAAGTAATCTTTTTTACTATCCATACTTTGTGAAATCCCTAGCGAGGATATATCGTCAATCTTAAGTAATTTGTAAACGGTGTCAGTTGACAAATTCAAACAAAAAATGAATTTCCTTACTTTGCTTAATTTAAGGTGAAATGGTGCGTAATTATCTTTGGATTTTAGCTTAAAAGGATAGGCAAAAAGCAAAAAAAAGCAACTCTAGACGTGTTGCTTTTTTGCTTGCTGCTACCTTCCAATATCCATTGAAAATTGCAATTTATAAGAAATATAATTTTTAGCTTACAGGTTTTATCAAATGCACATTAGTGTATCTTTTTCTAATTTCGATTAGGTTTCTTTCAGCTTCAATTCGTGTTTTAAAATTTCCAATCCAAACTTTGTAAATGGGAGTGAAAAAGATAATGGTGCCATCTAAGTCGCTGAATTCTTGTCTAAATTGATTCAACGTGTTTTTAGCTTTATCACTTTCACCACTGAAAATTTGAATTTTATATCGGTCATTTTCTGCAGTAGAAATATTTGTTTTTCGCTTTTCGTTTAATAATTGTTCGAATTTGGAATCTTGTTTTATTGTAATATTTCCACCTTGTGCACTTGCGCTGAGGCTTGAAATACATATTGTAATAAAGATAAAAAAGGCTTTTTGAATGGCTAAAATTCTCATAATGTGATTGTTTTTGTGCAAAAGTAATATTTAAGGAATGATGCTAAACGTCAAATGTTATTTAGAATAGATATAAATTGAAATTAAGACTATTTTAAGGTTTTGAGAACAGTTCTTAAGTCGTATTTTTGTCCAAGTTTTAAAATAAAGGAGCAGTTTTTACAATTCATTTAGAAAAAACTGTGCCAAATTTTAGTAGATAATCTTTATACTATATGAAAAAGGTGGGTAACCATAATTCGATCACAAGGAAATTATTTCTGGGCTTAGCCTCATCGGTAATTTTCTCTTTAACTTCATTTGCTCAAGAAGCTGCTCCTGCGGTGACTGATGCAGCTGCGGCCCCTGCCGCGGTAACTGGTGGAGATGCTGTAAAAGGTAAAGAATTGTTCAATGCAAATTGTGCTGCATGCCATAAATTAGATGCTAAAGCTACAGGTCCTGCTCTAAGAGGTATAGCTGGTAAATATGATATGCCATGGCTTTACAAGTGGATTAAAAACAGTTCTGACTTGATTAAGTCTGGAGATGCTCAGGCTGTAAAGGTTTATGAAGAAAATAACAAGGCAGTGATGTCGGCTTTTCCTCAGTTATCTAATGCTGATATTGATAATATCATTGCATACACGTCAGAGCCAAAAGCAGAAGCACCTGCAGCAGTTGCTGGTGGGACTGAAGCGGTTCCTGGTGCTGCCGTAGCAGACAATGGAATGTCTAATAACATTATCTTAGGTGCTCTAGCTCTTGTTATGATTATTTTGGTCGTAATGCTGTTCTTGGTGAATCAAGTTTTAACAAAAGTTGCTAAAGCTAATGGGATCGTTGTAGCTCCAAAAACACCAACAACTCCGATTTGGAAAGCATTTGCCAGAAATCAATTTCTGGTCCTAGTCACTTCGGTATTTTTGCTGTTGGCTGGTGCTTATTTTATTTATGGGTATCTAATGCAAATTGGTGTAGATCAGAATTACGCTCCGATCCAGCCAATCCATTATTCACATAGAATACATGCTGGAGACAATGAAATTAACTGTAAGTATTGCCATTCTGCGGCAAGAGTAAGTAAAAATGGTGGAATACCATCTTTGAATGTGTGCATGAATTGCCATAAAAATATTGCTGAAGTTGCCGAATCGACAGCTACACCGGAGTATAGCAAAGCTTTTTATGATGAACAAATTCAAAAATTGTATACAGCTGTTGGCTGGGATCAAACAACACAGACTTACACCGGTAAAACGCAACCAGTTAAGTGGGTTCGTATCCATAATTTGCCTGACTTCGTTTACTTCAACCACTCTCAACACGTAACTGTTGCTGGAATAGAATGTCAAACATGTCACGGTCCTGTTCAGGAGTATGAAATCCAAAAACAATTTGCTCCACTTACAATGAGTTGGTGTATTAATTGTCACAGAAAAACAGAGGTTAAGATGGAAGGTAATGAATATTACACAAAAATTCATGATGAACTTTCTAAGAAATATGGCGTAGACAAGTTGACTGCGGCACAAATGGGAGGTTTGGAATGTGGTAAATGCCACTATTAATCAAATTATTAAGATTTTAATATTTATATATGTCATCAAACAAAAAATACTGGAAAAGTGTTGAAGAACTAGACAAAAATAGTTCTATTGTTGAGACGCTTAGAAATAACGAATTTGTTGAAGAAATTCCTACTGATGAATTTTTAGGAAATAATGACGCTTTGTCATCTTCGTCAACATCACGTCGTGATTTTTTAAAGTACGTTGGTTTTAGTACTGCGGCAGCGACGCTTGCAGCTTGCGAAGGTCCTGTGAACAAGTCTATACCTTACGTTCTTCAGCCGGAACAAATCATCCCTGGAATTGCGGATTATTATGCAACTTCTGTTTTTGATGGATTTGATTTTGCTAATCTTTTAGTGAAAACTCGTGAAGGGCGTCCTATTAAAATAGACAATAACACTATTGCGGGAGCTAAGTTTAGTGCTAACGCAAGAATTCATGCTTCAATTCTTTCTTTGTATGATAGCATGCGTTTGAAAGAACCTAAAATTGAAGGTAAAAATTCAACTTGGTCTGCTGTTGATTCTAAAATTAAATCAAGCATAGCTGATGCAACTGCAAAAGGTGGTCAAGTAGTGCTTTTGACGAATACATTAGCCAGTCCGTCAACTGAAAAATTGATAGCTGAATTTATCGGTAAAAATCCAAATGCTAAACATATTGTTTATGATGCTATATCTGAATCTGCAGCATTAGATGCTTTCGAAACAGTGTATGGAGAAAGAGCTTTGGTTGATTATGATTTTTCTAAAGCTTCATTTATTGTTTCTGTTGGAGCTGATTTTCTTGGAGATTGGCAAGGTGGAAGTTATGATTCGGGTTATGCTAAAGGAAGAATTCCTAAGGCAGGCAAAATGTCTCGTCATTTCCAATTAGAAGCAAATATGACTTTGTCTGGTGCTGCTGCTGATAAGCGTTTGCCAATGTCTACTGCGAATCAAAAACAAGCATTAGTTCATATTTATAATATTGTAACGGGTTCTGCTGTTGCTGTAAGTTTAGAAGATAAATTTAAAGCAGAAGTTACAAAAGCGGCTCAACAGTTGAAAGCTGCTGGTTCAAAAGGAGTTTTAGTCTCTGGTATTCAAGATAAAAATGCTCAATTGTTAGTTTTGGCAATCAACCAAGTGCTGGCAAGTGAAGCTTTCAGTACTTCTGGAGTACGACAAATCAGAAAAGGTTCTGATGCAAAAGTTACACAGTTAGTCAATGATATGAAAGCGGGTAGTGTTCATACTTTGTTAATGAGTGGTGTTAATCCGGTGTATACTTTAGCAGATAGTGTTTCTTTTGTTGAAGGACTTAAAAAAGTAAAAACATCAGTGGCGTTTTCATTAAAAGAAGATGAAACGGCTTTAATAAGTACTATTGCTGCCGCTGTTCCTCATTATTTAGAATCATGGAATGATGTAAGTATCACAAAAGGTACTTATGGAATTACTCAGCCTACAATTCGTCCACTTTTTAATACAAAACAATTTCAAGATATATTGTTGTCATTGAATGGATCAACAGGAGCGTTTTATGATTACATTAAAGCTAATGCATCAACAATAATAGCTGGTTCCTCTTGGAATAAAGTGTTGCATGATGGTATTTACGTAGGAGCTGTTACAGGTTCTGCTGGTGGTTCTGCCGATTTTGCTGCTGCTGCAAATGCTTTGGCACAATCAAAAGCTGCTCAAGGATTAGAGCTTGTTTTATACACAAAAACAGGTATGGGAGACGGACAACAAGCCAATAACCCTTGGTTGCAAGAGTTTCCTGATCCAATTACTAGAGTTTCTTGGGATAATTATGTTACTGTTTCGAATGCAGATGCAAAGAAATATGAACTATCTAATGAAATTGTAGCAAACGGTGGTTTGAACGGAAGTTATGCCACTATTACTACTGCTGATGGACTTAAATTAGAAAATGTTCCGGTAATTGTTCAGCCAGGTCAAGCGGTTGGGACTATTGGTTTAGCATTAGGTTATGGTCGTAAAGCGGCTTTGAAAGAAGAAATGATGGTAGGTTTAAACGCTTACTCTTTATATAAAGGTTTTAATAATGTACAGTCTGTAACTTTGGCGAAAGCCGGAGGAGAACATGAGTTTGCTTGTGTTCAAGGTCAGAAAACATTAATGGGAAGAGGAGATATCATTAAAGAAACTTCTCTAGAAATTTTCAATACAAAAGATGCTCACGTTTGGAATGAACAACCAATGGTTTCATTGGATCACAAAGAAGTTGAGGCAACAAAAGTAGATTTATGGAGTTCTTTTGATCGTTCTGTAGGTCACCATTTTAATCTTTCAATTGATTTGAATGCTTGTACCGGTTGTGGCGCTTGTGTAATTGCATGCCATGCAGAAAATAACGTTCCTGTTGTTGGAAAATCAGAAGTAAGAAGAAGTCGTGATATGCACTGGTTGCGTATTGACAGATATTATTCTTCTGAAAGCACTTTTGAAGGCGATAACGAAAGAAAAGAAAACATTGCAGGTCTATCAAGTTCATTGTCTACATTTAATGAAATGGAAAAAGCGGGTGATAACCCACAGGTTTCTTTTCAACCGGTAATGTGCCAACATTGTAATCATGCGCCTTGTGAAACGGTTTGTCCAGTTGCTGCGACTTCACACTCTCGTCAAGGTCAAAATCACATGGCTTACAACAGATGTGTTGGAACGCGTTATTGCGCTAACAACTGTCCTTATAAAGTGCGTCGTTTTAACTGGTTTCTGTACAACAAAAACAGCGAATTTGATTATCACATGAATGATGATTTAGGACGTATGGTATTAAATCCAGATGTTAATGTTCGTTCTCGTGGAGTTATGGAAAAATGTTCAATGTGTATTCAAATGACCCAGGCGACAATTTTGAAAGCTAAAAACGATGGAAGAGCTATTGTTGATGGTGAATTTCAAACGGCATGTTCAAATGCTTGTTCTAATGGGGCAATGAAATTTGGCGATATAAATGATAAAGAAGGCGTAGTATCTAAATTAGCTACTGACGAAAGGATGTATCATTTATTGGAGCATGTTGGAACAAAACCAAATGTGATTTATCACGTTAAAGTTAGAAATACCTAGTACAAAAATAATTAATTAAGAATCAATATTAAGGATTATGTCGTCTCACTACGAAGCAACTATTAGAAAACCCTTAGTTATAGGTGATAAAACTTATCACGATGTAACTGTAGATGTAGCCGCGCCTGTGGAAGGTAAAGCAAACAAACATTGGTGGATTGTGTTTTCAATTGCATTAATAGCCTTCCTTTGGGGACTTGGCTGTATAATTTACACCGTATCTACAGGTATTGGAACATGGGGTTTAAATAAAACTGTTGGATGGGCTTGGGATATCACGAACTTTGTTTGGTGGGTTGGTATCGGTCACGCGGGAACTCTTATTTCCGCTGTATTATTACTTTTTCGTCAGCGTTGGAGAATGGCGATTAATCGTTCTGCAGAAGCAATGACAATTTTCTCTGTTATCCAGGCAGGTTTATTTCCAATCATCCACATGGGACGTCCATGGTTAGCGTATTGGGTTTTGCCAATTCCGAATCAATTTGGTTCTCTTTGGGTAAACTTTAACTCGCCATTACTTTGGGACGTGTTTGCAATTTCAACGTATCTGTCGGTTTCATTAGTCTTCTGGTGGACTGGATTATTACCTGATTTTGCGATGTTACGTGATAGAGCTATTACACCTTTTAACAAAAGAGTGTATTCTATATTAAGTTTTGGATGGAGCGGTAGAGCAAAAGACTGGCAACGTTTTGAAGAAGTATCTTTGGTACTCGCAGGTTTAGCTACTCCACTTGTACTATCTGTGCATACTATAGTATCGATGGATTTTGCTACATCTGTTATTCCAGGTTGGCATACTACAATTTTTCCGCCGTATTTCGTTGCAGGAGCTGTTTTCTCAGGATTTGCAATGGTAAATACCTTGCTGATTATCATGAGAAAAGTATCTAATTTAGAAGCTTACATAACAGTTCAACATATTGAATTGATGAATATCGTTATTATGATTACGGGTTCAATTGTTGGGGTTGCCTATATAACTGAATTATTTGTTGCATGGTATTCTGGTGTAGAATACGAACAATATGCGTTCTTAAACAGAGCTACAGGACCTTACTGGTGGGCCTATTGGTCAATGATGACATGTAATGTTTTTTCTCCACAGTTTATGTGGTTCAAAAAATTAAGAACAAGTATCATGTTTTCGTTTATTATTTCGATCGTTGTAAATATTGGAATGTGGTTTGAGAGATTTGTGATTATTGTAACTTCTTTACATAGAGATTATTTACCATCTTCGTGGACAATGTTTTCACCTACATTTGTCGACATTGGTATTTTCATTGGAACAATAGGTTTCTTTTTTGTATTGTTTTTATTATATTCACGAACGTTCCCTGTAATTGCGCAGGCAGAGGTAAAAACAATATTGAAAGGGACTGGAGATAATTACAAAAGAGCAAGAGAAGCAAATAAAGATTTACATCATGAGTAATAAAGTAATATACGCCATTTATAATGACGATGATATTTTGATGGATGCGGTGAAGAAAACCAGAGCTGCTCATCATCATATTGAAGAGGTTTTTACTCCATTTCCGGTTCACGGTTTGGACAAAGCGATGGGAATTGCACCGACAAGATTAGCGGTTTGCGCTTTTCTGTATGGTTGTGTTGGACTGGCGGTGGCTACAGCTATGATGAATTATATCATGATTCAAGACTGGCCGCAGGATATTGGTGGTAAGCCTAGTTTCAGTTACATTGAAAATATGCCGGCGTTCGTGCCGATTATGTTTGAACTTACTGTATTTTTTGCTGCCCATCTTATGGTTATTACTTTTTATATGAGGAGTAAATTATGGCCTTTTAAAGATGCGGAGAATCCAGATGTAAGAACTACGGATGACCATTTTTTAATGGAAGTTGCTGTAAATGATAATGAAGAAGAATTGATTTCTTTTTTTAAAAGTACCGGAGCTGTAGAAGTTAAAGTAATAGATAAGCATTAATATAGATATGAAAAGCGTATATAAAATAACACTTTTATTTGGTTTTACTATTTTAGTTTCATCATGCCATAATAATGCGGCACCAAACTATCAGTATTTTCCAAATATGTATGAATCAGTAGGGTATGAAACTTATGCTGAGTCGGATGCATTTAAAAATGGTAAAGAAGGACAACTTCCTGCTGAAGGAAGTTTAGATAGAGGTACTGAGCCGTTTGAATACGAAAATTCTACGGCAGGATATGAGTTGGCGAAAGCGAATCTTAAATCTCCACTAGATTCTTTAAGTAGAGACGCTGAAAAAGGCGCAGCGCTTTTTGAAATATATTGTATCAGTTGTCATGGTGCTTCTGGAAATGGTAAAGGAAAGCTTGTTGAAAGAGAGAAATTTCTGGGTGTTCCTAGTTATAAAGATAGAGTTATTACTGAAGGAAGTATTTTTCACGTAATAACTTATGGTTTAAATTCAATGGGTTCCCATGCGAACCAACTGAGTGCCCATGAACGTTGGTTAGTTACTGACTATGTTCTAAAACTAAAAAGCGAATTATAATTGTTGAACAAACTGATCGTAATAGATATGTATACATTTTCAAGTAAATTAAAAACTCTTTCTTTCATCTTAATGGCCATAGGTATATTAGGAATTGGATATGGTTTTTTAACTGCACCAAAAGATATTCAAGACGTTGAAAAACTTCTTGCAGCCGAGAGTCATGGTGGACATGGCGAAGCAAAACACGAAAGGGCTACTTCAGTCGAATCGTCGCATGAAGTTGCTGTTGGCCATGGTGAAGCAACTGAAGACATTAAAGTGGTGGAATCTACAACAGTAGTTAATCCAACTGTTGATTCGATGGCGGTTGACACAGCTAAAGCTATTGAAGAAACTCAAATTGAGTCGGTTGTAAAAAAGGACGGTCATGAAGTTAGTGAAGAGACTGAACACAAAGAACATTTGAATCATGTTTTGCACCAATTACAAAATAAACCATGGTCTGCTTTGTATGTTGCTTGTATATTCTTTATGCTTGTTTCATTAGGTGTTTTAGTTTTTTATGCAATTCAACAAGTAGCGCAGGCCGGTTGGTCTCCGGTCTTGTTCAGAGTTATGCAAGGTATAACGGCATATTTACCAGTAGGTTCAGTTATCTTTTTCGTAATTTTAATATTGTGTGGATTACATTTGAATCACATTTTTATATGGTTAGATCCTGAAGTTGTTGCGAATGATAAATTAATTGCGAACAAATCAAGTTATTTGAATTTTCCTTTTTGGATTGTCAGAGCTGCTATATTTTTGACGGGTTGGAGTTTATACCAATATTTTTCAAGAAAAAATTGTTTGGCGCAAGATGAGGCAAATGATGATCTTAATTATAAAAAGAACTTCAAGCTTTCGGCAATGTTTCTTGTATTTTTTATAGTATCTGAATCCATTATGTCTTGGGATTGGATAATGTCAATTGATCCGCACTGGTTTAGTACATTGTTTGGTTGGTATGTTTTTTCTAGCTTTTTTGTGAGTGCTATAACTACTATTGCTTTAGTTACTTTGTACTTGAAATCAAGAGGGTTTTTAGAGTATGTTAATACAAGTCATATTCATGATTTAGCGAAATTCATGTTTGGTTTTAGTGTTTTTTGGACCTATTTATGGTTTTCACAGTACATGTTGATATGGTACGCAAATATTCCTGAAGAGGTGACGTATTTTATTACCAGAATTGAATTGTACAATCTTCCATTTTTTGGTGCTGTTGCAATGAATTTTTTATTCCCTTTATTGATATTAATCAATACAGATTTTAAAAGAATTACTTGGGTATTAGTTATGGCTGGAGTTGTTATATTAGCTGGTCATTATATTGATTTCTTTAATATGATAATGCCGGGAACTGTAGGAGACCGATGGTTCATAGGTATATCAGAAATAGCATCCGTTCTTTTCTTCTTAGGATTATTTATATATATTGTTTTCACGGCATTAACTAAATCACCTTTGTTGGCAAAAAGAAATCCTTTTATTGAGGAAAGTAAACATTTTCATTATTAATATTTAATAAAAAAAACAGATGACAAGTTTGTTGGTAATTATAGTTTTAGTTTTATTAGCTGTTGCTTTATGGCAATTGACTAAAATATTCGATCTGACGCAAGTTGGTTCCAATTCAGATAGTTCGGAAGTAGCTACAGATAACGACAATAACGTTCAAGGTTATTTGATGTTCGGGTTTTTAGCTTTCATTTATATTTTTTCAATTTATGGATTGTTTAAATGGGGTCCTTTAGTTCTTCACACACCTGCTTCTGCGCATGGTGGTGAAGTAGATAACTTAATGAATATTACATGGGTTCTCATCTTTATAGTACAGGCTGTTACTCAAGTTTTATTGCATTACTTTGCTTTCAAATACAGGGGTAAAAAAGATCAAAAAGCGCTTTATTTTGCTGATAATAATAAGTTAGAAGCGATCTGGAGTGTTATTCCGGCGGTTGTTTTAGCAGGTTTGATTCTTTATGGACTTTTCGCTTGGACAAATATTATGTTTGTTGATGAAGATGAAGATACTATTGTTATAGAATTGTATGCACAACAGTTTAACTGGAAAGCAAGATATTCAGGCAATGATAATGTATTAGGTAAGGCTAATGTTAGATTTATTGAAGGAGCAAACGCTGTCGGAGTTGATTTAGCTGACCCATATTCACAAGATGATATTGTGGTAACTGAATTGCATATCCCTAAAGGTAAAAAAATTCTGTTTAAAATGCGTTCTCAAGATGTTTTGCATTCAGCGTACATGCCTCACTTTAGAGCTCAGATGAATTGTGTTCCAGGTATGGTTACTCAATTTGCTTTTGAACCTATTTATACAACAACAGAATACAGAGAATTACCTTTTATGGTAGAAAAAGTAGCTAACATTAATGCTTTGAGAACGAAGAAAAGTATTGATTTAGTTGCGAAGGGTGAAACCGCTTTAGATCCTTATACTTTTGACTACTTATTGCTTTGTAATAAAATTTGTGGGGCATCACATTATAACATGCAAATGAAAATTATTGTAGATACACCTGAAGACTATAAAGCATGGTTAAAAGATAAAGCTACTATCGTAAGCGAAGTAAAAGCTGCTTTGGCTGAACCTGCTACAACAGATGCAGGAACTGTTACCGATTCTACAAAAGGAAAAGATACTGCAGCGGCTGTCGTAACGGCTATGAAATAATTAACAAGAAAATTTAAAGTAAACATATATGTCAGCAGAAGGTCACGATCACACGATAGATCACGAACACGAACATCACCATAAAGACACTTTTATTACTAAATATATCTTTAGTATCGATCATAAAATGATTGCCAAGCAATACTTAATTACGGGTATTTTCATGGGGATTATTGGAGTTGGAATGTCTATGCTATTTAGAATGCAATTGGCATGGCCAGAAGAATCATTTAAGATTTTTAATATTCTACTTGGTGATAAATGGGCTCCAAACGGGGTAATGACAAATGATATTTACCTTTCATTGGTTACTATACATGGAACAATAATGGTGTTTTTTGTTCTTACAGCGGCTTTAAGTGGAACATTTAGTAACTTATTAATTCCGCTTCAAATTGGAGCAAGAGATATGGCATCAGGATTCATGAATATGATTTCCTATTGGTTATTCTTTTTATCAAGTGTTATAATGATAAGTTCATTATTCATTGAGTCAGGACCAGCGAATTCCGGATGGACAATTTATCCTCCTTTAAGTGCATTACCACAAGCAATATCTGGTTCAGGTTTAGGTATGACTTTATGGTTGATTTCTATGGCAATATTTATCGCTTCATCATTAATGGGATCGTTAAATTATGTTGTGACGGTTATTAATCTTAGAACAAAAGGAATGTCAATGACAAGGTTGCCACTTACGATTTGGGCTTTCTTTGTCACTGCTATTATTGGTATAGTTTCTTTTCCCGTTCTTCTATCGGCAGCTTTGTTGTTGATTTTTGATAGAAGTTTTGGAACTTCATTCTTCTTATCGGATATTTATATTGCTGGAGAAGTTTTACATTATCAAGGTGGTTCGCCAGTACTGTTCGAACACTTATTTTGGTTTTTAGGGCATCCGGAAGTATACATTGTTTTATTGCCAGCTTTAGGTATTACATCTGAAGTGATTGCGACAAACTCGCGAAAACCAATTTTTGGTTATAGAGCGATGATTATGTCAATAATCGCAATTGCGTTTCTATCGACTATTGTTTGGGGACACCATATGTTTGTCTCTGGAATGAATCCATTTTTAGGTTCAGTATTTACCTTTACAACTTTATTAATTGCTATTCCATCGGCAGTAAAAGCGTTTAATTACATAACCACATTGTGGAAAGGAAATTTACAATTGAATCCTGCTATGCTGTTTTCTATTGGATTAGTTTCTACATTTATTACAGGTGGTTTAACAGGAATTATTCTTGGGGATAGTACCTTGGACATCAATGTGCATGATACTTACTTTGTAGTAGCGCACTTTCACTTAGTAATGGGTATTTCTGCTCTTTATGGTATGTTTGCCGGAATCTATCACTGGTTCCCAAGAATGTTTGGAAGAATGTTAAACAAAAATCTTGGTTATGTACACTTTTGGGTCACTGCAATCTGTGCTTATGGAGTTTTCTTCCCAATGCACTTTATCGGATTAGCCGGTTTACCAAGACGTTATTATACAAACACGAACTTTCCGTTATTTGATGATTTGCAAAACGTGAATGTTTTGATTACAACATTTGCTTTAATTGGTGGGTCTTTTCAATTGGTTTTCTTGTACAATTTTTTCGTTAGTATTTTTTACGGTAAAAAATCTGTAATGAATCCATGGAAATCGAATACACTTGAGTGGACTGCTCCAGTAGAACACATTCACGGTAACTGGCCAGGTGAAATTCCTCATGTTTACCGTTGGCCTTATGACTACAGTAATCCAGCACACGATGTAGATTTTGTACCTCAAAACGTGCCAATGAAAGAAGGTGAAGAAGTTTTACACCACTAAAACATTATGATAAGCCTCTGCGAAAGTAGAGGCTTTTTTATGCTTTTTATTGTGTTTGCCAAAGTGTTATCCTTCCACACATCTACTTTTTAATTTTTAGAGCATTTAAAATTTAAAATTTAAAATTCAAATTTGCTTTGTTATCTTTGTTAGATGAATGAAAATTTAGATCCAACATCAAACGGTTATAATTCGGAAGAAATCGATCTTGAAAAAAAATTAAGACCACTTTCTTTTGATGATTTTGCAGGACAAGATCAAATATTAGAAAATTTGAAAGTTTTTGTTCAAGCGGCAAATCAGCGAAATGAAGCACTTGATCATACACTTTTTCATGGTCCTCCCGGTTTAGGAAAAACTACGTTAGCTAATATTCTTGCTAATGAATTACAAGTGGGTATCAAAATTACTTCTGGTCCAGTTTTAGACAAACCCGGAGATTTGGCAGGTTTGTTGACTAATCTTGAGGAAAGAGATGTTCTATTTATTGATGAAATTCATCGTTTGAGTCCGATTGTAGAAGAATATTTGTATTCCGCTATGGAGGATTTCAAAATTGATATTATGATTGAATCAGGACCAAATGCAAGAACAGTGCAAATTAATTTAAATCCATTTACATTAATTGGAGCCACTACACGTTCCGGTTTATTGACTGCTCCCATGAGAGCTCGTTTTGGAATTTCCTCCCGTTTACAATATTATACCACAGAGTTATTAACCACAATCGTGGAAAGAAGTGCTACCATATTTAAAATGCCAATATCTATGGAAGCAGCTATAGAAATTGCAGGTAGAAGCAGAGGGACTCCACGTATCGCTAATGCATTGTTGCGTCGTGTACGCGATTTTGCCCAGATCAAAGGAAATGGAACAATTGATATAGAAATTGCCCGATACGCCTTAAAAGCGCTTAATGTAGATGCTCATGGTCTGGATGAAATGGACAATAAAATCCTAACTACAATTATCGATAAATTTAAGGGCGGACCGGTTGGCTTGACTACTTTGGCGACAGCGGTGTCCGAAAGTAGCGAAACAATTGAAGAAGTTTACGAACCGTTTTTGATTCAGGAAGGATTTATTATGAGAACTCCTCGAGGTCGTGAAGTTACTGACAAGGCCTATAAACATTTGGGAAAATTAAAATCAAACGTTCAAGGCGGTTTATTCTAATTTTTAAGAGCTATTTCCTGCTATTCGCTATATCCGCGCAGAAAAAGCGCGGGATGCCGCTGCTATCAGGGCTAGGGAGTTCCATTTATCAACTTCTATTTTTTTTATTATCAACCACAAGACTACATACACGCAATTTATTAAATCCGAAGCGCAACGCCTCGGTTTTCTATCTTGTGGAATTTCCAAAGCCGGTTTCTTGGAGCAGGAAGCGCCACGTTTAGAAAACTGGTTAAATAATAACAGAAACGGTCAAATGTCTTTTATGGAAAACCACTTTGACAAGCGTCTAAATCCAACTTTATTGGTCGATGATGCCAAAAGTATCGTTTCACTGTTGCTTAATTATTACCCTGAAGAAGTACAATCCCGGAGCGTGGGAACTGATTCTTATAAAATTTCAAAGTATGCATATGGACAGGATTACCATTTTGTAATAAAGGAAAAGTTAAAAGAGTTTTTAATTTCCATTCAATCAACAATTGGAGAAGTCTCTGGACGTGTTTTTGTAGATTCCGCACCAGTACTCGATAAGGCTTGGGCTGCCAAAAGTGGCTTAGGCTGGATAGGCAAAAACAGTAATTTACTGACTCAGAAAGTTGGTTCTTTTTACTTTATTGCGGAACTCATCATCGATTTAGATTTAGATTATGATAACCCCACAACGGACCATTGTGGAACTTGTACCGCTTGCATTGACGCTTGTCCAACGGAAGCAATAATTTCACCTTATGTGGTCGACGGCAGTAAATGCATTTCCTATTTTACTATTGAATTAAAAGAAAATATTCCACAGGAAATGAAAGGTAGGTTTGATGATTGGGCTTTTGGTTGTGATGTTTGTCAGGATGTTTGTCCTTGGAACAAGTTTTCAAAACCACATAATGAACCTCTTTTTAACCCAAATCCAGAATTACTTTCGATGTCTAAGAAAGACTGGATCGAATTAACCGAAGAAACATTTAAAGTAATTTTTAAAAATTCGCCATTAAAGAGGGCAAAGTTTCAAGGCATGAAAAGAAATATAGATTTTTTAAAATAACTGTATCTTAAATTTTAATTTTAGTTGAAGATTTTCTAACGATAACCTTAGTTTCCAGTTCTATAGTTCTTGGAGTAAAAGGAATTCCTTCCTTATGGCAATTCATTTCTTCTAATAATAAATTAAAAGATTCAATTCCCATTTGATGACTGGGTTGATCTACAGTGCTTAATTTGGGAGTTAGCACTTGTGACATAAACCAATTACTAAAGCCAATTACTGCTACTTGTTCTGGTACATTGATTTTATTTTCATTGAAATAAGCCAGCGCGCCCACCGCAACTAAGTCCGTAATGGCAAAAACACCATCTACGTCAGGATGTTCAGTAATAATTTGTTTTGCAAAATTTCTTCCTTCTTCAAAAGTTACGTGTTCACAAGTATAAACTAATTTAGTATCAAAAGTAATGTTGTTACTTTCCAACGCTTTTTTATAGCCAATGTAACGGTCTATCGCGTTTTGAGGATTCAATGGTCCACGAATATGAGCGATTTTTTTGCAGCCATTATCAATTAAGTGCTGGACAGCATTAAAGGCTGCTTTCTGGTCATCAATTACCACTTTTGAGCATTTAGAAAGTTTAGCAATCTTGTCGAACATCACAAAAGGAATATTTCTACTAATAATTTCCTTGATATGATCATCATTGTTAGATTCATTCGAAAGTGACATAATTATGCCATCAACTCTCTTGTTAATGAGTAATTCTACTTGTTTTTTTTCCAAAGCTAAAGTTTCATTGGATTGTAAAATAATGACAAGATATCCGTTTTTTTGTGCTTCGTTAATAATGGCATTTACGACATTCGAAAAAAAGTGATGCACCACTTCAGGAATTATTAAACCGATAGTTTTTGACTCTTTTGTTCTCAAATTTACGGCAAAACTATTAGGGGTGTAATTTAGTTTCTGAGCAAGTTCGATTACCGAATTTTTAGTTTTTTTACTAACATCGGGATAATTTTTTAGCGCTTTTGAAACAGTAGTTATCGAAATTCCTAGTTTTGTTGCAATTTCTTTAAGAGTAATATCTTTCATGAATCGAATTTCTACGTATTTAATTTTGGAAAATAATTTGAGAAATGACTTTTTAAGTTTTCTGATGTTTACTAGAAACGACTTTTACTTTAAATATTCGTTACCAAGATATTAATTTTTATCTTAATTGTACTTTTTTTGTCAAAATAAACAAATTAATATTGATTCGTTATATAAAATAAAGAAGAGCAAGATTATTACCAGCGGATTCGATTTTGTTATGTTGATTCTCTTTTAATGATGTTGGTTTCTAATTTAATTAACTGAAAAATCACTGGCAAATTTTTTCTTTTGATTAATTTTTTCAAATAGAATCGATGTTGTTCTTCTTCCAATTTGAAAACCCGTTTGGTCAATTGAGTATAGTTTTTGGGATATAACGCTTTACATAAAGCAATTGCTGAAACCTAAAACACCGATGCATTGTGGAATTGTAATCTCTGTTTCATTAAAGGATCTAATGATTCCTGAGGGACCTAAATTTGTAACGGCAAAAATAGCGTCGATTTTAGGGCGCTCGTCGATTGCTTCTGAGAAAAATAATGCAGGTAATAAGAATTCGTTTGGGCGTCATATTTCCAAGCGTTACTATTTACATCAAAAAAGCTCCATCTGTAAGGCGGTTTTCCCATTTCGGCTGGCCACCAATGGTAATAATCGCGGTACTTATTGTCTCTGGAACTTCTGGATTGTTGAAACCATTCATGCTCATCACTACTGTGATTTACCACTAAGTCCATGATGAGTTTAAGGTTTCTTTTCTGCATTTCTTTTAATAAAAGATCAAAATCTTCCATTGTTCCAAAATCTTTCATGATCTCACGATAATTACTAATATCATAACCGTTGTCATCATTTGGAGACGTGTAAATAGGATTGTTCCAAACCGCATCAATTCCTAAGCTTTTCACATAATCCAGTTTAGAAAAAATTCCTTTTATATCTCCAACGCCATCACCATTGCTATCTTTGAAACTTCTAGGATATATTTGATATACAGTGGCTTCTTTCCACCATTTTTTTTTAGTGCAGAAGCTGTTTTCTGCGCCATTAAAGAAGTACAGGATGAAAAACTCAAAAGTTGTAGTAGTGCCACTGCAGTAATTGTCGTAAATTTCAGCTTCATTGATTTAAAATGTAGGAGTGTTTGTTTTTTTTATCGGATTCATAAAAGCATTGATTTCTTGATTGGAGATTTTTGGATTTGCCCCTTCGTTTTTTGCTACAATCGCCCCTAACGCGCAAGCAAAATCAATTGCCTGTTGGGGAGTAGCATTATTTAATAGTTTAGAAAGTAGTCCTGCCAAAAAGGAATCTCCGGAACCTACCGTATCTACAACATTAATTTTGTAGCCACTATTGTAGTACATTTTTTCATTGTAATACAAAACCGCACCATGACTTCCTTTGGTTACACAAATGTGTTTTGTGTTAGTTAGCTCTGCAATAAAAAGTATGTTTTGTTCCAGTGAATGATAGGGGGAATTCATAGCAGCACTGATTTCATACAACTCATCATCATTGAATTTTATAAAATCAGACTGCATCATTAAATCAATCAGTATTGGTTGCGTGTAAAAAGGAGCACGTAAATTAACATCGAAAACAGCGTATTTTGCAAAATTTATCATTTCTAAAAGTGTCGCATGTGAAACGAAATCTCTACACACCAGGGTGCCAAAAACAAGCGCATCCGCTTTTTTGAGCTTGATTTTGTCTTCTGGAATACAAATAATTTTATCCCAGGCAACCGGATAATTTATGGTGTATGAAGCAGAACCTTTTTCGTTCAATTGAACAATAACTTGTCCGGTAGATAAGTTTTCGTCTATTTGAATCGAATCGGTATCAACTCCGTTTTTTTCAATAAAAGCTAGTATTTCTGTTCCGATTTCATTTTTTCCAATGCGGCTGATTATTTGAGCATTTACGCCAAGTGATGCGAGTCTTAATGCTACATTTAGTGGTGCACCGCCAATTTTTCTGTGTGTTGGGAAAACATCAAACAAAACTTCTCCGAAACAAATTATTTTTTTGGTCATGATTATTCTTTTTTTGATAAACTTTCAGATAGTTCTTCCAATGTTCTTCCTTTGGTTTCCGGCATTTTTGTAAATACCCAAATCAGTTGGAACACCATCATAATACAGAAGATGGAAAAAACGGTTGTAGTTCCAATTTCTTTAAACAAAAACGGAATAAATGATGGAATTAAAGCTGCTAAAATCCAGTGAACCGACGTGCCAAAAGAAGTTCCGGCGGCTCTTAATTTATTAGGGAATAATTCAGAAATAAAGACCCAAATTACGGCTCCCTGACCTACGGCATGACTAGCTATAAATAAGAAGAAAAATAATGGAACAGCCATTCCTTTCCATTCAAAATAAAAAGCGGTTGTTACTAATCCCAGAGAAATGATGTATCCTATAGAACCCAAATACATAAGAGTTTTTCTTCCGTATTTGTCAATTAGCGATATTCCAATCATGGTAAATATTAAATTAATCATTCCAATTCCAATACTGCTCAAAAAAGAAGCTGATTTCTCTAATCCGGCCAATTCAAAAATTCGGGGAGCATAATACAAGAAGGCATTAATACCGGACAATTGATTGAAAAATGCAATAAAAAACGCCAAGAGTAATGGTTTTCTGTATTTTGCCATGAAAATAGATTCGTTTTTTACTTCGTGAGATGTTTCTTTTTCAATAGCTGTAATTTCCGCTTCAACTGCTGCTTCACTATTGATTTGTTTCAAAATAGCGACTGCTTTTTCTCGGTCTTTTTTATATTCTAAAATCCAACGGGGACTTTCCGGAATTCCAAATACTAAAATAGTGTAAAGGAAAGAAGGGAACGCTTGTATTCCTAACATCCATCGCCATGCATTTTCGCCGATATCCTGTAAGTAATAGTTAGATGTAAAGGCAATCAAAATACCAAAAACAATATTAAATTGATATAAAGCCACCAGTTTTCCTCGGTCTTTAGCAGGAGCAATTTCAGAAACATAGGTTGGAGCAGCAATGGTTGAAGCGCCAATTCCTATTCCGCCAATAAATCTAAAAAGGGAAAAGAAAATGGGGTCATTGGCGAATGATGTACCTACTGAGGAAACAAAAAACAATAAGCCAATGATTATCAACGTCTTTTTTCGACCTAAAATATTCGTAGGGAAAGCACCAAAAACAGCTCCAATAACCGTTCCCCATAATGCCGATGACATCACTACTAATCCATGAAATAATTCTGAAGAACCCCACAATTGTTGCAGTTGTTTATCCGCTCCCGAAATTACTACGGTATCAAATCCAAATAAAAAACCTGCAAACGCAACAATAATGGACCAGTAGAGTATTTTTCTGTTATTCATTTTTTATAATTTATAGTTTTGGTTGAATCAATGATTTAGATTGTTACCAGATTCCTTTAATTCTATGAACAGTAAGGTTTTTTATTTCTTGTTTTTCATCTGATTGAATGCTCAGTTTTGTGTACGGCTTGTTCGGGAAAATTTGTTCCGTAAAACTATAAACGCCGCCGTTCAGAAAAATTTCTACAGAAGACCAATCCAAAATAATTTGGAAGTCCACATTTTCCGAAATGATCCATGGCGTTGCAGTTGTATGGATTTCTTTTCCAAAGTTTTCTTCGAAATTTACTATTCCGGAATGGCGTCGGTCTATTGAAAAAGTTTTCTGTGCAGCATCGTAATTCAAAACCAATGAATCGTTGACTTCATTAGAAAAAACCAGTTTTAAATTTTTTGAAGCTGCTTTAAATTTTATTTCAGATTGGTTGAAATTATCATAAGTAAATTTGATTTTTTGCATTGGTTTAATAATCAACAAATCCTCTGAGAATTCTAAAACCAGTTGTTTTTTGAATGGTTCAATAGGACTATTTTTTAGGACATAATTATTGTTTATTTTTACAAGAGAAAGCTCTCGAGGCAATGTCATGGCGCTTCTCCAATTTTTTGTGGGTGTATTTCTTGCATAAAGCCAATTGCTCATCCAGCCTATAAATATTCTCTTGTTGTCTGGCGTATTGTTATAAGTAACTCCTGCATAATTATCAGTGCCATTGTCAATCCATTTTATCTCTTTTTGGGTAATTCTAAAACTTTTCCCATCAAAATCACCCACGAAATATTGTGTTCCGGAACCGCCATGTGGTGCGCCAGGATTTATGCTGATGAGTAAAACCCATTTTTCTTCTTTTGAGCCAGCTACTTTCCATTTAAAAATATCGGGACATTCCCAAACACCGTCATGAGCACCGGTTATTTTGCCAAATTCACTTTCGAATTTCCACTTGATTAAATTTTCAGAGGTATAAAATTGAGCATGATCTCCGGCTACTAAAACCATATTCCAAAGATTAGTCTCTTTATTCCAAAAAACTTTAGGGTCTCTGAAGTCTTTTAAACCGGAATTTTTAACAATGGGATTTTTTTCGTACTTCAACCAAGTTCAACCCTCATCTAAACTATATGCCAACCCTTGCGTTTGATAATCCGTTCTGGCCGCTTTTTCGCCTGCCATATTATGATAGGTGAAAATTGCTATCATCGGTGGATTATCGGTTGTTCCCAAGCCGGAGGTGTTGTTTAGATCTACAACCGCGCTTCCTGAAAATATCATTCCTAATGTATCAGGAAATAAAACAATTTTTTTATGTGTCCAATGAATTAAATCGGTGCTGGTAGCGTGTCCCCAGTGCATTGGTCCCCAGACAATATCGTCCGGATAATATTGATAAAACAAATGATAAATCCCTCTGTAGAAAACCATACCGTTAGGGTCATTCATCCATTTTTTTTCTGGAGAAAAATGAAATTGAGGTCTAAACGGCTCTTTGTATTTCTGTGAGGAATCAATTTTTATTTTTTCAGATACCATAATCGCAATGGTTGTACGGCCTTCTTCTTTTTTACAAGAAAGCAGGAATAATGTACTTTCAAATAAAAAAAAAATTAACAGTGTGTTGGTTGCAAATTTCATCAAAAAAAATTTATTGTTATTTTATCTTTATAAAAATAGAGTTCTATTTTTTAATAATTTAAAATCGTTTCACTAAAAACGTTTTCGGTAAGTCGAAAACGTTTTCGAATTATATTCCATGTACTATATTCAACTATTCATTTTTTAAAGAAATAAATTATATAAGTTTGAAAATATTATTAAAAAAATACAACTATGATTTCAACATTTAAGAGTCTAGTCCTCCTGCTTTTAGTAAGTCCAACTGTTTTTGGTCAAGCTAAATCAGACGAATGGCATTTACAAGCAAATTCTAGGGAAAATTATTATGGTGTAGCCATGGCAAATGGTCAAATAGGAATTGTTACAGATGATACTCCTCTGAAAACAAAAGAAATTATTCTGAACGGAGTTTACGATGGCAGCCCCGAAAATGGCATTAGCAGGATTGTTCGCGGAATTGAGTTTTTGAATCTGCATTTGAACATAAACAATCAAGAAATTAAATCAGACAATATTGATAATTGGAGCCAAGTGGTTTCTATGAAAGAGGGGACAAGTACCACTTCATTTTCATTTAAAGATTTGGCAACTATTAATTATACAATTTTGGCTAATAGAGCTATTCCTTTTTCAGCAATGGCAATCGTTGAAATTACCCCTAATGAGGATGTAGAAATTACGGCTAATAATTACATGGTAGTTCCTGATGAATTGAAAGAGGCGAAAAGTCAATTTCGGGTTTTAAAAGACAATCAGTATTTAATGCCGGTTTTTGGAACAGTTGCTAAAACGCGAACTGGAAAATATACCGTTGCGGCTTCAACAACTTTTCTTTTCGACGGTCAGGGAGAAACTTTAAAGCAAACTAAAAATGAAGTTGGGTTTACTAAAAAATTGCAAAAAGGTAAAAAATACCGATTTGCAGTTGCAGGAGGAATCTGCACTTCGAAAGATGTTACGGATCCTTTGAACGAATCCGAAAGACAGCCAATATACGCTTTGCAGGAAGGAATTGATAAATTATTAAATCGTCATAAACAGGCTTGGGCCGAATTATGGAACACAGGTGATATTCAAATCGAAGGCGATTTAGATGCGCAACAACGCGTACGCTTTGCCTTGTTCAATTTGTATTCGTATATCCGTCCGGAAACCAGACAGAGTATTGCGCCAATGGGTTTGTCTTCACAGGGATATAACGGACATATTTTTTGGGACACGGAACTTTGGATGTACCCCACACTTTTAGCGTTGCAGCCAGATATGGCAAAATCGTGTTTGGATTACCGTTCAGACCGTTTGCAAAAAGCAAAGCAAAAAGCTTTTATTTATGGTTATAAAGGTGCGATGTATCCTTGGGAATCAGATGACACTGGAGAAGAAGCAACGCCAACTTGGGCATTGACCGGGATTTTTGAACAACATATTACGGCCGATGTTTCGATTGCTTTTTGGAATTATTACAGCTATACACAAGATAAAGTCTGGTTGAAAAAAGAATGGGCGGTTCTAAAAGAAACGGCTGATTTTTGGGTAAGTCGTGTAGTTAAAAATCAAGACGGGAGTTTCTCTATTTTGAATGTTGTTGGTGCCGATGAATATGCACAACACGTAGATGATAATGCCTTTACAAACGCATCAGCAATTGAGTCTTTGAAAAATACGATTAAAGCAGCCGTAATTTTAAACGAACCAATTAATCCGTTATGGAAAGAAGTTTCGGAGAAATTACTCATTCACAGGGAAAATGGGATTACTCAAAATTATAAAGGCTATCAGGGCCAAATGATAAAACAAGCCGATGTGAATTTGCTAGCATATCCTTTACACATAATTACAGACAAGGCTCAAATTGAAAAAGATTTGGAATACTACGCTGAGAAAATTGACAAAAAAGATGGTCCGGCGATGGCTTCTGGTGTTTTATCAGTTTTGTATGCACGATTAGGAAATAGAGAAAAAGCGTATCGTTATTTTGTAAAATCCTATTTGCCAAATAGTCGACCGCCGTTTGGTGTGTTTTCGGAATCAGCCAACAGTAACAACCCATATTTTGCAACAGGAGCGGGAGCGATGCTTCAGGCGGTTATTTATGGTTTTGGAGGAGTGGAACAAACAGATATGGGATTAAAATATAACAAAGGATTGCTGCCAAAACAATGGAAATCGTTAAAGATTATAGGAATTGGAGTTGACAATAAAACGATTGTTATAAAGTAATAAAATAAAGAAATCTTGCCACGAACGCATAATCATTCTATTTTGAGGATTGTTACTGTATTCGTGGCTTTTTTGTTTTTATCTTCCAATGGATTTTGACAGCACGCAAATTTTCAATAAAAAGCATTTGAAACAATATGTAAGAAACCAGACAATTACGTTTTTTACTATTTTGCTACTTATTATTTAAATTAAAAAAATAAAACGGAACAATAAAAGTATTTTTTTAAGTTATTTCTTCCAAATTTTATTTTTAAATTGTTAAATTTTTAACAATACGTTTTATAATTGTGATATTTTTAGCAACTTAAACTTAGATAAAAAAACGGATACGGTATGTCAGGAGTGCTATTTTGAAGTCTATAATGCATATTAAACTAAATTGTCAATTTATCGTAAAAAACTTCATTATGATGAATAATTCGCAATCTTATTTTCTAGCAGGATCGTTTATTGACTGATCCGTAATTAATTTCTAACTCACAAGCTATTTATTTGTTATAATAAGTTTTTTAATCTCTTTTTTTTGTGTTTTATATAATTTTAGTATTAAATTTTTAAGCTATTAATTTTAAAATCGAAAACGTTTTCGCTGCAACGAAAACGTTATAGTTTGTTAATATCTTAATATTATCATAAAATTATAATTATGTTTGATGTTAATATTTAAACAAACCATTTAAACAAATTATTAACCAACTTATTTATTACGTATGAAAAATAGTCTAATTAAAGGCTTGATGGTGTTTCTAACGGTACTTTGTACAAGTTTGACGTATTCGCAAGATGTGTCTGGTACAGTATCTGATGCTAGTGGTCCGCTTCCAGGGGCTTCTATCATAGTTAAAGGAACAACAAATGGAGCGCAAACTGATTTCGATGGAAAATTTACTATCAAAAACGTTGGCTCAAACGCAGTTTTAGTTTTTAGTTACATTGGTCTTAAATCTCAAGAGATAAATGTGGCTGGAAAAAGTACAATTAATGTAGAATTAAAAGAAGATTCGGCTCAACTGAATGAAGTAATTGTCATTGGTTATGGGACGGTTAGAAAGAAAGACGCAACTGGAGCGGTAGACATTATTACTTCAGAAGATTTTGATAATGTTGCTGCGACATCGCCTGCTGAATTATTGAGAGGTAAAGTGTCAGGAGTTCAGGTAACGCAATCCAGTGGTGAGCCAGGTGCAGGTGTTTCTATCAGAATTAGAGGGAATTCTTCTATACGATCAGGGAATGGACCATTAATCGTTATTGATGGAGTTCCACTTGACGGAGGAAATGTTTCTTCCGGAGGTTCTGAGATTGCTGATTTAGGGGCTTCTTCGGCTAAAAACCCATTAAATTTTGTGAATCAAAATGATATCGAGAGTATGAGTATCTTAAAAGATGCCTCTTCTACCGCTATTTATGGTTCTCGTGGTGCGAATGGAGTTATTGTAATTACGACTAAAAAGGGGAAGTCAAAAATTCCTCAGCTAACTTACAATACTTCTGTTAGTTTTAGTAAAATATCAGGTGATTTTAAGTTGCTTAACGGGGATGAATTTGTTGCTGCTGGTGGAGTTGATAAGGGATCAAGATCTTACAATTGGGAAGATGCTGTTTTGCGTGGAGGTTTCTCTAATAATCATGATATCGCATTCAGTAGTTCAACTGATAACTCAAATACTAGACTTTCATTTGGAGCTAATGTGACAGATGGAATTGTAAAAAATACGGGTATTGATAAATATACGGCGTCTTTTGCGAACACGAATGAATTTTTCAATAAAGCATTAAAAGTAGAATCAAGATTGCTTTATGCTGCAATAAAGGATGAAACAACTTTATTAAGTAATAATGCGGGCTACATAGGAAATTTAATTGGTAGTGCCCTTTACTGGAATCCGACTTTGCCAATTTATCAAGCCAATGGGGATTACACATTTGTGGGGACTGATTATTTAAATCCAGTACAGTTATTAAATGCCTATAAAGATTATACCAATACAAATAAGATATTAGGAAATATTAATGCTACGTTAAAGATTACGAATCATTTAAAATATCAAATTTTATTCGGTATTGAAACGTCAACATCAATAAGAAAAAGACAAATAGCTCCCACAATCCAAATTAATAGTCAAGATCTTGTAAAAAGTGATGCTGCTAATGGAGGTATTACCAAAAGAGGTTTTGCTGAAATTGCGGATTTAACTAAATTTAATAAAACATTAGAACATACACTTACATACACAAACGATTTTAGTGATAATTTATCTTTAAATGGATTAGTAGGCTATTCCTATTATTCCTATGATGTAGATGGTAGTAGTGCAAGAGGTCATGGATATGTTAAAGAACAAACAAATTTAATAGACAATATTCAAGGCGGTATTCAAGCAGAATTTAGAGCTTCGTCTTTTAGAAATAAAACAGAATTACAGTCCTATTTTGCAAGAGCTGAATTTGTTGTTTATAAAGATTTGATTCTTACAGGAACAGTACGTGCTGATGGATCCACTAAATTGGGTGCGGATAATAAATGGGGTTATTTCCCTTCTGTAGGTGCAGCTTACAAATTGATAAGCAGCAAAGACGGGGCGGTTAATGACTTTAAAATTAGAGGAAATTATGGGGTAACAGGAAATCAGGAATTTGCTGTAAATTCAGCGGTTTCTAAAGCTAATTATGGAAATGGTGGTTCGCCAAATACTATATCGGGAGCTAATAATTTATTGCGTTGGGAAACTACTAGATCCTATGGTGTGGGTAGTGACTTTACCTTCTTAAAAAATCGCTTAACAGGTTCATTGGATTATTTCAATAGAGATACAAAGGATTTAATTGCTCCTGTACCGCAAGCCACAGCTCAACCAGGGCCAGGATCAAACAGAAGTGTTAACTTACCGGGGAATCTGATTAACAAAGGTTTTGAGGTCGCTTTAAATTATAAAGTTATCGATACTGAGGACATGTCCTGGGACATTTCAGGGAATGTTGCTTTTTTAGACAACGTAATTAAAAATTTTGGTTCAGTATCGTTATTAGCAGGTGGAGTAAATGGTCAAGGTTTGTCCGGTGCTAATGCTGAAATTATCAAAGATGGTTACCCATTATATACTTATTTTTTATATGATTTCCGTGGGTATGACGCATCAGGTAATTCTATTTATGCTGCTGCTGATGGATCTGATACAGGTTTAGGTAATGCAGATAAAAAATTATTAGACAAACAACCGTTGCCAAAAATAAATTTAGGATTTTCCACTAATTTTTCTTACAAGAAATTTGATGTAGGAGCTTCGTTTTATGGTGCTTTTGGTCATTATTTGTACAATAACACGGCTAATGCTTATTTCTTTAAAGGAGCATTAATCGGAGGAAGAAACGTAACTCCAGAGGCAGCGGCTACTCCTCAGATTCAGTCTGATCCAAACTCACCGTCGACAAAATATTTAGAAAGTGGTGATTTCTTAAGAATGGGGAATTTAACTGTAGGATATACTCTTGAAGGGAATGTTTTAGAAAAATTAAAAATTAAATCAGCCCGTTTCTTTGTAAGTGGACAAAACTTATTCGTTATTACCGGATATTCTGGATTTGATCCAGAGGTGGATACCGATAAAGCTTTAAATGGAGTACCTTCTGCCGGTATGGATTATTTATCCTATCCTAGAGAAAAAAGTATCGCTGTTGGACTTAATGTAACATTTTAATTAACAAAAAATGAAAAGAATAAATATTATAAAAAGCATCTTTTTTATAGGTACAATTGCATGTAGTGTGAGTTGTACAAATTTAGAAGAAGAAGTGTTAGATGGCTATATCACTGCTGATGGCGCTGGTGGAAATGTAAATACGGGAAACTTTCTGCAATCAGCTTATGAAGGATTAAGAGGTTTTCAGGATCAAGACAAAATGTTTACAATGAACGAAATGTCTGGTGATGGATTGGTAGGCCCTACCAGAGGAGGCGACTGGGATGATAATGCTAAGTGGAGACAATTTCACGTTCATACTTGGGGATCAGATAATGTTGAAATTAGAAATGCATGGAACTCCTTGCTGACAAATGTTTATAATTGTAATTTAGTGATTAATAATACGGCAACTGCACAACAAAAAACGCAAGCTCGTTTTTTAAGAGCCTTTTATTATTATAACGTAATTGATTTATTTGGTCAAGCGCCTTACAGAGAAGTAGGGTCACTTATTACAGAAAATCCAAAATTCTGGTCTCGAAAAGAAGCTACTGCATTTGTTATTAGCGAGTTAGAAGCTGTTTTAGCTGATTTGCCAGCACGTGTTGCCAATGACGCAAGTATTGCAAATAAAGATGCAGGTAATTTTTTATTAGCGAAACTGTATTTAAATAAAGGAGTTTTTAATGCTGATAACGCTTCAGGTCCTTATACTTTTGATGCCGCTGACATGAATAAAGTAATCACTCACGTTAATGCGATTAATAGTTCATTAGCATCAGAATACTGGAGTAACTTTGCGCCAACCAACAATACATCTGGAGAAATATTATTTTCTTCTAAAAATGTACTTGGCACTGGTGGAGGTATTCAGTCCAGATGGAGAATGAGTATGCACTACAATCAAACTCCAGATGGTTGGAATGGTTTTGCAACGGTAGCAGAATATTACAACAGGTTTGCTGCGACGGATGACAGAAGACAACATACTTCTTCATCGATCATCGCTAATTTTGGTAATCCAATTGGTTTTCAAGCAGGACAAATGTTTGCTCCAGGAGGGGTAACTCCTTTGAAAGACAGAACTGGTAGACCATTGTTTTATACTTCAGCAGTTACCATGATTACAAGCGGAACTACTTTAGAAACAGCTGGTATACGTACTCAAAAATATGAGCCAGATAATGCTAATCTAGGGAATCCTGCTAATGATTATGTTTTAATGCGTTATTCTGATGCGTTGTTGATGAAAGCTGAAGCGGCCTTAAGAGGCGGTGCAGGTGGAGCAGCATCTGCTAAAATAATAATTGATCAAATAAATGTTAGAGCCAAATTGACGCCAAGTGCAAGCTTACCAACTTTAGATGCTGTTTATTTAGAAAGAGGTAAAGAATTATGGTATGAAGGCTGGAGAAGAAATGACATGATCCGTTTTGAGAAATTTTTAGCTCCAAGAGAGTTAAAACCAACTGCTTCAAATGGTAAATATGCATTGTATCCAATTCCGGCGGATGCATTGTTTAACCCTAATGTAGTACAAAACCCTGGTTACTAAAGATTTGTTTACTATTAATTGTTTTTTGAGTTAGTTTTAAAGAGGGTATTTATTACCCTCTTTATTTTATATCTATTTTATTCTTTTTTTATATCAATATTACATAAATTAGGCAATTCTAATCAAGCAATTACCTAACTAAAATGCTACAATATAATATGTCAAATCGTTTTGTCTTATTACTCCTAATTCTTCTATTTTTTTCCAATTGCTCCAAAGAAAATTTAGAAAACAAAGACGCTTTGTTTTCTAAACTAGATGCTTCCCAAACCGGAATTAATTTCATTAATGAAGTTAAAAACGGTGCAGATATGAATATATTTAAATACAGAAACTTTTACAATGGCGGTGGTGTAGCTATTGGCGATATTAATAATGATGGTCTTTCGGATATATATTTTACTTCAAATCTGGGAACCAATAAACTTTACTTAAATAAAGGAAATTTTAAATTCGAAGATATTTCTAAAACAGCGGGTGTCGAAGGATACAAGTCATGGTCGACAGGCGTTGTTATGGTTGATCTTAATGGAGATGGATTGCTTGATATTTATGTTTGTAACGCTGGGAATACTATAAACTCGGTACGAAAAAGCCAACTTTTTATTAATAACGGTAACTTGACATTTACAGATAAAGCCGAACAATACAATCTTGCAGATACAGGAATTACAACACATGCCGCTTTTTTTGATTATGATAAAGATGGCGATTTAGACGTTTATATTTTAAACAACAGTTTTATTCCGGTAAGTAGCCTTAATTACTCCAATAAAAGAGACTTACGAGATAAAGATTGGGATGTTGCTGAAATTTTAAAAGGAGGCGGTGATAAACTAATGCGTAATGACAATGGAAAATTTGTTGATGTAAGTGAAAAATCAGGTATTTATGGCAGTTTAATTGGCTTTGGCCTGGGCGTTACCGTAGGTGATGTAAATGGGGATTTATATCCGGATATTTATATTTCGAATGATTTTTATGAAAGAGATTATTTATACATAAATAACAAAAACGGAACCTTTACCGAACAAATTCAGGGATGGACAGCACACATCAGTCAATCTTCAATGGGTGCTGATATGGCCGATGTAAACAATGACGGGAAAGCCGATATTTTTGTAACGGATATGTTACCGGAACCGGACGAACGCTTAAAAACGACTACAAATTTTGAAAACTATGATTTATTTATCAGAAAAGTAAATCTTGGTTTTTATAATCAATATATGCAAAATACGCTGCAAATTAATAACGGCGACAATCAATTTCTTGAAATAGCTAATCACGCTGGCGTTGCCAAAACCGACTGGAGTTGGGGCGCATTATTATTTGATATGGACAATGATGGTTACAAAGACATTTACGTTTGTAACGGAATTTATAACGATTTAACCAATCAAGATTTTGTAGATTTTTTTGCCAATGAGTTCATGCAAAAAATGGTGGTAACCGGTAAAAAAGAAGAAATCCAGACTATTATCAGTAAAATGCCAAGCACACCGATTCCAAATTACGCTTTCAAGAACAATAAAAATTTAACGTTTACTAATGAAGCCAAAAAGTGGGGACTGGATACTCCTAGTTTTTCTAATGGAGCTGCTTATGCAGATTTAGATAATGATGGGGATTTAGATCTAGTTGTCAATAATGTTAATATGGAATCTTTTGTCTACAGAAACAACTCAGAGAAGAACAAAAAAAATCATTACGTCAAAGTAAAACTAAAAGGAGATAACCAGAATAAATTTGCTGTAGGAAGTATTGTTGAATTATTCTCGGGTAAGGAAATTCTCAGACAAGAATTAATTCCTTCCAGAGGTTTTCAGTCTTCAGTTGATTATGTAATGACTTTTGGAATTGGGACCAAAAAAATAGATTCACTACACGTAATTTGGCCTAATGATAAATTTCAAACGGTTAAAAATATTACTAATAATTCAACAATAAATTTGGATATTAAAAATGCTAAATTAAATTATACTCCGAATGCTGTTAATTTAAAATCCTTCTTTACGGAAAGTAAAACTATTTTTATCGCACATAAAGAAAATAATTACGTCGATTTTGATCATGAAGGGCTAATCTCTAAAATGCTTTCGCAAGAGGGGCCTTCACTTGCGGTGGCTGATATAAATGGCGATGGAAACGAAGATGTTTTTATTGGCGGAGCCAAAGGACAAGCCGGTAAAATATATCTAAATAAAGGGAATGGTAATTATTCAATTACGGATCAAAAAGATTTTGATGCAGATGCTAATTTTGAAGATACTGCCGCCAGCTTTTTTGATGCGGATAATGATGGCGATATGGATTTATTAGTTGGTTCCGGTGGTAACGAAAAAACGGATCAGGCTAATTATAAAAATCGTCTGTATTTGAATAATGCGAAAGGTATATTTATCAAAAGTAAAACCAATATCCCAACTACAAACAATAACGTTTCGGTAATTGCGCCAAATGATTTTGATAATGATGGCGATATCGATGTATTTATAGGAAGCCGAAGTGTACCGGGAGTTTATGGAATTGATCCTAAACATTTGTTATTGGAAAATGACGGAAAAGGAAATTTTACAAATGTAACGGATAAAAAAGCATTTAAAATTAACTCGGTTGGAATGATTACCGATGCAGTTTGGGAAGATATTGATAATGATTCCAAAAAAGATTTAATCTTAGTTGGGGATTGGACAGCGCCAATGATTTTCAAAAATAATGGACGAAGATTGGTAGAATTCAAATCGAATCTGACGAATTTTCATGGTTTTTGGAATGCAGTCAGCTGTGTAGATTTGAACAATGACGGTAAAAAAGATTTGATTCTGGGAAATAAAGGAACAAATACAAGCTATAAAGCGACCAATGCTAATCCGATGAAATTATTTATCAATGATTTTGATAATAACGGAACCATTGAACAAATTACAACTCGATCTATTGCTGGAAAGGATTTACCGGTAAGCCTAAAACAAGAATTAGCCAAACAAATTCCTTCGATTAAGAAGAAAAATTTGAACTATTCGGATTATTCCAAGAAAACATTTCAGGAATTATTTGCAAAGGAAGCAGTGGATAATTCAATTCAAAAGACTGTGAACATTCAGGAAAGTGTAATTGCAATCAACAAAGGAAATGGTACGTTTGAAATAAAAGCACTTCCAAAAGAAGTTCAGTTTTCCTGCGTGAACTCTATTAGTGCATTGGATGTGAATAAGGATGGGATTTTGGATTTAATCTTGGGCGGAAATCAATATGAGTTTAAACCGCAATTCTCCCGATTAGACGCTAATTATGGCAGCGTACTTTTAGGAAATAAAAATGAAACTTTTTCATGGGTACCTTATAATCAGTCCGGTTTCTTTATAAAAGGTGAAGTAAAACAGGTAAAAATAATAAAGGATAAGAATAAAAAGGTTTCAATTATAGCAGTTGTAAATGATAATACCCCTAAAATATTTAGACGCAATGAATAATTTTTTTAGAATAGGACTGGCTTCATTGCTGTTTATGGGTTGTTCCAAAAAAGAAGCGCAATTATTTGAAAAATTGTCTTCTGAGAAAAGTAATATTACCTTCAACAACCAATTATTAGAATCCAAGAATATTTCGATTTTAGATTATCTCTATTATTACAATGGGGGAGGCGTATCGCTGGGTGACATTAATAATGATGGTTTAGTGGATATTTATTTTACGTCAAATCAAGGAAAAAATAAATTATACTTAAATAAAGGCAATAATGAATTTGAAGATATTTCTGTAAAAGCAGGAGTGGAAAGCCAGAGTGATTGGAATACGGGGACGGTAATGGCAGATGTGAATGGAGATGGATATTTGGATATTTATGTTTGTGCTGTCGTAGGAATTAATGGTTTTGAAGGTCAAAACGAATTGTTCATAAATAACAAGGACAATACATTTACCGAAAGTGCTGCTAAATATGGATTGGATCTCGATAACTACAGTTCTTCAGCCGCTTTCTTTGATTATGATTTAGATGGAGATTTAGACATGTATTTATTGAATCATGCCGTACATTCTGAATTATCTTTTGGGAACGCCGATACCAGAAATAAACGAAGTTACGAGTGCGGGGATAAATTATTTCGCAATGATAATGGAAAATTTGTCGATGTAAGTGAACAGGCAGGAATTTTTGGTGGTGCCAATGGGTACGGTTTAGGATTGGCAGTTTCCGATTTTAATCTAGATGGGTATCCGGATATTTATGTAGGGAATGATTTTCATGAAGATGATTATTATTATTTGAATAATGGAGATGGAACTTTTACAGAAAGTTTGAAAAACTATTTTGGGCATACTAGCAGGTTCTCCATGGGAGTAGATGTGGCGGATGTTAATCATGATGGTTTTCCAGATATTCTCACCTTAGACATGCTTCCGGAAGATGAAAAAGTATTGAAATCTTCATTGGGCGATGACAATTCTCAAATGTTAAAAATAAGAACCGAAAAACTAGGCTATCATTATCAATACAGCAGAAACATGCTGCAATTGAACCAAGGAGGTAATCATTTCACGGAGACTGCTTTATTAAGTGGCGTGGCGGCTACTGATTGGAGTTGGAGTACGTTATTTGGGGATTATGATCAAGATGGCGAACAGGATCTATTTGTGTGTAACGGAATTCCAAAGCGTCCTAACGATTTGGATTACGTGAAATACTATTCAAATGATCAGATTAAAAGTAAAATCAGTACGACAAAATTATTAGACAAAGAAGCATTGAAGCGTATGCCAAAGGGAAATGTAACCAATTATGTTTTTCAAGGCGCAGCTGATTTGCAGTTTAAAAACCGATCGAAGGATTGGATAGAAAATGATTCATTAATTTCTAATGGAAGTGGATATGCTGATATTGATAACGATGGCGATCTTGATGTGATTACCAATAATACAAATGCGATTGCTTCCATTTACGTTAATACAACTGATAAAAAGGCAAACTATTTAAAATTAAAATTGCGTTTTACAGGGAAAAACACATTCGGAATTGGAGCTAAAGTGATTTCCTATTCCAAAGGGAAAAAACAATTTAAAGAATTACAAACTACCCGAGGATTTCAGTCATCATCAGAGTCAATACTTCATTTTGGTTATGGTAAAACGAGCAAGATAGATTCTATCGTAGTGATTTGGCCTGATAAAACCTTTCAGACTTTAAAAAATGTGAAGGCGAACCAGACCCTTACCATAAAAGCGAATAAGGATAGAAAATTTTTTGATTACAGAAAGTTACACCCAGCAGTATTACCAATTTTTAAAAAGGTAGAAACGGGATTGGGCATCGACTTTATACATCAGGAAAATGAATACATTGATTTCTTAGTTCAAAAACTGATTCCATATCAACGTTCTGATCGCGGCCCGGCTACTGCAGTAGGGGATTTAAATGGAGATGGAAAAGAGGATATCTTTTTTGGTGGTTCCAAAGATAAAAAAGCAGCAATTTACATTCAAAATTCAAATGGTTTTGCTAAAAAAAGAGTTGCTGAAATCGAACAGGATTCTATTTTTGAAGATGCCTCCGCTGTCATTGGGGATTTTAATAATGACAAACTAAATGATTTGTATGTTGCTTCTGGTGGAGGTGAAAATGCTTCTAATTTACAAAGCCGATTGTATGTAACCAAAGGCAATCAATTTGTAAAATCGACCATAACTAAGCTGGCCCAGAATGCATCAGTAGTTAAGGCGTTTGATTATGATAAAGATGGGGATCTCGATATTTTTGTTGGGAATAATTCAATAAATAATAGATTTGGTAGTATGCCGGATTGTTATTTGTTAAACAATAATAAAGGAGCGTTTACGATAGCCGACAGTAAAACTTTCGCAAAAATAGGAATGGTTACAGATGCCGTTTTTACGGATTTTAACAATGACGGAAAAACAGATTTAATTGTAATAGGAGAATGGATGAAGCCTACTTTTTTTGCCAATAAAAACGGTAAATTCAGTAATGTAACTGACGCTGTTTTTCCAGAAAAAAATAATGGATTGTGGCAATCAATAATTCCTTTTGATATTGATCAGGATGGCGATGAAGATTATTTGGTTGGGAACTGGGGCAAGAATTCTAAATTTAAAGCATCGCAAGAGTTTCCTATGAAAATGTATTATGATGACTTTGATGGAAATGGATATTTTGAAACGATAGTGGCAATTGAAAAAAACGGCAAATATTACACTACTTTGGGCCTCGATGAATTAGCCGAGCAATTTAGCGGGATGCTAAAAAAGAAATTCAATAGTTACAAATCCTTCGCAGGAAAAACACTGGAAGAAGTTTTTGACCCAAAAATGTTGGAGAAAGGAAAATTGTTTGAAATTCATAATTTGAAATCTGGTTATTTAAGAAATCATAAAGGGAAATTTACTTTTGTTCCTTTTTCGAATAAAATGCAAGTTGCTCCCATTACCAGTTTTCTGAAATCTAATTTTGATTCAGATGCGACAGAAGAAGTTTTTGTGGCAGGAAATTACTTTGGAGTTTCGCCGTATCACAGTAGATTTGATGGGTTTTCAGGCGCTTTAATTAAAAATTACAAAACCGTATTTTTAGGAAATCAAATAGGAATTGATTTAACCCAAAAAGCAGTTAGACATCTTGATATTGTAAATTTCAACGGTAAAAAATTCATGTTGGTCACCATCAACAATAAAAAAGCTGAGGTATATGAAATGCCTTCATCTAAAAAATAATACAAAGACATACAGAACAATTAAACCCAATACCATGAACTCTAAAATTTATCTTTTAGGACTTATAATGTTTTTTTTTACTTCATGTAAGAAAGAGACACCAATTAAGGTAACAACAGATGATTTCTGTGCGGCAATTGATACAGTAACTGGAATTATGGTTCATGATATATTTTCGCCTCCAGTTGCGAGTAGAATTTATGTTTATCCTAATGTTGCCGCTTATGAAATTATGGCTCAAAACAATACTAAATATGAAAGTTTACAAGGGCAGTTGAAAGGATTAGATTCAATTCCTAAACTAAATCCGAAAAGTGGCGTAAATAAAAATTTAGCAGCGATTATTGCCCACATTGAGGTAAGTAAACAATTGATTTTTTCGGAGGGAGCTTTAGAAAAATATAGAGATAGTTTGTATGAGAAATGGGGTTCTGAAAATCAAAAAGAATTTGATGTATCTAAAGAATACGCTTTAAAAGTGGTGGACAGAATTAAAATGTGGATGGGGAAAGATAATTATAAACAAACTCGGACTTCTTCTAAATTTTCAGTTTATGCAGATCAAGCTGGGAGATGGCAACCAACTCCTCCATCTTACATGGATGGTGTTGAACCTCATTGGGGCGAAATAAGAACTTTAGTTATGGATTCGGCGTCTCAATTTAAACCCATTAAACCTTATCCATTTTCCACCGATAAAAATTCTGCTTTTTATAAAGATGCAAAAGAAACCTATGATTTAGGAAATATGATTTCCGAAAAATTAATTGAAGTAGAGAAAAACCAAAGCAAATCAATTCCTGAAGAATCTGCAATCGCTTCATTTTGGGATTGTAATCCGTATGCTACAGTCATACAAGGGCATATGATGTTTGCAAAGAAGAAAAACACACCTGACGCGCATTGGATTAATGTTACTAAAATTGCTTTAAAAAAATCAAAATCAGATTTTGAAACTACTGTTTTTGCTTATACTATAACATCTATCGGAATTTTTGAGAGCTTCATTAGTTGTTGGGATGAAAAGTATAGGAGTAATGTTGTGCGTCCTGAAACGTATATCAATCAAAACATAGATGAAAACTGGAGACCACAATTACAAACACCTCCTTTTCCGGAATATGTAAGTGGACACTCTGTGGTTTCGTCGTGCTCGGCAATTATCCTAACCTCTATTTTTGGAGATAATTTTAGTTATATCGATGACTCAGAAGTTTCTTTTGGATTGCCTAAAAGACCTTTTAAATCATTTAAACAAGCAGCAGCAGAAGCTTCAATAAGTAGACTTTATGGAGGAATTCATTACAGAGCCGCTATTGAGAATGGTATTGTACAAGGCAATAATATTGGGAATTACATTAATAATACATTAAAGATGAGTAAAAAATAATGACAGTCAGAAAAAAAAGTATAGTAGTATTAAGTGTTGTGTTGTCCTCGTTTTTGGTTTGGTATCTTTTAATAAAGGAAACCGACTACTGTATTTCGTTTAAAGTAAATGCAGCTACAGGAACCGTATTTCAAGGTATTCAGGAGTGGTCAAATGCGCAAGGTTTAAAGGAGTCTGAAAGGTATGTGATTTTAGAAAAAAGAAATTTTGACTTTATCAAACACGAAATGACCAAAAAAGAGGTTCAAATGCACTACACTTGGGACATTACTCCTGTAAACGATTCAATGACAAAAGTGAGTATTGGCATCAAAGATTTAAATCACAGTTGGTACAATAAACTAACCGCACCTTTTTTTAATACTGAATTCAAGGAAGAACAAATCAAAAAAATAAGGGATTTTAAAAAAGGATTGAGCGAACATTTGAAGAATTTCAAAGTCAGAATTGATGGAGAAGGTACATCAGAAGAAACATTTGTTGCCTACATCAATTTGAAAAGTGTTTTACAGGAAAAAGCACAAAATATGATTGCAAATGACGCTACTATTACTGGTTTTCTTTTCGAGAATCAAATAAAAATAATAGGTACACCCTACTTGGAAATTGTAAAATGGGATCTTGATAAAGAAACAATCGATTTTAATTATTGTTTTCCAGTTGAAAAACCCAAAACAAATATTGTAAATAACGATGTAAAATTCAAAACCTTACCTGCCTTCAAAGGATTAAAAGCGACTTATTACGGAAATTTCAGAACTTCAGACAGAGCTTGGTTTGCGTTGCTTGATTATGCAAAAAAGCACAAACTTAAATTGGAAAATAAAGTATTGGAGCATTTCTTGTCAAATCCTTATAATGGTGGAACAGAGCTGGAATGGGAAACTAAAATAATTATTCCTTTTGCGTCCAAATAAAGAGCAGTTTATTTAGGTAATTTACATATATCGAAAACGATTTCGGTTCTTCCGAAAACGTTTTTGTTTTTATTCTGTTTTTAATTAGCGTTATTAAAATTAATTTTAGTAAAAATTAACAAATTAACCAATCAGAATGAATTTAAAAGTGAAATTGAGCTTTTGGCAGATAATCAATATGAATGTTGGTTTTTTTGGCATTCAGTACAGCTTTGGCTTGCAACAAAGTGCCGTCAATCCTATTTACGATTTTCTACATGCAAGCCCGGATCAAATCCCGATACTAAATCTTGCGGGACCTTTAACTGGTTTATTAATTCAACCTATTATTGGTGCGATGAGCGATAAAACGTGGCATCCAAGATGGGGAAGACGGAAACCTTACTTTTTTATTGGAGCCATAATTTGTAGTATCGCTTTATTTCTATTCCCATTCAGCAGTTCCTTGTGGATGGCTGCGGGTTTACTTTGGATCCTAGATGTCGGTAACAATACCGCTATGGAACCGTATCGCGCTTTTATTGCGGATACGCTGGACGAAGAACAACAACCAATAGGTTTTCAGGCGCAAAGTTTTTTTACTGGTTTCGGACAGTTTCTGGCCTATATTTCTCTGTTTCTATTTCCAATTGTTTTTGTTGGATATACCGGATCATTACCCACCTGGATATATGCCTCCTTCTTTTTGGGAGCGATCCTTTCTGTAACTTCCATTTGGTGGAGTATGGGTAAAACAAAAGAAATCCCGCCTACAGCGGAAGAAATAGCAATTTTAAAAGCGGAACCATTACATATTTTTTCACCTTTCATCGATATATATAAAGCAGTTTTAGAAATGCCAACTGTAATGTGGCAACTATTTCTTGTTTATTTGTTTCAATGGTATGCGATGATGTGTTATTGGCAAAACAATTCAAAAAGTATTGCTTTATCCGTATGGAATGTAACCCCAATGAATGCAATGGGCTACGAAAAAGCGGTAGAATGGAACGGGTTAATCGGTGCTTTTGGATTTATAGTTACGTTTTCAATTGCTTTTTATTTGGCAAAATTAGCCAAAAAGCACGGTGCAAAAATGATTCATTTTGTCTGTCTGTTATTTGGAGCCGTTTCTTTTTTATGGTTTCCAATGGTACAAAATCAATATGTGTTTTTTGCGGTAATTATTGGCTACGGAATTGCTTGGGCAAGTATGATGGGAATACCATATTTAATGGTCGTTGCTGTTATTCCAAAAGAGCGTTATGGAGTGTACATGGGTATTATTAATATGATGATTGTTATTCCAATGATTATCCAAAATCTCTCTTTTGGTTATATTTTAAAGAACTTCTTAGACAATGATGCTCGCCAAGCCATTACTTTTGCTGGTGTTCTGATGCTAATCGGTGCTTTTTGTACCCTTTTGATTAAAAGTAAAAAAGTTTCAATAGCAAAGTATGAATAGTGATTTGAATTATAGTAAAGCAATTGAGTTGCTTGAGAAAGTTTCCTCATCCGAAGGATTTTTGGCGAGTGCACAAAACATTTCCAACTACAAAAGAGTTTGGGCGCGAGATGGAGTGATTTGTGGATTGGCGGCTTTGGCTTCAGGAGATGAAAAATTAATTGAAACATTTCGTAAAACATTAGAAACATTAGCCAATAATCAACATCAAAGCGGAACTATTCCATCAAATGTGATGACAAATGGCGATCAAGTTGAGGTTAGTTATGGCGGATTGGCAGGAAGAGTTGATGCGGTGACTTGGTTTGTAATTGGGATTTGCCAATATGCCTATTATACAAAAGACATTACCTTCGTGGCAAAATACGACACTGAAATTGAAAAGTGTTTTGCGCTTCTGGATGCTTGGGAATTTAACAATAAAGGACTTTTATATGTGCCATTATCAGGAAACTGGGCAGATGAATACATTACAGACGGTTATGTTTTGTACGATCAATTGCTCCGAATTTGGGCTCTGAAGAGCTACAATCATTTTGCACATGACGAGGTTATTACCGTAAAGATTGCCACAATTACAAAGCAACTGGAAATTAATTTCACACCAAACTCTACAGGTGAAAAATACCACGAACGAGCTTACAATGAGATAAATATTCAAAAATACATGCCATGTTCCTTTTCGCCTGCAGGATACAAAACACAGTTTGATGCTTTTGCAAATTCGCTGGCTTTGTATTTGAACATTGGTTCAGAAGATTTTCAATATTCAATTTTAGAATATTCAATTGCGCTCATAAACGAAATGAAATTGCAGTTGTTGCCTGCTTTTTGGCCACCAATAAAAGAAACTGATTTAGACTGGAATTTGCTTAAAAACAATTGCAAATACGAGTTTAGAAATTACCCTAATGAGTTTCATAATGGAGGAAGCTGGTCAATGGTCAATGGCTTTTATGGTCTGGCCTTGCTTTCAAAAGGGAAGAAGAAGGAAGCTGATGCACTTTTAACAGCTATAAATAGCGCTAATGCTACTGAAAATTTCAGTTTTTACGAAAACTTCAATAGTGAAACCAAAGAGCCCAACGGTGTTCCTTTTTGCGCTTGGAGTGGTGCGGCAACGGTGCTTTTACACCAAAGTTTACATACAAATTTTAAATTTTTAGTTTAATTGGAAAAGACAATAGACATAATATGTGCAGGCGAAGTTTTGATTGATTTTATTGGTCACGAAATGAATACGTCTATAAACAGGACCAAAGATTACCATCGTTTTTTGGGAGGTTCACCTACAAATGTTGCTGTAAATGCAACGCGCTTGGGTTTGAAATCAGTATTAGTAGCTACTTGTGGAGAAGATGGATTAGGCGAATATATTGTTAGGAAGTTAAAAGCGAATCATGTTATTACATCACATGTTAGAAAATCAGAAAGTCATCCCACTTCTGTAATATTTGTTTCAAAATCGACCAGTACGCCAGATTTTATTCCGTACCGAGAAGCTGATTGTCAAATTCAGCAAAGTCAAATACCGAATGACTTACTGGAAAATGCTAAAATTTTCCATACGACTTGCTTTGCTTTAAGCAAAAATCCAGCTCGAACAACTATTGTCGAAAGTGCTAAACGAGCAAAAGCGTTAGGATTACAAACAAGCATTGATATTAATTTTTCGGAAAGGATTTGGCCGAATCGTGAAGAAGCAAAACAGGTTTTGAGAGAATATTTGTCAACTGATCCGTTAGTAAAATTAAGCGAAGACGACTGTTACCGTCTTTTTGCGGAAGCAAAAACCGAAGATTTTATTTTTGATTATTTTCATAGTTTAGGCGCTTCAACCATTTGTTTGACAAAAGGGAAGGATGGTGTTGTTTTATCGAATGTTGATTCCGGAATGTTTCATCAAAAAGCTTTACCGGTTGAAGATATCAAAGACACAACAGGCGCAGGAGATGCTTTTTGGACGGGTTTTTTATACGCTCAATTACGCAATAAAAACTTTGAAGAAACCATTACAATTGCTCAAAAACTGGCAGTATTGAAACTTCAGAATGTAGGCAGATTGCCGGAAGGAATAGACATTCAGGAATATTTAAATATAAATGTATAGTCCAAATTTAAATGCTAATTCAACTCAAAATATTAGGTAAAAGATGAAAAAAAGTACGGTTAAAATTGCCATGTATCTCAATTACTTTGTATTTGCTATTCTGCTGAACAGCGTGGGAATTGTGATATTAAAGGCACAAAAAAATTATGGGGTAGATGAGTTGCAAGCCAGTGTTTTAGAAGCTTTCAAGGATTTACCTATTGCCATTGTTTCGTTTTTAATCGCTTCGTTTTTACCCAGAATTGGATATAAGAGAGCTATGCTTATTGGTTTGGCTTTGGTTTCAGCAGCTTGCGTCAGTATGTATTTCGGAAATTCTTTTGGAACGGCAAAATTGCTTTTTGCTACCGTTGGCGTTTCTTTTGCACTGATAAAAGTATCGGTGTATTCGCTTATTGGAACCATAACAGAGAATCAGCAGGAGCACAATAGTTTGATGAGTAGCATTGAAGGCGTGTTTATGATAGGAATTGCGTTGGCGTATTTCTTATTTCCTGCTTTTAATTCTGATGCGAATCCAGATGCTTGGTTGAACGTGTATTGGCTATTGGCGGGAATTTCAGCTGTGTCTTTTGGCTTTTTATTTTTTACCAAATTCGAAAGTCAAACGGACATTCCGGGTGTTGATTTAGTTGATGATTTTAAACAAATGTTCAAATTGTTCGCGAAACTATTAACCATCGTTTTTGTAATCAGTGCGTTCCTTTTTGTAATGATCGAGCAAGGAATCATGTCTTGGCTGCCAACTTTCAACAGCAAGGTATTGCATCTTCCAGAGAATATCAGTATTATGATGGCAAGTATTTTGGCTATTTCATTAGCTGTTGGACGACTTTTGGCCGGCGTTATTACAAAAAGAGTCAATTGGTTTTGGGTACTTAGTTTTAGTATTGTAGCTGCAATGCTTATTGTGGTTTTTGTACTTCCAAAAGCAGTTGGATTAAATGTTAAAGACATTAATTCGCTTGGGGATATTCCTTTGATAGGGTTCGCCTTTCCATTAGTGGGACTTTTTATTGCGCCAATTTATCCGCTTTTAAATTCCGTAGTTCTAAGCGCCCTGCCCAAAAAATTACATAGCTCAATGACAGGTTTAATTGTAGTATTTTCTGCACTTGGCGGTACTTTAGGTTCCAGAGTAATTGGTTATTTGTTTAAAAACGAAGGTCCGGAAAATGCATTTTATTACACCTTAATTCCAATGGGGCTTTTACTTGTGTCTTTCTTTATTCTAAAAAAACTTACCGCTAAACAATGAAATTCGTACTAAACATAGACAAAGTATTCCAAGAACTATTGCTTCAAGAGGATACAGATCAGGATAAAAAAATTACTAAAGACGATAATGGGCCTAAAAAATTTATTTTAGTAGACGAAAATACGAAACAAGAAGCGGTTATCACAGGGACTTATCATTTGTCAAATTTATTGCAAGAATTAGCTCAGCTTAAGGAGGAGAATTTATCTTTGGGGGAAGTTGATTTAAGTCGCATTCAAGAGAATCCTGTACACCGTATTTCAAGAAAAATTAAGGATGATTATTGGGAGGAGCTCACTCGAACCATTGATAAAAAAGGATTGACGCAAATTATTGAAGACGAAAAAACCTCCACTGATGTGGCAAGGCTTTATGTTGCTGCCAAAGACAAACAGGGAGTTGCTTATTTTCAGGCATTAGAAAAAGAATTGCCAAATTTTAAAGTTGAAATTCTGCCTGAAAATTATTCGATGGAATATGTGGAAACTTTAAATGAGAAACCGGGAATTCTAGCTTTGGCTTTGGAACAAAAAACATACAGTCTGCAAGGCGTTCCTTTTGTGGTTCCCGGCGGAAGATTCAACGAAATGTATGGTTGGGACAGCTATTTTATTGGTGTTGGTTTATTGATAGACGGTCAAGTAAATAAAGCAATGGCGATTGCTGAGAATTTTAAATACCAAATTATTCATTACGGAAAAATTTTGAATGCAAATAGAAGTTATTATTTGACAAGAACGCAACCACCGTTATATTCTTCTTTGCTAATTAAAATTGCAAAAAAGAAGATGCCAAGTTTAGACTGGTTAAGAAGTCATTTGGAAACGGTCATTTTAGAATACAATACGGTTTGGATGGTGCAAGGAAATCGATTGACGCCAACAAGTTTAAACCGATACAAAGCCGACGGAATTGGTATGCCATTTGAAGTGGAACCGGGACATTTTGATGATATTTTAGAACCTTTTGCTAAAAAATACAAACTTCCTATTCGAAAATTTGAAAAGCAATATTTACAAAGAACGGTTGTAGATGCGGAATTGGATGAGTACTTTGTTCACGACAGAAGCATGAGAGAAAGTGGACACGACACCACAAACCGACTCATTAATAGGTGTGCCAATTTGAATTCAGTAGACGTAAACAGTTTTCTTTATAAATATGAAAAAGATGTCGCTTATTTAATAAAAGAGCATTTCGATACTGCTTTCCAGGTTGGTGATGTGGTTTATACTTCGGAAGAATGGGAACAAAAGGCACTTTCCAGAAAAACTAAAATAAATGAATTGTGTTGGAACGAAGCTTCAAGCATGTATTTTGATTATGATTTTGTGAATCATGAGCAATTTCCGTTTGAAGCAGCAACAACATTTTTTCCTTTGTGGGCTGGGTTGTGTGATGAAAATCAGGCTAAAAAATTAGTGGAAGTTGCCTTACCGCAATTTATAAAAACAGGAGGAATTACGGGAAGTACCAAAGCAAGTGTTGCAAATGCTCCACAAGACGCTCCGCAGCGACAATGGGATTATCCTTTTGGTTGGGCACCGCACCAAATGTTGCTATGGGAAGGATTGATTAACTATAATTATTTGGATAAAGCACAAGAAATGGTGTACCGATGGTTGTGGTTAATTACAAAAAATGCAGTGGATTATAATGGAACAATTCCAGAAAAATTTGATTTGGAAATCAATTCGCATAAAGTTTTTGCCGAATATGGAAATGTGGGAACCGAATTTGATTACATAGCCAAAGAAGGTTTTGGGTGGGTAAATGCGTCTTATCAATATGGATTGCAAATTTTAAGCGAAGAATTAAAAGAGAAATTAGGAGAATTGATTTCTCCCGATACTGTTTTTTAGCACTGAAAAATATTTTTTGTTGTTTGAATGTATATTTTTTTTAACTTTATAATTCACTAAATGAATCAATTATGACTGTTAATCAAATTTTAAGTACCAAAGGAAAGGATGTTTATTCCATACTTTCTACAAACACTGTATACGAAGCATTGACAGTGATGAGCGAAAAAAATATCGGAGCTATTCTTATCATTGAAGATACAGTTTTAAAAGGGGTTTTATCTGAAAGAGATTATGCTCGAAAAATTGTTTTGAAAGCAAAATCTTCAAAGAAAGCTTTTGTTTATGAAATTATGGAAACTGATGTAGTTACGGTAAATCCATCGGATAATTTAGAGTACTGCATGGAACTAATGAGTACAAAAAGAGTTCGACATTTGCCAGTTTTGGAAAATGAGATTGTAATTGGGATTATCTCAATAAGTGACGTAGTAAAAGCCATAATCGAAATGCAAAAAGATACTATTCAACATTTAAACTCTTATATTACGCAATAAAAACAATCTAAAAAGATATAATTACAAAAAGCTACAGTTGATGTAGCTTTTTTTTTTGGAATCAAAAAGGGGTTTTTCGCAAAAGAATAGGATAAAAGTAAACTTTTTAAAGCAAGTCTTCTATCTTTGTAAACTAGAATAAAATCTAAAAACAATGGACAAAAATAGCAAAAGAAGAGAAGCATTATTATACCACGCAAAGCCAACTCCTGGTAAAATTCAAGTAGTTCCTACTAAGAAATATGCAACACAAAGAGATTTATCTTTGGCATATTCTCCTGGTGTAGCTGAGCCGTGTTTAGAAATAGCCAAAGACGTAAACAACGTTTATAAATATACCGCAAAAGGAAATTTAGTTGCAGTAATCACCAATGGAACTGCAGTTTTAGGATTGGGTGACATTGGGCCGGAAGCATCAAAACCAGTAATGGAAGGGAAAGGATTACTGTTCAAAATCTTTGCTGATATTGATGTATTTGACATTGAAATTGGAACAAAGGATATTGAAGAATTTATCCAGACCGTAAAAAATATAGCCCCCACTTTTGGTGGAATTAATTTAGAAGACATTAAAGCACCGGAATCTTTTGAAATTGAAAGACGACTGGTTGAAGAGCTGAATATTCCTGTAATGCACGATGATCAGCACGGTACTGCCATCATATCATCTGCGGCACTGTTGAATGCATTAGAATTGGCAGGTAAAAAATCAGAAGATGTAAAAATGGTTGTTTCTGGAGCCGGCTCTGCTGCCTTAGCTTGTGCTAATATGTACGTTTTATTAGGTGTAAAAATTGAGAATATATTAATGTTTAACAGTAAAGGAGTTTTGACAAAAGACAATCCTTCTTTATCTATTTTGCAACAAAAATATGCGCAAGACATAAGACCGATAAGTCTTGAAGAAGCATTAGTGGGCGCAGATCTTTTTTTAGGATTGTCATCAGGTAATATCATGACTCCAAAAATGTTGCTGGGGATGGCCGAAAATCCAATTGTTTTTGCGATGGCAAATCCAGATCCGGAAATTGATTATAATCTTGCGATTGCAACTCGTAAAGATATTATAATGGCAACAGGACGTTCTGATTTTCCTAATCAAGTAAATAATGTTCTAGGATTCCCCTATATTTTTAGAGGCGCATTAGATGTTCGTGCAACCAAAATAAATGAGGCTATGAAAATGGCAGCAGTAAGAGCCTTAGCTGCATTAGCGAAAGAATCGGTTCCGGAACAAGTAAATATAGCTTACGGAGCTACTAAATTGGTTTTTGGAAAAGAATATATTATTCCTTCTCCATTCGATCCTAGATTGATAACTGTTGTTGCGCCAGCTGTTGCAAAAGCAGCGATGGATTCTGGTGTAGCGTTAAATCATATTACAGATTGGAAAAAATACGAAGAAGAATTATTAGACCGTTTAGGGAATGATAATAAAATGGTTCGTTTGATTACCAATAGAGCTAAGATGGATCCTAAAAAAATTGTTTTTGCTGAAGCAGATCATTTAGATGTTCTTAAAGCAGCGCAAATTGTATGGGAAGAAGGTATCGGTTTCCCAATTTTATTAGGGAACAAAGAAATTATTTTAGAATTAAAAGCAGAAATCGGTTTTGATGCCGATGTTCAGATTATAGATCCTAAAATTAACGAAGAAGAAGCACGAAGAAATAAATTTGCAAATACGTATTGGTCCACTCGACAAAGACGTGGAATTTCTTTTTTAGATGCTCAAAAATTAATGCGTGAAAGAAACTATTTTGCCGCAATGATGGTCAATGAAGGAGAAGCAGATGCATTGGTAACAGGACATTCAAGAAGTTATCCTTCAGTTGTTAAACCCATGTTGCAACTCATCGAAAAAGCGCCAGGAGCTTCTATCATAGCTACTACTAACATGATGATGACGGCTCGTGGGCCCATGTTTTTATCCGATACTGCAATAAACATTAATCCATCAGCAGATGATTTAGCTAAAATTGCCATAATGACAGCTAAAACAGCCAAAATGTTTGGGGTAGAACCGGTAATTGCAATGATATCATTCTCTAATTTCGGATCGTCTACGAGTGAAAGCGCAGCCAAAGTAAGAGAGGCGGTAACTTATTTGCATAAAAATCATCCGGAGATGATCATTGATGGTGAGCTTCAGGCAGATTTTGCTTTAAACCCAGAAATGCTGAAAGCAAAATTTCCTTTTTCAAAATTAGCAGGTAAAAAAGTAAACACTTTGATTTTTCCAAATTTAGAATCAGCAAACATTACCTATAAACTTTTAAAAGAATTAAATAAAGTAGATTCAATAGGACCTATCATGCTGGGAATGGGAAAACCAGTCCATATATTTCAATTGGGTGCAAGTGTTGAGGAAATGGTCAATATGGCTGCAATTGCGGTGATTGATGCACAGGAAAAAGAAATGAAAAAAGCCAAACAAATATAATTTAATACGCATAAGAGAACAAACATCGTTAAAATTATAAATTTAATTTAACCCGATGCTAATTTTGTTATATTTGGAAATATATTAACACTTCATGATAGCACATTTACAAGGCAAATTGGTAGAGAAATCGCCGACACAAATAATCATTGATTGTGGCGGTGTTGGCTACCATGTAAACATTTCTTTACATACGTATTCCTTATTACCAAACACAGATTTAATAAAAGTCTATACGCATCTTCAGATAAAAGAAGATGCGCATACGCTTTTTGGTTTTATGGAAAAGTCAGAAAGAGAAATTTTTAGGCTTTTATTATCTGTTTCCGGCATAGGAGCGAGTATTGCCCGAACCATGCTTTCCTCATTAGATCCAAAACAAATTACAAATGCCATTGCATCTGCGGATGTAATAACTATTCAATCAATAAAAGGAATAGGCAGTAAAACTGCTCAGAGGGTAATATTGGATTTAAAGGAAAAAGTATTAAAATTATATGATTTAGATGAAGTTTCTATGTCGCAAAGCAATACTAATCGAGATGAAGCGTTATCAGCTTTGGAAGTTCTTGGGTTTGTACGAAAAACTTCAGAAAAAATTATTGAAAAAATAGTCAAAGAAGATCCAGATGCTTCTGTAGAATCAATTATCAAAAAAGCTTTAAAAAACCTGTAAAAGGTATTCAAGAAAAACGAGTTGTATGCATAAAATTTGTATTTTTTTACTTGTTTTATTTTGTGGAGTAGTGTCGCAGGCACAAGTAGAACAAGCAGCTCAGGATACCGTCAAAACTGGTTTTTCTATTGGGAAACTTCAACTAAAAAACCCTCAAAGCATTCTTTCTGCTTACACGTATGATCCTGTTACGGATCGTTATGTTTACACTAATTCTGTTGATGGATTTTCTATAAATTATCCTATTATTTTAACACCAAAAGAGTACGAAAGCCTTGTTTTGAAAGAATCGATGCGTGATTATTTTAAGAAAAAGGTAGACGCAATTGATGGGAAAAAAGAAGGAAGCGAACTTGCAAAAAGAGATTTGTTACCCAGATATTACATAAAATCAGGACTGTTTGAATCTATTTTTGGAAGTAACACAATTGATGTAAAACCTACCGGATCTGTAGAAATGGATTTGGGAATGCGCTACACCAAACAAGATAATCCATCTTTTTCTCCAAGAAACAGATCCAATCTTTCTTTCGATTTTGATCAAAGAATAAGTATGAGCTTGATGGGGAAAGTAGGAACACGACTTAATGTGAATGCCAATTATGATACGCAGTCTACATTTGCTTTTCAAAATTTAATCAAGTTAGATTACGCTCCTACTGAGGATGATATCATTCAAAAAATTGAAGTGGGAAATGTCAGCATGCCGCTAAATAGTTCTTTAATTCGAGGCGCGCAAAGTTTGTTTGGTGTAAAAACGCAACTGCAATTTGGAAAAACAACAATAACAGGCGTTTTTTCGGAACAAAAATCACAAACAAAGAGTTTAATTGCTCAAGGAGGAGGAACAATTGAGAATTTTGAAATGTTTGCTTTGGATTATGATAGCGACAGGCACTTTTTCTTATCCCAATATTTTAGAAATAGATATGATAAATCGCTGACAAATTATCCCTTCATTGATAGTAGAGTCCAAATTTCCAGAATTGAAATTTGGGTAACCAACAAACAAAACCGAGTTACTGCGACCAATAATAATCTAAGAAATATTATTGCGCTTCAGGATTTAGGAGAAGGGCAATTATCTGGTTTGCCTGATAATGAAGTAGTTGTTTTAGATCCTTCAACAGGGATTTTCAACAATCCTTTAGATTCTCCTACGGACAATTCCAATAATGATTATGATCCGGCCCAGATTCTCACGGGAACTGGTTTGCTGAACCCTAATATTCGCGAAATAGTAACTTCGAATTCCGGTTTTAATACAACAGTAAGCGAAGGTCAGGATTACTCTAAATTGGAAAATGCCAGGAAACTGAATCCAAATGAATATGCATTCAATCCACAATTAGGATATATTTCATTGCAACAACGATTGGCGAATGATGAGGTTTTAGCAGTGGCGTACCAGTATACGATTGGTGATAAAGTTTACCAGGTGGGAGAATTTGGTAATGATGGCGTAGATGCAACTGTGGTTACAGGAAACAGTCCGTCAAACCAAGCTATTATTTCGCAAAGTCTGGTATTGAAAATGTTGAAAAGTAATTTGACCAATGTTAAAAATCCAGTTTGGAATTTGATGATGAAAAATATCTATCAAATTCAAGGCGGCTATCAATTGAAACAAGAAGATTTTAGATTTAATATTCTTTACACAGATCCTTCGCCATTAAATTATATTACCGAAGTTGCGGGAAGTCCTTTTCCAGCAAATCCTACAAAAGAAAATGAAGTTTCCGAAACGCCGTTGTTGAAAGTATTCAATTTGGATAAATTAAATTACAACAATGATCCGCAAACTGGTGGAGATGGTTTTTTTGATTTTATGCCAGGCTTGACTATTGATGCGCAAAACGGAAGAATAATATTCACCACCAAAGAGCCTTTTGGAGAATTATTATTTTCTAAATTATCTAATACAGGTTCCGCAGAAAATTATAATAACAGTAGTACTTATAATGAAAATCAAAAGAAATATGTGTTCCGCAGTATGTACCGAAATACACAATCTGGCGCTTTGCAGGACAGTGATAAAAATAAATTTTTATTGAGAGGAAAATATAAATCGACCGGTAGTGACGGAATCCCAATTGGCGCATTCAATGTTCCTCAGGGTTCAGTTGTGGTTAACGCAGCGGGAAGAGTTTTGGTTGAAGGAATTGATTACAGCGTCAACTATCAGTTAGGCCGTGTTCAAATTTTGGACCCCTCGTTGCAAGCATCAAACACACCTATTGAAGTGTCATTGGAAAACAACTCTGTTTTTGGTCAGCAAACCAGGAGATTCATGGGACTGAATGTCGAGCATAAAATTTCCGATAACTTTGTGGTTGGGGGTACATTCTTAAAAATGTCTGAACGACCGTTTACACAAAAATCAAGCTTTGGTCAGGAATCCGTTAACAATACTATTTTTGGATTCAACACGAATTTCTCCACTGAAGTTCCTTTTTTAACCCGTTTGGTAAATAAATTACCAAATATTGATACCGATGTTCCTTCTAACCTTTCGGTTAGGGGCGAAATAGCTTTTTTGAAACCGGACTCGCCAAAAGCGGATCAATTTCAGGGAGAATCGACCATCTATGTTGATGATTTTGAGGGCTCGCAATCTACCATTGACATGCGTTCCCCGTATTCTTGGAGCTTAGCATCCACACCGGAGCGAAACCCATCAAGCACGTATGATTTCAATGCAAGTGCCAATGATTTGAGTTATGGATTCAAAAGAGCGAAATTAGCGTGGTATTCTATTGATCCTGTTTTTTATACGCAAAAGCCCGTTGGAATCTCAAATGAAGATTTATCTTTCAATAAAACCCGAAGAATTTTCAGTGAGGAACTGTATCCTTTAACAGATATTGCACAAGGACAATCACAACTTGTAAACACATTGGATCTAAGTTATTATCCATCGGAGCGAGGACCGTATAACAATAATCCAAATAAAGCTTCAAATCCAGCAGATAACTTTGGTGGAATTATGCGATCGTTAAATTCAACAAATTTCGAACAAGGAAATGTGGAGTACATTCAGTTTTGGGTGTTAGATCCGTACGTTGGAAATGGTCAGGCTCCTCAATCGAATACTGGAAAAATATATTTCAATTTAGGGGAAATAGCAGAAGATGTTTTGAAAGACGGAAGGAAACAATATGAAAATGGACTTGGGCCAGACCAGATTTTGGTTAATCCAAGACCGTTGTGGGGAGATGTTCCTGCTTCCCAATCCTTAATTTATGCTTTTGATACTAATGCTGATAACAGAAAAAATCAGGATATTGGTCTGGACGGTCTGGCTAATGCCAATGAAGGAGCGGTTTATACGAATTTCGCCTCGGAGCTGGATCCTGCAGCAGATGATTACACCTTTTATCTGAATGCTTCAGGAGGAATTTTGGATCGGTATAAAAGGTATAATGGTACAGATGGGAATTCAGCGGTAGACATAACTGATCCCAATAGAGGATCATCAACGGTACCCGATGTCGAAGATATAAACAGAGACAATACCATGAACACCATCAATGCGTATTATGAGTATAGTGTTGATGTGCAACCTGGAATGAATGTTGGACAAAATTACATCACCGATATAAGAAACACACAAGTGACACTGCCAGATGGTTCTACTACAGAGGCCAGATGGTTGCAATTTAAAATTCCGGTTTCTCAACCTCAAAATACGATTGGAAATATTTCTGATTTTAGATCCATCCGTTTCATGAGAATGTTTATGACTGGGTTTAATGAGGAAGTAACGATTCGTTTTGGTGCCCTTGATTTAGTTCGTGGCGAATGGAGAAGGTATACCAATACCCTTGATTTTAATGATACGAATGTTTTGAATGACGACACTAATTTAGATGTTTTGGCAGTTAACGTTCAGGAAAATAACGAAAGATGTCCGGTAAATTATGTTACACCGCCGGGAGTACAAAGGGAACAATTATTCAATAATAATACGATAATCAATCAAAATGAGCAATCGTTAGCATTGAGAGTTTCCGGCGATGGATTAGAGCCGGAAGATTCCAGAGCAGTCTTTAAAAATGTGAGTATTGATATGCGTCAATTCAAGAAATTGAAAATGTTTTTGCACGCAGAATCTTTAACGGGCGAAATTGCACTTCAAGACAATCAAATGGTTGGATTTATCCGTTTTGGAAATGACTTTACTCAAAATTTCTATCAAATTGAAATTCCATTAAAAGTAACTGTTGCTGATCAAGTTTTTATTCCGGATCCCAATAATCCAATTCCCAAAAATCCAAGTATTAAGGATTGTTCTGCATTAAGCGCAGAAGCGGTTTGGCCAGAAGAGAACGAAATTGATTTGTCTTTGGCATTATTGACTAAATTGAAGATTTTAGCCATGAGTGTTGACCCAAACACGTTGCCATTAGACGGGATTTATTATCCAGATTCGGATCTTAGTAAACCAGACGGAGACGGAAGCAGTTCGTTGAAGTTAGGGATAAAAGGAAATCCAAATTTTGGTTTGGTTCGCACACTTATGGTCGGTGTAAAAAACACTGATCTTCTTAACGATATCAAAGGAGAAGTTTGGTTCAATGAACTTCGTTTGGCTGATATGGACAATCAAGGAGGAATGGCGGCAGTATTGAATGTCGATTCAAATTTAGCTGATTTTGCCACCGTTTCTGCATCAGGTAGAAAAAGCACTATTGGTTTTGGCGCATTAGAACAAGGGCCAAACGAGAGAAACCGTGAGGATACAGAGCAATATAGTATTGTGACCAATGTAAATCTTGGGAAATTATTGCCGCAAAAATGGGGTGTCAATTTACCGTTCAACTACGCTATTGGTGAAGAAACAATAACTCCGGAATACGATCCTTTTAATCAAGATATCAAATTAAAACAGTTGCTTGATAATACAACCGATCAAAATAAAAAAGATAATATTACCAGTAGAGCAGTTGATTATACAAAACGCAAGAGCATTAACTTTATCGGAGTGAGAAAAGAGCGCCAGCCAGAACAGAAGCAACATGTTTATGATCCTGAAAACTTCACGTTCTCTCAGTCTTTTAACGAAGTGGAACGTCATGATTTTGAAATAGAAGATTACGCAGATCAGCAAGCAAATTCATCGGTGGATTATGCGTACACTTTTCAGTCTAAACCAGTGGAGCCGTTCAAGAAGACTAAATTCATGAAGAAAAGTAATTATTGGAAGCTGTTAAGCGATTTCAATTTTAACTATTTGCCTTCCAATATTTCATTTAATACAAATATCAACAGACAATACAACCGCCAACAATTCAGACAAGTTGAGGTGGAAGGAATTGGAATTGACCCGCTTTACCGCAGAAATTTTGCGTTCAATTATCAATACGGGTTCAATTATAATTTGACAAAATCGTTGAAATTAAATTACACGGCATCTTCAAGCAATATCGTGAAAAACTATTTGAATGAGGATAACGAGCCTATTGACAGTTTTACTATTTGGGACAGTTATTGGGATATTGGAGATCCAAACCAGCACATGCAACAATTGGTTTTAAATTATGAAATTCCTATTAGTAAGATTCCATTATTCAGTTTTGTCAAAGCAAATTACTCCTACACGGGTGATTACAGCTGGCAACGAACTTCTAATGCATTATCGCAAATTAAAATTGACGGGCAAGATTATAATTTAGGAAATACAATTCAGAATGCGAGCTCCAATAATTTGAATGCATCATTCAATATGGACATGTTGTACAAGTATTTAGGAGTGACAAAAAACAATAATAAAGCGCTTCCAAAACCAAAAGCGGCGGCGCCGAAACCAGGCGAAAAAATAGTGAATACAAGTGCCAGTCAAATTCCCAAAAACAATGTATTTGTTGATGGTTTAATTGGAGTCTTGACCAGCGTAAAGAATATTCAAATGAATTATACCCACAACAGCGGTACAATTTTACCAGGATATACCCCGGGTGTTGGGTTTTTGGGATCTTCAAGACCGTCGTTAGGATTTATATTTGGAAGTCAGGATGATGTTCGTTATGAGGCGGCCAAAAATGGTTGGTTGACGAATTATGCGGACTTTAACCAAAATTTCTCCCAAGTCACTAATAAATTATTTAAGGCTACAGCCAATGTAGATTTGTTTCCCGATTTAAAAATTGATTTGACATTAGACAGGGCTTATTCTAAAAATTCGTCAGAACAATACGATGTTACCGATGGAATTTACAATCCGAGATCGCCTTATAGTACAGGTATTTTCTCTATATCGGCAGTATTAATAAAGACCTCATTTTCTACCAGTGATGAAATTTCGTCAATAGCGTTTGATGATTTCAGAATGAATCGACTAACGGTAGCAAACCGTTTAGCAACAGAAAGAGGAATTGACATTAATAATCCTGTCAATATTGATGCGGAAGGATTTCCATTAGGATATGGAAAAAATAATCAAGCCGTATTGTTGCCGGCCTTTTTAGCGGCTTATTCCGGAGGTGACGCCTCAAATGTTTCCCTTGGAATTTTCAGAAGTTTTCCAATACCGAACTGGGCAGTAAAATACAATGGATTGATGCGTTATGATATTTTCAAGAAGAATTTCAAACGCTTCTCTTTGCAACACAATTATCGCGCGTCGTACACTATAAATGCATTCAGATCGAATTTTGAATATGATAATGCGCCAGATGGTGTAGATGCCAGCGGTAACTTTTTCAATCAGACAATTATGTCTAATATCAACTTAGTAGAACAATTTAGTCCGTTGTTGAGAATGGATTTTGAATTAAAAAGTTCTTTAAAAGTATTGACTGAAATTAAAAAAGACAGAGCATTATCAATGAGTTTCGATAATAATTTATTGACGGAAGTAAAAGGAATTGAATATGTGGTAGGATTGGGGTATCGATTCAAAGATGTGATTTTCTCTTCTCGATTGGCGGATAATCCAACTGGAATAATAAAAAGCGACATCAATTTGAAAGGAGATTTATCGTATCGAAACAATCAGACAATCGTTCGTTATTTAGATTATGATAACAATCAATTGGCAGGCGGACAAAATATATGGTCTATAAAATTGACGGCGGATTACGCATTCAGCAAAAACCTGACGGCTATTTTCTATTATGATCATTCTTTTTCGAAAGCAGTAATCTCTACTTCTTTTCCGCTGACGAATGTTCGTTCCGGTTTTACGCTTCGTTATAATTTTGGAAATTAATTTTTCAAAATCTAAACCAGATTTGGATAGAAGATTGTTACATTTGTCAAAGAAAATTTCAATTATCAATTAATAATTATCAATTACAATTTAGATGAACATACCAGCAAATTTAAAGTACACAAAAGATCACGAATGGGTTAGTATTGAAGGCGATATCGCAACAGTAGGAATTACTGATTTTGCTCAAAAAGAATTAGGAGATATCGTTTATGTTGAGGTAGAGACTTTAGATCAATCCTTAGAAAAAGATGAAGTATTTGGAACAGTGGAAGCGGTAAAAACGGTTTCCGATTTGTTTCTTCCAGTAGCAGGTGAAATCATTGCTTTCAACGACGCTTTAGAAAGTAATCCGGAAAGTGTAAATTCTGATCCTTACGGTGCTGGATGGATGATCAAAGTAAAAATAGCTAATATGGTTGAAGTTGATGGATTGCTTTCTAGTGAATCATACAAAGAATTAATAGGTGCGTAAACAGCTTTATTTTTGGGTCGCTTTACTTTGGACTGGAATAATTGCTTTTTTTTGTTTGGTACAATTGAATAATGTCCCAATGGGAAATGTTTCAAATTTGGATAAATTGGTGCATGCCTTTTTTCATTTTGTGCTTACATCGTTTTGTTTTTTGTTTTTTAAAAGCCGGGCAATTGATGCCAATAGTTTTAATCCCTTGATTGCTTCGTTTCTGTTTTCTGTTTTTTTTGGAATAGGAATCGAAATAGCACAAGAATTACTAACGACAACCAGACATGCAGATATACTTGATGTTTTAGCAAATGTATCTGGAGCGACTTTAGCAGTAGTGCTTGTTCTTTTATTTGGGTTAAATACTAAGCTCAGATAATTTTAAAATAAATAAAGTCCCACTTCGGTGGGATTTTTTGTTTTTGCAGGTTTTAGGAAAGGGATGAATAATGTTTTCAACGATGTTATTTAAAGTCTTGTTTTATATATATGGCAGGGAGCTTTGGTTTACGTTTAAAAAAAAGAAATAGTAGCGTGTTATATGAAACTTATGTGCAGATATAATGTATTTTTGTGAGTCAGAATTCGTTATTACAAAGAAATCAAAAACGCCATGAATATCAAGCAATATTTAGATTCAACCTATTTAAAAACGGCTGAACAGGTGGGAATCAGTGAAGAAAAAAATATTCTTATCGTTAAGGAATTTATTCAGGAAGCTATTGAAGAGCATTTTAAACTTATCATGATTCGGCCAAATATGGTTTCGTTAGCAAAAAAAATGATTACGGAATCGAATTCGATTGTCCAAATAGGTACTGTAATTGATTTTCCAGAAGGGAAATCTTCATTAGAAGATAAACTCAAAGAAGCTGCTCAGGCTATTCAGGATGGCGCAGATGATTTGGATTTTGTATGCAATTACGAAGCTTTCAAGAATGGTGAAATTGATGTCGTTAAAGAAGAAATTCTAAAATGTACCCAATTCGGTTTGGCTCACAAGAAAGTTGTAAAATGGATTATTGAAGTGGCAGCACTAACCGAAAAAGAAATTATTCAATTATCAAGCTTGATAAAAAATGTTGTTGTTTCTAATTTTGAACAAGAGCTGTTTCCTCAAGTTTTTGTGAAGTCTTCCACCGGATTTTATAAAACTGAAAATGATTTACCAAATGGCGCCACTATTCCTGCCATAACGATGATGCTTGAAAATGCCTCGCCTCTTCCGGTAAAAGCTGCTGGCGGAGTCAGAACCTATGATGAAGCGGTTGCAATGATTCAGTTAGGGGTGAAAAGAATAGGAACTTCAGGTGCGAAAATGATAGCTAATGGTCAAAATTCAAATGATGAATATTAAATTCAAAAAGAAAATAAGCATGAACAAAGGATTTTTAGTTTTACTGATACTTTTGAATTCTTTTTTAATTTCTGCGCAAGAAATTACAAGTGTTACTGTTCAATCAGGGAGTACTGCGGAACGTTTTCCTGTTTTTTCGGATTGCGCCAACTTACAATCAAATGCATTAGAGACGTGTTTTTACAATCAGGTTCAGGATTTTGTTTTTGCAAATTTTGAAGTTCCGGAGGATTTGAAACAAAACAATTTTCAAGGCAATATAAAAGTACTTTTTGAAGTAGACAGTAATGGATTTTTTAAAGTGATTTACGTTGATGCAACTGAGGAGAAATTGATTGCTGAAACGAAAAGAGTTTTTGGTAAATTCCCAAAAATCCAGTCATCAACATATAATGGAAAACCAACGTACGCTAAGTTTACCATGACAATTTCGATTCCTTTGAAAAGTAGGGAAGCAGTAGCCACTGAAACTTTGGCGCAAGCCAAAATCGTTCCCAACAACACAAAAAAGCTAACGGAACTGGATAGTATTATTTACAAGAAATTCAATAGTCCTGAGTTCGAGAGTCATTTGAACATCCCGTTTTCACATAGTTATTATGCGCAGTTTGATGCTTCGTTAAACCAAATGGGGAGTAACAATCATACTGCTTCAAAGCCGTACACATATGCAGAAGTTTCTAAATATTATGATCTCAAGGCAGTAAATGAGAAGCTAAGAAAGAAATCCTCAAGTTGGTGGGCGAGAAAATTATGGAATGAAAACATGGTCGAAATTCAAGGGGATGACTATTGGTTTACACTAAATCCAATATTTGATTTGCAAACTGGTAAAGCTTCTAAGAGTGATGTTTCGTATACCTATGTAAATACACGCGGAATCAATTTTCGTGGTGGTTTGGGCAAAATGCTGAATTTTACCACAACTGTTTTTGAAAGTCAGGGACGTTTTGCGGATTACTTTAACAATTACGCAAAATCAATTAGACCTGCAGGAGGAAATCCAGCTATTATTTCTGGAGTGGGAATTGCAAAAGATTTCAAAACGGATGCTTATGATTTCCCATCGGCGGAAGCCAATTTGACTTTTACGCCGAGTAAACATGTCGATTTACAGTTGGGTTACGGAAGAAATTTCATTGGGGATGGATACCGATCTTTATTAGAAAGTGATGGTGCCAGCCCGTATCCTTATTTTAAATTGAATACTAATTTTTGGAAAATAAAATATACCAATACGTACATGTGGCTCAAAGATGTTCGACCGGAAGTAACATTAGAGCGAACGTATGCCACCAAGTTTATGGCAAATCATTATTTGAGTTGGAATGTTTCTAATAAATTAAATCTTGGTTTCTTTGAATCTGTGATTTGGACTAATACGAATGACAGAGGATTTGACGTGAGTTTTGTGAATCCAATTATTTTTTATCGTTCGGTTGAATTTGCATCTTCGGCCAGAAGCGGAAATGCAATTTTAGGGTTGACATATAAATACAAATGGAGCAATCAAATTAATTTTTACGGACAGTTTATTCTGGATGAATTTTCTCTTGGAGACGTCAAAAAAGGCGATAATAGTTGGAAAAATAAATACGGTTATCAGCTGGGTGTTAAGTACTACAACGCTTTTAAAGTAGATAATTTACTGTTGCAATTAGAATACAATCATGTGCGTCCGTATGTATATTCTCATAGCATGCCAATTACAAATTATGGGCACAACAACCAAAGTATAGGCCACCAATGGGGAGGGAATTTCAAAGAATTAATCGCCATTGCCCGTTATCACAAAGGAAGGTATTTTGCTGATGCAAAAATTACTATGGGAACTCGAGGACTGGATTTTGATACCGCTACGGATAATTTCAATTACGGTGGAAATATCTATAAAGATTATGATGAAAAAAGACCGTTTGATAGCGGAGTAAAAGTGGGACAAGGAAATAAAACCGCTGTTTTTATTGCTGATTTTCAAGGAGGTTATTTAGTAAATCCGGCTACAAATTTAAAACTCTTCGGAAGTTATATTTATAGAAGTTTTGATCCAACAAAAAATACGGCAACTACTTTCAATCAGAGCACTAATTGGTTAACTTTGGGGCTAAGAGCTGATATTTTCAATTGGTATTTTGATTATTAATTTTTTGTGAATTGTTTTTTGTCAAATCCCTTTTGATGTACTACTTTTGCAAAAGTTTTTAAGAACAAATAAACGCTAGTATTGAACGCAACACAAAGTACATTTTCATTAAAATCCAATTATATTGATTTCCGAGAAATCACTAAAGCACGTTTAGCTATTAGTGTTGTATTTTCGTCTATCGCTGGATTTATGTTGGGTATTTATGATTTGCATTCATTAGATTGGACGGTTTTGTTAAAATTAGCAGTTGGTGGTTATTGTATGGTGGGAGCGTCAAATGCTTTTAATCAAGTGATCGAAAAAGATTTGGATGCCTTGATGGACAGAACTAAAAACCGTCCTGTTCCAGCCGGCAGAATGTCTCGGGTTACAGCTTTGATTATTGCAAGTCTTTTAACGATTGTTGGAATTGCTTTGCTGTATACTATCAATCCAAAAACCGCAATGTTTGGCGCAGTTTCGATATTTTTATATACGAGTGTTTATACTCCCTTGAAAACCGTAACGTCATTGTCTGTTTTTGTTGGAGCTTTTCCAGGAGCAATTCCTTTTATGTTGGGTTGGGTTGCGGCAACTGGAGAATTTGGAATAGAAGCGGGAACTTTGTTTTTAATTCAGTTTTTTTGGCAATTTCCGCATTTTTGGGCTATTGGTTGGTTTTTGTATGAAGATTATGAAAAAGCAGGTTTTTTTATGTTACCCACAGGTAAAAAAGATAAAGGCACCGCCTTGCAGATTATTTTATACACCATTTGGTTGATTTTAGCGTCACTTTTGCCTGTATTGGGTTATACAGGACGTCTTTACCTGACGCCAATTGCTGCAATTGTTGTGTTTTTACTTGGACTATGGATGCTTTTTTACGCTGTTCGATTATACAAATCGAGAACTCCAAAAGCAGCAAGAACATTAATGTTAGTTAGTGTTTCTTACATTACATTGTTACAATTGGTTTATATATTTGATAAATTTTTAAGATAGTTATGGAGATGATAATGACAACTGAGGAACAAAAATCCAGAACGGCAAGATCCTACAAATTGATTTTGTTGTTTGGAATGGTAAGTATGATCATGATGTTCGCTGGACTTACCAGTGCTTTTGTAGTGAGTAAATCCAGAGCTGACTGGTTGAAGGATTTTCAATTACCAACAGCTTTTTATTACAGTACTATTGTGATAATAGGATGTAGCATTACTTTTCATTTGGCTAAAAAAGCAATTCAAAAAAACAATCAAAGTAAAACGACAATTTTTCTTTTGACTACTTTAGTTCTAGGAATATTGTTTGTAGTTTTACAGTTCGTAGGTTTTGGACAAATAATTGATAATGGTCATTATTTCACCGGAAGCGGAAGCTCAATAACCACTACTTTTTTATACGTTGTTACCGTTGTGCACTTGATTCACCTTGCGGGTGGCGTGATTTCACTTCTAATTATAATTTATAATCATTTTAAACAAAAATACAATTCATCTCAAACCCTTGGAATTGAACTTGGTGCAATGTACTGGCACTTTCTTGACTTATTGTGGGTTTATTTGTTTTTGTTTTTATATTTCTTTAAATAAGAAAAAAACGTAAATTTGGGAACTTTTTAACGAATAACTTTTATGGAAGCGACAGTTACTACTGCAAATAGTGAAGGAAAAACTTGGGGAGGCGGCAATGAGCCAATGGGAGCAAGTTATGGCAAATTAATGATGTGGTTTTTTATCGTGTCAGATGCCTTAACATTCTCGGGATTTTTAGCCGCGTATGGTTTTTCTAGATTTAAATTTATTGAAACATGGCCTTTGGCTGATGAAGTGTTCACTCACTTCCCATTTATGCATGGAGTATCTGCTCCGATGTATTACGTGGCATTAATGACTTTTATTTTGATTTTCTCATCTGTAACAATGGTGCTAGCTGTTGATGCAGGGCATCAGATGAAAAAAAATAAAGTAGTTCTTTACATGTTTTTAACCATTATTGGTGGTTTGATTTTCGTAGGATCTCAAGCTTGGGAATGGAAAAATTTCATCAAAGGTGAATACGGAGCTGTTGAAACAAAAGGAGGAAGTTTACTTCAGTTTGTGGATAAAGACGGCAAGCGTGTAGCTTTGGCTGATTTCGCGGCCATTTTACCGGAAGAAAGAGAACAACTGACGAAAAATAAAGGGAAATGGTTCATGGATGAGCCAGTTTTACCATCGTACTCTGTTGCCGAAGTTCAAGCGGGATTTAAAGCGCATCCTGAACTTCTAATCAGAACTGAGGTAATAACCAAAGAGAAGCAAAAAACAATTCTATCAAGAGAAGAGTCTGAAGCAAGATTGAGTCAGGCACATTATGTGGTAGAAGGCGCCAATTTGGTCAGAAACGAATACGGAAGTAAATTATTTGCTGACTTCTTTTTCTTTATCACGGGATTCCACGGATTCCACGTTTTTTCTGGAGTAATCATAAACATCATCATATTTTTCAATGTATTAGTTGGAACATATGAAAAAAGAAGAAGCTATGAAATGGTAGAGAAAGTAGGTCTTTATTGGCACTTTGTCGATTTAGTTTGGGTTTTTGTATTTACAGTTTTCTATCTAGTTTAATTTCAAAAAGTAATTATCATGTCACACGAACACGTATCTAATATCGGTAGAATCTGGAAAGTTTTCGCAATATTATCCGCCGTTACAGTAGTAGAAGTTATTTTGGGTATTTTAAAACCTGATGTGCTTCATATGAACAATTTTATGGGTATGAATTTACTGAATTGGATATTTTACGCTCTTACAGTTTACAAAGCGTATTATATAGTTTATGCCTTCATGCACATGGAAGGAGAAAAAAGTACTTTAAGAAGTGCAGTTGTTTTTCCCCTAATTTTTCTGATATTATACATACTCTTTATTCTTTTGACAGAAGGGGATTATATTTATGAGGTTTTTAAAAATTCTACGATAAAATGGAATTTTTAATAAGATATTAATTCAAAAAGAGGGTACGCATTGCGTACCTTTTTTTATTTTTGTACTTTAATAACTTTCACTACAATGAAAAAAAATATTGTCCTTTTCGTTCTTTTTATTTTGCCTATTGTTGCGTATCTTTTTTTTGCTTCCGGTGTTAATGGTTTTACCAAATTACCGACCATAACTCCTAACACAGTTGATTTGGGTGACTGGCAATCTTTAGACGGTAAAAAAGTTAGTTTGAATGGCAAAGTAACGATTCTTGGTTTTATGGGTAATGAACTCTTAAAAAACAGAGGAAATCTTTTCAATTTAAATCAAAAAATTTATCAAAGGTATCATGAGTTCAAAGATGTTCAGTTTGTAATGATTTGTCCAACTGGTACTGAAAAAGATGCTAAAAAAGTGGTGGATGCGTTGGGAGCTTTCACTGATGTCAAGCAATGGCGATTTGTTTTCGCATCAACCGAAGCTATCAACAGATATTATGATCAATTAAAATTAGCTGAGAAATTAGATAAACATACCGGTACGCCAAAAGTTTACATCATTGATAAAAAACGTAATCTTCGTGGCAGAAAACTAGTGAAAAACGCCAAAGAGGGGTACAATACATTTCATCCAGCGGAGTTGAGTAATGAAATGCTTGATGATTTTAAAGTGATTCTGTATGAATATCGTGCAGCGCTAAAAAAGAACAATAACGCCACCAGAAAAATTTAATATTTTATGTTTAAAAATAAATCATACATCGGAATCTCCTTCATTATTTTGATTTTTGGAATTTATGCTATTCCAAAAATTGTTGATAGGATTAAGAATGACAAAGTAGTTCAAGGAGACCGTTTAGACAGCGTTAATCCTGTAACTGCAGAAGAAGGGCAATTACTTAAAATAGGTCCTGCGCCTAAATTTGAATTAATAAATCAAGACAATAAGAAGATCACAAATGAAACATATAAAGGGAAAGTCTATGTATTGGAGTTTTTCTTTACCACCTGTCCTACCATTTGTCCAAAAATGAATGAAAGTATGTTGGTTTTAGAAAAGAGTTTTTTTGGCAACCCTAATTTTGGAATTGTTTCAATTACAATTGATCCGGAACATGATACAGCAAAAGTATTAAAGGAGCACGCAAAGTTCTTAGGGGCAAAATCTTCCAACTGGAATTTTTTAACAGGCGACAAAGCGTATATTTTTAATTTAGCCAATAAAGGATTTAATCTATATGCGGGTGAAAACAAAAAAGTAGCCGGTGGTTTTGAACATTCAGGTTTGTTTGCTTTGATTGATAAAAATGGAAACATACGTTGTCGAAATGATGAATTTGGAAATCCAATTTTATATTATGATGGTTTGGATAAAAAAGGAGTTCGAAACATTCAACAGGATATTAATATTTTATTAAAAGAATAAAAATGGAAAATAATTCTTTGGAACAAAAATTCAATTCGTTAATCATAGCGGTATCAATCATAATACCAGTTGCGGTAGCTATTCTTTTTGGAGTTAAACTAAAAGATTTTGGTTATAATGTGGAACCTCTTTCTTTTTTACCGCCCATTTATGCCACTACAAACGGAATTACTGCAATCCTACTAGTTGCGGCTGTAATTGCGATAAAGAATGGTAAAAGAAAACTTCACGAAAGATTGATGACTGGTGCGATTGCATTATCTGTTGCTTTTTTAGTGATGTATGTTGCGTATCACATGACTTCTGATTCCACCAAGTTCGGAGGAGAAGGAGCTATCAAATACATTTATTTCTTTATTTTGATTACTCATATTATTTTATCTATTGCAATTATTCCTATGGTTTTAATTGCCTATGTGAGAGCATTATCAGGAAATTTTGAAAGGCATAAAAAAATTGCGAAAATCACTTTCCCAATCTGGTTGTATGTTGCCGTAACTGGAGTAGTTGTTTATTTAATGATTTCACCATACTATGTTTATTAAAGATAAGAATACAGAAATGACAATCAAAGACAATGTAGGCAAGGTTGTAATTTATACCTTTCTGCTGGTTTTTGGATTATTCAGCGGTACTATGAATGCGCAATGTGCCATGTGTCGCGCTGCATTAACCAGTGAAGGCAATGCAAAGCAAGCTGCAGCGGTGAATGACGGTATTGTTTACTTAATGGTAATTCCTTACATTCTGGTGGCGGGAATTGGCTACGCTATTTATCGAATGAAAAAGAAAAAAACAAGCTAATGATTACTGTTTTTTAGACAAGATATTTATTTCAATTTTAAAATCAATTTTAATAAAGCGTATTTTAGTTTAAAGTATCTTTCTATTTACGACTAAGTGCGAACAGTGCAAGCTATTTTAATCCGTTTACTGATACGTTCACTATTCCTTTCACATTTATAAAGGCAATGATAGCCTGATTGGTTAGTTGTATTTTTTGGAATTGAACCTCTTCTATTTTTCCATTAACAAAAACACCTTGCATAGGAGAATAGTTTTTTAAATACGTCATCATGCTCTTTTGACCTTCTTCAAGGTTTGGTTTTATAGAGTATCTGCAACTTTGTTCAATTTTTTTGAGCACTAATCCCTGTGCAAGCCAATTTGCAGTTCGCATCAATTTGTTTTTTGTATCTAAAACATAATCTAATTGGTCGAAAAATACTTCTTTGGTCTCGTCGTTATATTGTGGGAAACCAGTTAAATAAATAGTTCCATTTACAGATCCCAATACTTCTAAAGCAATAATCATTTTTCCTTTTTTGTGCCAAATTGCTACATTTTGAACTTGAATTTTCTGGGAACCCGAGCCAAATACCTGTCCCGCAAAATTCTTAGTCATGATTTTTGAAGCTTCTTGATAGGTCGAAATGGCAACTATATTAGCCGTAATATCTTCCGGAATTTTGGTAACGGATTTTAAGATAATTTTGGAGGCATTGAATTTTGATTCTGGTTGTTTTCCCATTAATGTTTCCATATTGCATTTCATTCCCATTTCCAGTACGAAAGTGTCATTTTTCAATTTCGCATTGGTCGAGTATATTTCAATAGGCACAATTCGTAGCCAGCTTTCATAAGTGTCATTCATCAGGAACGGAACGCAAATTTTTTCTAAAGCAGTCAAAACATTTGGTTTAAAATCCATAGCTTTTACAATGGCATCGTCAATTTTCTTTTCAATTTTTGATTTAAAAAGTTTTACGCCGGAATTAATTAGGTAAGTAACTGGAACATTTTTTCCAAAAACGGTAATCGTAGGACTTTCATTCCAATCTAAAGATTTTAGTTCCGTTTTTGTGTTTAGTTTCCAATTTATCAACGTCACGTCGCTTACTAAAGTCACAACACCATCAAGATTAAATTCACGTGTATCGTACATTTCGACTCCCATTTTTTTGGTGCCAATTCTATATTTTACAATCGCTTTTAAAGGTAAAACGGTTCTTATTTTTTCGCCTTTTCCGCCAGTTTCATTTTTGATTGTAATGGGAGCCAGCTTCCAAACCTTCATTTCAATATCATCGTCTTCAATGTTATTGTCTTCATAAATTAATCCGCTTAATACAACATTAGTTTGGTTCTCGATATCTTTTAGTTTGACACTTATAGGCATATTTATGTACGAAGCAATGTTTTCGTAAACTAATGGTGTTGCGTCGTCAGGTTCTGGTTTTAAAGCGTTTATTTTATTGGTTGTAGCACAACTTGAAACGAGTAAAATTGAACCTAATAAAAGTATAATTAAAGAGAATTTAAGCATTTTACGGGATTTAAAAAAAACAAAATTAACAAAAGAATTCTTTTTTTATCAATTTTTGTAACAAATGATAAGTTCCAAAGTCTAATTGTTTTATAACTGATTTATGATTAAAATATTTTATATTATTTCATAAGTTTTTATTAGAAAAAGTTAAATTTGTTTGCGGCTATGCTGCGCTTTTATTCAAAAATATATGGAAAAAAGAAGTTTTCTCAGTTTAATTGTCATGTTAGTTTGTTGCGTAGCAGTTCAGGCACAACCAAAAATTTGGACCTTAGAGGAATGTGTTAAATACGCCATACAAAATAACATTTCCATTAAGCAATCCGAGTTAGATATTAAAACGGCCGCCATTGATAAAAAAGGAGCGTTTGGAAATTTCCTTCCATCATTGAATGCCAATGCATCCCATTCTTGGAATATCGGTTTAAACCAGGATATTACAACAGGTTTACTTCAAAATCAAACGACACAATTTACCTCTGCCGGTGCTAATGTTGGTGTAGATATTTACAAGGGATTGCAAAATCAGAATACGCTTCGCAAAGCCAACCTTTCAATAGTGGCAGCCAAATATCAATTGCTGAAAATGCAGGAAGATATTGCCTTGAATGTGGCTAATGCTTTTTTGCAGGTGCTTTTCAATAAAGAAAACTTAAAAGTACAGAAAGAACAATTGGGGATAAATCAAAAGCAATATACTCGTTCAGAAGAATTAGTTAATGCAGGATCGATTCCTCGTGGCGATTTATTGGACATCAAAGCTACGGTAGCATCAAACAACCAAAATGTTATTGCCGCGGATAATGCATTATTAATCTCGAAATTAAGTTTAGCGCAATTATTACAGTTAAAAGATTTTGAAAATTTTGATGTTGTGGATGACACAAATATGAGAGATGGGAATAATATTTTGGCACAAACGCCAGTCGCTATTTATGACAAAGCGGTAGAAAGTAGAACAGAATTGAAAATTGCTAGAACTAATTTAGAAATTGCCCAAAAAGATGTTAAAATCGCAAGAGGTGCTTTTCAGCCTACTTTACAAGGGTTTTACAGTTTTAATTCCAGGGTTGCTTACAGTGACAGAGTTGTAAGTATTATTCCAAATACCTTAAATCCTACTTCGACCGTGGGATATGTACAGGGTACAAATCAAAATGTTTTGACTAATAACTTCTCTCCGGTGTTGGGGAACCCATCTCCGTTTTTTAATCAATTCGGTGACAATAAAGGGCAGTCTTTTGGAATCCAGCTTTCGGTGCCAATATTTAATGGGTTTTCAGTAAGGAACAATGTAGAGCGTTCCAAAGTGAGTTTAGAGCGATCAAAAATTGCTGTGGAGCAACAAGATTTGGATTTACAGAGAAATGTTTTTACAGCATTTACAGATGCAAAAGGAGCGTTGAATGCGTACGAATCGTCAGTTGTCGCATTAGAAGCCAGACAAGGAGCGTATAATTATGCTAAAGAAAGATACGATGTAGGTTTGATGAACTCTTTTGATTTTAACCAGTCGCAAACCTTACTGACCAATGCACAATCAGAAGTCATCAGAACCAAGTACGATTATATTTTCAAAATCAAAATTTTAGAATTCTATTTTGGAATTCCTCTTATCAAAAACTAATTTATTATGTCTAAGAAAACAATTTATATCCTAATAGGTGGAGCAGTAATAATCATTGCTGGTCTTGTAATACTTTCAAAAACGGGCGTTATCGGAAATAAAGATAAGGGAACCGAAGTTGAAATTACTCAAGTCATACCAACGACAATTGTCGAAACGGTTTCGGCGACAGGGAAAATTCAACCGGAAATTGAAGTAAAAATTTCGTCAGAAGTATCTGGAGAAATTATTTCCTTGAATGTAAAAGAAGGTCAAGTGGTAAAAAAAGGAGATTTGTTGGTAAAAATAAATCCGGATTTATATACTTCGGGGTACAATAGGTCGGTTTCAAACTTGTCAGGAACCAGAGCAAATTTAAGCCAGGCAGATGCCTCTTTCAAAGAATCAAAATCCAATTACGACAGAAATAAAACTTTGTTCGAAAAAGGAATTATTTCAAAAGCTGATTGGGATAAAGCAATTGCGTCTTATGAAGTAGGAAAAGCAGCCAAACAGAATGCTTATTTTAATGTTCAAAGTGCCTCCGCAACAGTAAACGAAGCCAAAGACAACTTAGGCCGAACTACAATTTATGCTCCCGCAGATGGAACTATTTCGATGTTAAACGTTGAATTAGGAGAACGCGTTTTAGGGACACAACAAATGACTGGAACAGAAATTTTGAGAGTGGCCAATTTGAATAATATGGAAGTTGAAGTCGATGTTAATGAAAATGATATCGTAAAAATAAAAGTGGGAGACGAAGCGAATGTGGAAGTGGATGCGTATTTGAAAAAACAATTCAAAGGTATTGTAACTAGTATTTCAAACTCCGCCAGTTCTGCTTTGACGGCAGATCAAGTAACTAATTTTAAAGTTAAAGTTAGAATTTTGAAAGAATCATACGAAGATTTATTGGAAGGAAAACCAGATACTTATTCTCCTTTTAGACCTGGAATGACAGCAACGGTGGACATTATTACTGAAACTAAAAGTAATGTGTTATCACTGCCAATTAGTGCTGTTGTTATAAAATCAGATACTGCCGCTGTAAAAGACATTGTTGTAGTTGATTCTAAGGAAGAGCAAAAGGGAGCTGCGCCTAAAAGCGATAAAAAATTCGAGTGTGTGTTTGTAAAAGTTGGGGATAAAGCTAAAATTAGAATTATTAAAACCGGCATTCAAGATGACACCAATATTGAAGTTATGACTGGGCTTAAAAAAGGAGACATAGTGATTACGGGACCTTATGCAACGGTAACTAAGGATTTAAATTCAGGCGACAGAGTAACGCTGAAAACGGATAAAGAAAAAGGAGAAAGTAAAAAGTAACCTATAACGTTAACAATTTTGAAATCACAATCATAAAATCTAATTTTGTGATTGTGATTTTTAATTTAAAACAAAATCTGAAATTGGGCTATATACTGAATATCGAAACTGCGACAAAAAATTGTTCTGTCGCTCTTGCAAAAGATGGAAAAACGATTTTTTGCAAAGAAATTGCACAGGAAGGGTATTCCCATGCGGAACGACTTCATGTTTTTATTGAAGAAATTATAAAAGAAGCCGGAATAGCGTTTAAAGATTTATCAGCTATTGCCGTAAGTCAAGGGCCTGGTTCATACACTGGATTGCGCATCGGGGTTTCGGCTGCAAAAGGACTCTGTTACGCATTAGATATTCCGTTGATCGCTGTGGATACTTTAAAGGCTTTAGCGTCACAGGTCACTATTTCAAGTGGTCTGATTATTCCAATGATTGATGCCCGAAGAATGGAAGTGTACAGTGCTATTTTTTCTTCAACTTTAGAAAAAAAACGAGAAGTTCTAGCCGAAATTATTGATGAAAATTCATTTGGAGATTTGAGGGAAACACTATACTTCGTGGGTGATTGTGCGGAAAAGTGCAAATCAGTATTAAATAAAGACAATTATGTTTTTTTAGAGGATATAAAATATCCTTCGGCGAAGGAGATGAGTGCTTTGAGTTATAAAAAATTTAAAATAAACGACAAGGTTGATGTCGCTTATTTTGAACCGTATTATCTTAAAGATTTTATGATTACTGCTCCAAAGAAATAAATTTTACAGTAGCGGATCAGTAGTTTTGTTATTGTTTTTAGAAGATTCTTTTACAAAAGGCTGAACCACAATTCCAGCTAAATCAAAAGCGTGTTTGCAATTCTCTAAAGTGTCTGCATAAACGCCCCCAAAATCTTCATTTGTTGCCCACGGTCTTACTGCTAATTGAATGGAACTATCGGTCAGGTTTTTCACGGAAACTTCAGCAGCAGGCGTTTGCAATACTTTTGGATTATTTTTTAAAACGGAAGTTATTATGTCTTTAACTTTTTTAATATCCGTATCATAAGAAATGGCAATGGTCAAATCAGCTCTTCTGATTTTTTGCAGGGAATAATTGATAATGTTTCCATTTGATAAAGATCCATTAGGCACAAAAATAGTTTGATTGTTCGCGTTAATTAATTTGGTTACAAATATTTGTATTTCGCTCACTGTTCCGGTTACTCCTTGCGCTTCGATGGTGTCATTTACTCTAAAAGGTTTGAAGAGAATGATTAGCATCCCGCCGGCAAAATTAGACAAGGAACCCTGAAGTGACAGACCAACAGCAAGTCCCATAGCACCAAGAATGGCAACAAATGAAGATGTTTCAATTCCAAGCTTGGAAATAAAAGATACAAATAATATTACTCTCAACACCCAAAGTAAAATATCGGCAAGAAATCGTGTCAGTGTAGGATCTAAATTCCTTCTTACCATTAATGTCCTGATAAATCTGTTGATAAGTCTGATGACATATATTCCAGCAAATAAAATAATAAATGCAGAAATTAATTTTGGGGAATAGTCAATTAATACGTTCAGAAAAGTATTAGCGTAAGTAGTAAGTTGGTCTGGATTCAAATTCATTTTTGTGAAATAAAAAACCTTCTCAAAGGAGAAGGTTAAGTTTAAAGTGCAAAAATACGAATAAATTATTTTTTAATAAATTAATCTGCGTCTTCTTCTATTTTATTTATAGTTTCTTTGGTAATTTGTTTTGTTTCTTCTTCGCGATCATTAGCAAGTTCACTTGCTTTTTCAGCAACATTTTCAGCCGCATCTGAAGCATTTGTTTTGGCTTCATTGGCAAAATTTGTAATTTTTTCAGCAGTTGTATCGGCCTTTTCTTCTAATGTTTCTGCAGTATGTGTAATAGTGGTTTTAGCTTCACCGGCTACTTCTTCTGTATTGTCTTTCAAAGTTTCTACTGTATCCGCAACGACAGTTTTGGCTTCACTAGTTGCATCTTCAATTTTATTAGAAGTTACATCCGCTTTTTCTTGTAATGTTTCTGCTGTATCTGACATGGAGATTTTTGCTTCGCTGGCTAAATCCTCGGCTTTATCAGTTGTGCTTTCAACTTTTTCTTTTGTGTGTTCTGCTACATTTTCCAGAGCGTCTGCAGTTTTCTCTGACTGTTCGCTTATTACTTCTTTAGTGTGTCCTGTAAAATTCTCTACTTTCTCAATAATTGGAGCAGCAGTTTCTTTTACTTTTTCAAAAGCATCTTCGGCAAAAACTTCTGCTTTTTCAAGATAAGGTGTTGCGGTTTCTTTAGCTTTTTCAAACGTTTCTTCTGCGAAAGTACCGGCTTTTTCAAGATAAGGAGCTGCACTTTCTTTTGCTTGTTCGAAAGTAGTTTCTGCTTTGTCCGCTAATTGATTGGCTGTTTCTTTGGCTGAGCCAAATAATTTTTTAAAAAATGAAGATAGTCCCATGGTATTATTATTTGATTAGTCTTACAATAGTAATCAATTTTTCTTAGGATTACTTCATTAAATCATTAATAATTTGTTGATAATCAGTATTTGGCATAAGACAGGTTTTATTTTTACACAGGTAAAACAGTGTTTCTTGGTCGTGGTAACGGGAATTTAAAAAAGGCAATGTGGATTCTTTTTGTGTCCCGGCCAAAATAACATTGGGAATATATTGGCTGTTTATTTTTGCACAATGCGCTAAAGCATCTTCACCGCAAACGGCTAGTTCTTTGTTTTGTTCCGAGTAATTTAAAGCCAAATCCATCCAATTTGAGAATGCGGACGGATGATCGATTCGTGGTAGTACGGCCATCAGCATTTGATGGCTGATTTTTTCATAATAGGAATTATTAAAATAGATACTCAATTGAAATAAGTTTTTTGCCATCACTGAATTAGATGCCGGAATCACGTTGTCTTCGATTTCGTAATGCGAGGTAATTAAGGCTTCGTCGAGATTTGACGTAAAAGCAAAATAGGATTTTTTATCGTCATAAAAATGTTTCAAACTATAATCTGCCAGTTGTTTGGAATCTTGAAGCCATTTTTCGTTTAAAGTTGCTTCATACAAAGAGATAAACGCGGCAATTACAAAACAATAATCTTCCATATAGCCATTGATGGTGGTTTTTCCGTTTTTATAATTGTGGAATAAATTACCTTCACTAGACCAGAGATTTTTTATTATGAAGCAGGCATTTTGTTGTGCAATATCTAAATATTTTTGGATTCCCAAAGCCTTATAAGCATCAACATTTCCTTTCAACATTATTGCATTCCAAGAAGTCAGACATTTGTCATCAAGTCTTGGTTTTGACCGTTTTTCTCTTTCGTTATAAAGTAAATTTTCCCAAAATATTTTTTTAGTTCGAAGCTCTGAAACGGGAATCTTATTTTGTGCTGCAATACTGTCTAAAGTTTGATTTTGGATTAAAACATATTTTTCGTCTTCCCATATGCCAAACGCATTGCAATTAAAAACCTGACAGAATAAATCAAAATCTTTTTTGAGAATTACCTTTAATTCTGGAATTTTCCAAGCATAAAATGCGCCTTCTTGGAGATCATTATCCGAGTTTAAACTGTCAGCATCCAAAGCCGAATAAAAACCTCCTTCCGAATTCATTAATTCTCTCTCTACAAAACGCAGCGTTTTTTCAATCACTTCTTTGTACAGGGGATTTTTTGTCAATTTGTAGGCTTCGCTGTACAAGGAAACCAACTGACCGTTATCGTACAACATTTTTTCAAAATGTGGAATATGCCATTTCATATCAACGGAATAACGTGAAAATCCACCATCAATGGTGTCAAAAAGACCGCCGTACGCCATTTTGGTCAAAGTAAGATTTACAAAATCCAATACTTTTTCATCTTGTTTTTGATAACCATAACGCAGTAAAAATTGGTAATTATTTGGCATCATAAACTTAGGTGCTCTGGCCATGCCGCCAAATTCCAAATCAAAACTTTTTTTCCATTTTTCGACTAGGAGTTTCAGTATGTTTTGGTTTACCTCAGTTTCTGGTTCCTCGTTTTGTATCAGTCCGGTGGCTTGAATTCCCTGATGTAATTTCTCAGCATAATCAATCATTTTTTCAGGGTGTGATTGATAGAATTCCTGCAATTGTTCCAGGGTTTGTATCCATTCCTCTTTTTTAAAATAGGTGCCACCCCAAACGGGTCTGCCGTCAGGAAGTGTCACTAGGTTTAATGGCCATCCGCCGCTACCGGTCATTATTTGGACTGCTTTCATGTAAACGGCATCAACATCCGGGCGTTCTTCCCGATCGACTTTGATTGCAATAAAATGCGCATTCATTATTTGTGCGACTGTTGCATCTTCAAAACTTTCGTGTTCCATAACATGACACCAATGACAAGCGGAATAACCAATGCTTATGATTATGAATTTGTTATTTTCCTTAGCTGCTGCCAATGATTTTGGGTTCCAAGCTTTCCAGTGTACAGGATTGTTGGCGTGTTGTAATAGATATGGACTGGTTTCTAAATTTAGTTCGTTCATGAGGTCGTTTTTAGCCCCGGTAGTAGTGGAAATCCTTTCCCGTCCTGAATTTTTTCAGGACGAGAAAGATTGCAACGGATAACGGGAAATAGCTCCTAAAAATAAAAAAAGCGTCTCAAATGAAACGCTTTAATTTTGTTTTTTAATTTCTTTATTCGAGTTCGAACGTCAATTTCAGGTTCACTCGAAATTCTGTAATACCACCATCACTAACCATTGCGCTTTGTTCGTGAACATAGACAGAACGGATGTGTTTTACTGATTTTGACGCCTTAGCAACACCTTTTCGGGCTGCATCTTCCCAACTTATTTCAGAGCTTGAAAGTATCTCAATTACTTTTAATATTGACATGATTTCTATTTGTTAAGTGAAATATAAATTTAACAATTTTTTTTAAATTGAACATTTAAAAAAGAAAAAATTTACCTTAACGATAAGATTGTCAATGTGATAGTACTTTGTGTTTACGCGTTTACAGCTTCAACTTTGATACTTTCATCATTCAGCATACTTTTCAACATGTTTTCGATACCGCTTTTTAAGGTAAAAGTAGAAGAGGGACAACCGCTGCAAGCACCTTGTAAGATGACTTTGACGGTTTTGTCACTTTCATTGTATGAATCAAAAGCTATATTTCCACCATCGGCTTGTACGGCAGGTTTAACATATTCCTCTAATATATTGATGATTTGTTGCGATGTCACATCCAGAGTGTCAAATTCTTTTGCCTTCGAAGTTTCTTCTGCGGTTACTGCAGCGACATAATTTTCGTCTAAAACAGTTCCGCCGTTTTCAATATACTGTTTGATGAAACTTCTTAATTCTAGGGTTATTTCCTGCCACTCATTGATTTCATATTTAGTTACAGAAATGTAATTTTCATCAATAAAAATTTCTTTTACATAAGGAAATTTGAAAAGCTCTTTAGCTAATGGTGAAGCAGTAGTTTGATCAATGTTTTTGAATTCTATTGCGTTTTTAGTCAGCATTTTGCTTACTACAAATTTTAAAGCAGCAGGATTTGGAGTGGATTCTCCATAAACGGTTACGGGCTGTTTTTTAGTTTTATTTTCATCAACAGTGATTATTGTCCCACCATCAGTCACAAATTTTTCAATTTGTTCTGCTACAGCATCTTTAACATCTTCCCATTCCACAATATTGTATTTTTCGATTGCGATAAAATTTCCAGATATATAAATCGTTTTTACAAAGGGTAGGTAAAACAATTGCTGTGCCAACGGAGATGTTTTTGCTTCATCAATGTTTTTAAATTCAAAACTTTCATTTTGAGTTATAAATTCTTGAAATTCAAACTTTAGTATGGTTGGGTTTTGTGTTTCTTTTATAGTAACTTTGTTCATGGCTTTTGAAATTTTCACAAATTTACTAAAGTTATTTTCTACGAATACCTATATTTGGTTTTTTAATGAATAAATTAACTTTAGTTTAATTTTAGAATTAGGCAAATCACTTTTTTAGTACAAAAATTTATATTGATTTGGAATTATTCATTTTACTAAAAGTATTTCGATGTATCATAAAATTAGAATATTAGCCGTCTTATTATTTATATCTCAATATTCTTTTTCTCAAGAAGGAATTCCTGTATATTCCGACTATCTATCGGATAATTATTACCTGATACATCCTTCCATGGCTGGTGCCGCAAACTGTGCTAAAATTAGGTTAACAGGACGCAAGCAGTGGTTTGATCAGGAAGATGCACCGGAATTACAAACACTTAGTTTTAATGGTAGAGTGGGAGAAAAAGCCGGAGCTGGAGTTATTCTTTTCAATGATAAAAACGGATACCATTCTCAAAAAGGAATCAAATTTACGTATGCCTATCATCTAATGTTTTCGCGAGATGAAATCGATTTAAATCAATTGTCTTTTGGTATGAGTGCGGGTTTAATTCAAAGCCAATTGGACGAAACAGAATTCAGGCAGTCGGGTGATTTTGATCCAATAATTGATGGAACTGTGGTGCAAAAGGATTCGTATTTTAATGTAGATATTGGAGCTTCATATAATTTCCTGGATTTTTATGCGCATGCAACCGTGAAAAACGTCATAGAGACTAGAAGAGATATTTACACGGAGTATGAAAGTGATAATTTACGGAAATATTTGTTGAGTGCCGGTTATGTTTTTGGAGATCGAGACAAAATATTATGGGAGCCTTCTGTTTTATTTCAAATGGTTGAAAAAACGAATGAAAAAGCGATTGACGTAAATTTGAAAGCGTACAAAAATTTAAATTTTGGAAGAGTTTGGGGCGGACTGTCCTATCGAAGAAGTTTTGATGGTGCTGAATATGTTGACGGTAACACGATTTCAAAACAAAAACTACAGTACATTACTCCAATTGTAGGTGTAAATTTTGATAAGTTTATGTTTGCTTATACCTATTCTCAATTGTCTGGAGCCGTAAAGTTTGATAATGGTGGCTACCACCAAATTACCTTAGGAGTTGATTTGTTTTGTAAACCAGTAAAATACGATTGCAATTGTCCGGCAATTAATTAATTCATTTTATCATGCTAATAAAATCCGTTAACGGCAAATCGCCTTCTATTCCAGAAGACTGTTATGTAGCCGAAAATGCCACTATTGTTGGCGATGTTACCTTTGGTGCAAAATGTAGTGTTTGGTTTAATGCCGTAATTCGTGGTGATGTCAATTTTATCAAAATCGGCGATAAGGTAAACATTCAAGATGGAGCAGTTATTCATTGTACGTACAAAAAACACCCAACTATTATAGGAAATAATGTTTCTATAGGCCACAACGCAATTGTACATGGTTGTACGGTTCACGATAATACGCTAATCGGTATGGGAGCAATTGTGATGGACAATTGCATCATCGAAAGTAATTCGATTGTGGCCGCTGGTGCTGTCATCACTCAAAATACAGTTGTTACTTCAGGTTCTATTTGGGCTGGAGTTCCGGCAAGAAAGGTGAAAGATATTGACCAATCTGATTTTGCAGGTGAAATTGAACGTATTTCTAATAATTATGTCATGTATTCCAGTTGGTTTAAAGAGGAATAGTAACAAATGTTCTTAGAATTTTTTTTCTTCAACCGTAAATCTATTTCCTAAAATTTCCCTCAAAACTTTTGGATTTGTATTAATATAAAAAATAGGCTGATTATCCTGAGCTGAGGAGAATCCTACTTTGTCACGTAATACATTTTGCGTTTGTTTCGCTACCGCTTCCCCCGAATCAATAATTTGAATGTGGTCCGGAAGTATTTTTTTTATTTGAGGAATAAGATAGGGATAGTGGCTGCAGCCTAAAACTAAACAATCAATATTGGCTTCAATCATTGGATTGAGGTAGGAGTGCAGTAAATGAGTCATCTCTGGGGAATTGATTGCTCCATTTTCAATAAGCTGTACTAATCCATGACCAACCTGTTCAATTATTTTGGTGTCTTGGTACTTCTCAGTAGTTTTATTAAAAAGAGCACTGTTCAGCGTGCCTTGTGTTGCCAGAATTCCTATGATTTGTGTTTTCGAATGTGTCACTGCCGGCTTTATGGCCGGCTCAATTCCTATGAAAGGAACGTTATATTTACCTCTTAATTCTTGAATTGCATTCGTGGTGGCTGTATTGCAGGCTACTACAATTAACTTACAATTCATTTCAAGCAGAAATTCGGTGTTTTTCATACTTAATGCAACAATCTCCTCTTTAGATTTTTGTCCATAAGGTGCATTTTTACTGTCTGCGAGATATATGGTTTTTTCGTTAGGCAGCAATTGATGGATCGCTTTCCAAATAGATGTTCCGCCAATTCCCGAGTCAAAAATTCCTATAGGTTGATTGTTACTATTCATAAAAACAAAGTTACAAGCTACAATTTAAATTTCCTATGATTTGTTTTAAACAAAAAAAACTGCTCAATCCTGTTTTAGGTTGAGCAGTTTTTATGCGATACATGATTTTTTTAGAAACCTAAATCTTTTTTTACATCCATAGTCAAGTTTGGACCATCAGCAAGTAAAAGAGAAGAACCGTCAAGAACATATTGGAATCCTTTTGCTTTACCTACTTTTTGGATAGAAGCTCTTACTTTTTCCATTAATGGTTTTACGATATCAGATTCTTTTTGTTGTAATTCTTTTTGAGCATTATCTCTAAAGTCAACAATTCTTTTTTGCATATCCTGCACTTCTTTCGAACGATCGCCGTTTACAGCTTCAGTAACTGTTGCAGCTTCGGTTTCGTATTTTTTTAATTTTGCTTGGTATTCTTCAACCATCTTTTTGTAATCAGCATCATAAGTAGTACTCAATTTGTCTAATTGTTTTTGAGCATCTAACATTGCTGGCATTTTTGTCATAATTTCACTCACGTCAACATGAGCTGTTTTCGCTTGTGCATTGATTGTTTGATTTGCTCCGAACATTAAAATTGCAGCAATTAATAGAGTTTTGATTTGTTTCATCGTTTTTAAAATATTAAGTAATTAATTATTGTTTGTATTTTCTTTTAATTTTTCTTCTTTCGCTTTTTTAATAGCCTCTCGGTCTTCGAGTATTTTTTTTCTTTTTTCTTCTAAAACTTTTTTGCGATCTTCTAAAACTTTTTTACGGTCTTCTAATACTTTTGCTCTCGAGTCAGCTTGCTTTTGTTTCGCCTCATCGGCAGTTGCTTTAGTCTCATTATTTCCAGTTAAATTATTGGGTGTATCCTCTTTTTTAACATTTGCAGAAACCGTGCCATTTTTTCTAGCTTCTCTGTCTTCCAGAAGTTGTTTTCTCTTATCGTCAAATTCTTTTTTCTTTTGCTCTTGCAGCAATTTTCGGTCTTCTAAAACTTTTTCTCTGGCAACTTTTTTATCGTCCAAGAGTTTTTGGCGTTCAGCCAAGGCTGGATTTGCATCTGATGCATCTTCTTTGCTTTCTCTTGCCTCTGCTTCTTTTTGCTGTTTTTTAGTCAGCTGTTCTCTTTTTTCGGTGCGATTTAAAACTCGTAAAACCTGATCACTGATGTCAAATCTTTTTGCTGCGAAAAGCATTGTCAAATCAGAAGTTTTATCAAATATGAAATCATATTTCAATCGTTCAGCAATATCCTGAACTGCTGTAAAAACTTGATCTTGAATTGGTTTAATCAAAACAGATTTTTGAATAATTAAATCTCCGTTGGCACCAAATCTTTTCTGTTGGTATTCTAAATTTTCGTTTTCAAGGAAACTAATTTCGGTTTCTCTTTCGTCTATCAATTCCTTAGTCAGTAACGCTTTTTCTGCTTTTAAAGCTTCTTTTAATTTATTGATTTCAATTTTTTTAGAATCAATCTCCGATTTCCATTTTTGAGCTTTTTGCTCTAATTGAACTTTTGCTTCAGTGTAATCGGGTACATTTTGTAAAATGTATTCCATATCTATGTAGCCCACTTTATTTCCTCTGGTCTGTGCGTCAATTGTTTGTATAACAAGTAAAACCAAAAATATATATAAAAATTGTTTTCTCATAACTGTTTCATATTAGAAAATCGTAAACCAATTTTTTTTAGAATTGTTGCCCAATGATAAAATGGGTTTCCCATCCATTAGCTTTTGCTTGTCCTGGTAATGCGTCAAATCCATGTCCGAAATCAATTCCCAATAAGCCAAATGCCGGCATAAACACACGTAATCCAACCCCAGCTGAACGACTTAAAGCAAATGGATTGTAGCTTTTGAAATCACTAAAGGAAGAACCTGCTTCCATAAAGGCTAATGCGTATATTGAGGCTGATTGTTTTAATGTTATTGGATAACGCAATTCCATCGAGAATTTATTGAAAACCGTCGCGCCAATTTGATCTCCTACGCTATTTGTGGGTGTCAAAGAGTTGTTAGGATAACCTCTTAATTGTATCGTTTCCCTTCCATCCATAGAGAAGTTAGCCAATCCATCTCCACCAAGATAGAATCTTTCAAATGGAACAGCACCTCTTTCTTGATTGTATGCGCCAAGGAAGCCAAATTCAGCCAATACTCTTAATACCAATTTACCATAAATTTTGGAATATGTGTCTGCTTTAAATTTAACTTTATAGTACTCCAACCAATTAAATCTTTTTTGATCGACTTTACTCGCGTCAGCTGCGGCTAAATTAAAGGTAGCTACTTTGTTTCCGTTAGTGTCAACATAATCCCCAATATTAACAATATTTCCATTGGCATCTGGAACATTTTGTCTGTCCACGGTATTTTTTAATTTGTATTGCTCTTGGTCTCCTAAAGTAGCATAATCTACCCCGTTGAAGAGAGAATAAGGAGGGGTCAATTTTGCTGAAACACTAAATTCAGAACCGTATGTTGGGAATATCGGATTTAATCCTTTGCTGTTTCTTGTAAGACCTATGGTGTACGCTAAGTTTCTTGAAGTTCCATTTCCAAAAGTAAATAACCCCGTGTTATAATTGTTCAAAGCATAATGCTGGTAACTTACAGACTGTGACAACACAAAGTAATCATCCGGTACTGTCAGTCTTTTTGCTAAACCAACAGATAACGTAAGGATATCAAAACTTTTAGTTCTGTCCGCTCTCTGTGTTATGAAATTGTTTAAAAACTGTTTGCTGTAAGATATTGAAGAACTGAATTGTACTGGTTTTTTACCGCCAAACCAAGGTTCTGAAAATGATACACTATAGGTTTGAAAGAACGTACTGGCTTGCAAACGTAACGATACCTTTTGACCATCTCCCATAGGTAGTGGTCTGTAAGCATCTTTGTTAAACATATTTCTTGCTGAAAAGTTATTAAACGATAGTCCAAGTGTACCAATGAAACCACCTCCACCGTAACCGCCTTGTAATTCAATTTGGCTAGAACCTTTCTCTGCAAGGTTGTATTCTATATCTACAGTTCCTGCTCCTGAATCTACATTCTTGAACTTGGGATCAATCGCTTCAGGATCAAAAAACCCTAATTGACCAATCTCACGAATCGTTCTTACTAATTCTTCTTTACTATATTTTTCTCCTGGTTTTGTTCTTAATTCACGATAAATTACACGGTCATTTGTCTTGTCATTTCCTACAACTGTAATTTTGTTGAAATAGGCAATTGGACCTTCTGTGATTCGTATTTCAAAATCAATAGTGTCGTTCGCAGTTTTTACCTCAACGGCATTTACATTCGAGAATAAATACCCGCTGTTTTGGTATAAATTCGTGATGTCTTCTGCATCTGGTTTAGACTTGTCTGCAATTCTTTTTTCAAGAAGAACACCATTGTAAGTGTCTCCTTTTTTAACACCTAAAATTCTGCTTAAAAACTGATCGGGATAAACGGTATTGCCTAAAAACTTAACATCTCCAAAATAATATTTGTTTCCTTCTTCGACGTTAATTTTGATATTTAATGCATTTTTATTCTTATCATAAGTTACAGAATCCGAAAGTATTCGCGCGTCTCTGTATCCTTTTTCCTTGTAAGTTGCAATTACTTTTTCTAAATCAGTTTTGTATTTGTCCTTTATAAATTTTGAAGCTTTTAAGATTCGAATTGGATTTTTTTGTTTAGTATCTTTCATTGCCTTACGCAACGTTTTATCTGATATTTTTGTGTTTCCTGCAAAGTCAATACTTTGAATTTTCACTTTGTCCCCTTTGTCAATAGTAACAAGCATATTGACCTGGTTTACTGTAGCGGTGTCTTTTACAGTATTGATATTTACTTTTGTATTGTAGTAGCCATCTTTTTTGTATTTGTTTTCAATGTAATTTTTGGTAGTAGTAATCAAGTTTTCATTAACTACTTTTCCTTTATTCAAGGAATTGTCTTTAATCAAAGCTTCGGTTTTTGTTTTCTTAACACCAACAAATTTCACCTCATTTAATTTAGGTAATTCAATAATGTTTAAGTCAAGATATATACTGTCATTCTGTATTTTATTTACATAAAAAGAGATTTCATCAAAGAGACCTAATTTTCCTAGTTTTTTTATAGCAGCACTGATTTCCTCACCTGGAATTGTAATTTCTTGTCCTTTTTGCAAACCTGAGAAAGTAACTACAGTTTGTGAATTGAAACTGATATCTCCCACTACGGCTACATCGGCTAAAATGTATTTTTTACCCTGATCAAAAGGAACTCTTTCTTGAGCTTTAATTTGTGTAAAACTTCCAAAAATCAAAACGGTAACGACTATTTTTATGCTTTTATTTAACACTAAAAAATTATTTAATTTGTTCACTTGTTTTTCCAAATCTACGTTCTCTTTTTTGATAACTAATGATAGCCTCATATAAATCTTGTTCTTTAAAGTCTGGCCACAATATATCAGTAAAATACAATTCTGCATAGGCTATTTGCCACAACAAAAAGTTACTTATCCTATGTTCTCCACTTGTTCGTATTAGTAAATCTACGTCAGGTAAATTTTGCGTGTAAAGATGCTCATTAATAATGGAATCGTCAATAGTGTCTATTGAAATTATATTATTTTTAACTTTACTGCAAATGTCTTTTATTGCACTGACAAGCTCTTCTCTGGATCCGTAGCTTAACGCCAAGGTCAGAGTCATTTGTGTGTTGTCTTTAGTTTTATCAATTACATCTAGAAGTTCTTTCTGCGCTGATTTTGGTAATTTTTCCAAGTTACCAATAGCATTGAGCTTGATGTTGTTTTTTTGTAAAGTGGTAAGTTCCTTTTTCAAGGAGTTGATGAGTACTTTCATCAAGGTCTCGACTTCTAATTTTGGTCTGTTCCAATTTTCAGTAGAGAAAGCGTATAACGTAAGGAATTCAATGCCTAGTTTAGCACTGGCTTCTATGATTAACTTAACTGATTTTGTCCCGCTTTCATGACCCAAAGCACGTAAAAGGCCTTGCTGTTTTGCCCAACGCCCATTTCCATCCATAATAATGGCGAGATGTTTGGGTAATTTTGTTGCGTCGATATTCTGTAGTAAATTCATTTTTTTATTCTGCACAATAGCAGGCTTTGTCGCCAAAAGTATATGTTAAAGTAACTCCTGAGAAAACGTACCAATCATTGTTATTTATATTTCCAAAATCTTGATTAAAACTTCCGTCTATATTATCCGTCAAAGTATATCTGGCTCCAGTTTCTAATGCCAGTACAAAACTAGGTGTTATTTTTGACTTAATTCCTACGATTATAGGTATCGCTATTGATTTTCTTCTTTCGGTTCTGCCTGCTACTGTTAGATCAGCTTTCGCGTTGGTTAACGTGTATTTTGCTAAAAAATAGTTTAAACCTGATGCTACATAAGGAGTGATTTTAGTGCTCGATTCATGTAGATTAAAATCAAAAAAGTTGAATTCAAGACCTAAAGATACTTCTTTTAAGTCGTTTTCAAATCGATAACCTCTTTGGTTTCTACTTGTTTCCTTTGAATTCAAATCATTAGATGTGATTTCAGATTGGGTGTAGGAAAATCGATAAGAGTGTCTCGGACTTTTGTTCCATTTGTACAACAAACCAAAAGCCGGTTCGTTTGGTGCAATATAGGTCGTCGGGCCTACATCTCCAATGTAGTTGCTCCCGCCAAGAAAAACACCAATCTCATGAATTTGAGCTTGGGTCACCATCAAAGGGAAAAAACAGAAAAATAAATAAAAAAGCTTCTTCATTAAATCAAAAATTGCGTGCAAATATAATAATTATCAATTCTATACAATACTCATTCAGTTAAATGTGTGTTTTTTTAATAATTAGCGAGCTAACTAACACCAAATAAGTATTTATTTGACTAAAACGGGAAAAATTGATAAAATAGTATAGCTGGAGAATAAATTGATTTAATTCCGCTTGTCTTGTCCCCAAAGTAATTTACTGCGAAGTGTTTTTACGAAGGTTTCTTCAGGAATTTCAACCATGTTTATCTGAAAAGGCGTTTTCTTTAAAATCAGAATTGATTCGTTTTTCACTGAAGTTACTCTGGAATCTAAGGAAACCAGATAGTTTTCCTCTCTTCCCGAAACTTTTAATTTGATTTCAGTTTCGTCCGGCACAACGAGTGGTCTTGCGGTGAGATTATGTGGCGCAATAGGAGTTATAAGTAAACTTTTTACTTCAGGTGTCAAAATAGGTCCGCCACAACTTAAGGAATACCCAGTTGATCCTGTTGGGGTCGAAATGATTAAACCGTCAGCCCAGTAGGAATTCAAAAATTCATCATTTAAATAGGTGTCAATCGTAATCATCGATGTCGTGTCTTTTCGACTGACCGTGATTTCATTCATTGCAAAATTGATTTCCTCAATCGACTCATTGGTTGGCGAGCAAGTTAAGCTTAATAAAGCCCTTTTAGAAATCGTGTATTTTTTATCGATAACAAATTGCATGAACTCAGCGATATTCTCTTTTTGAACGGTTGCCAAAAAACCAAGTCTGCCGGCATTAATACCTAATATAGGAATACCCGAATCTCTTACTAATGTTGCTGCTCTTAGTATTGTTCCGTCTCCGCCAATGCTTATCAGCATGTCAAAACTGGAGTCGAGTTCCGTGTGGGAAGTAAAAGTTTTGTACTTTTTTTCTACTATTTTTTTCTCATTAAGCATCAATAAAAAATGCGACTCAATGATCATCTCTACATTGTTTTTGTTGAAAAAAACAAAGATGTCGTTTATGATTGGTTCCGTACTGTTTTGATAATATTGACCGTAGATAGCTACTTTCATCTTTTTGTTTAATCGTTAATTTGATTATGTGGTTAATTGATATTGCGGTTGCGAATAACCGAATTAACAAATTTCCCAATAAGCGGTTAAATATTCAGGTATTTGTCTAAATAATCAGAACGTTCCTTTAAATTATTGATATAATTATCTTCTTGATGTTCTGAAATGATTTCATAATTGTATCTTCTAAAAGTCTGGATGATTTCGTTCATCGCGCCCAAAGTTATTTTCAAAGTAACTTCAACACTCTCAACATCTGCTTCAGAAATGAATAATCCCAAAAGTTTGCCATTATTGCTTTCTACAATTTGGGTAATTTGACTCATTGAATAATCTAAAATTGGCTTTCTCACTACGATAATTCCGCCTGGTTCTTTTAAAAAGGGTGTTTCATGAAAAAATTTCATGATGTCTTCAATTTCATAATATCCTACGTAAGTATTGTTTTCGTCCAAAACGGGAACTAAATTAGTGTGGTTTTTTGCAAAAACTTCCAAGACGTCCAGCCACATTGTGTTTGTCCTAGTAAAAAATCCTTCTAAAGTAAATCGATAATCAGACGCTTTTTTATCACTGTCAAAAGTCTCTATATCCTCGGATGCAATACTGCCAATGTAAACGCCCTCTTCAACAATTGGAAAATGTGAAAAGTGTAATTCGCTGAAAAAGTCTTGAATGGCCGCAATAGAATCGTGGCTATCAATCGCTTTGTAGTCATTGGCAATATATTCTGTTATTTCTGTCATAAATCAATCGGCAATATTTCATGCAAAATAATCAAAAATAAGCAAAATCTCCTAAGTTTTACTTTGTATTTTTGTTCCAAGTAAATACTTGTATCAAAATAAAAATATTTTTCAATGACAAAATTAAGTGTAAATATCAATAAAATAGCCACTTTACGTAATGCGCGTGGAGGAAATGTTCCTGATTTATTAAAAGTTGCTGCCGACATGCAAAAGTTCGGCGCCGAAGGAATTACCATTCATCCCCGTCCGGATGAGCGTCACATCCGGTATCAGGATGCCCGAGATTTAAAGTCGATTGTTTACACCGAATATAATATTGAAGGAAATCCAGAGAAAACTTTTATAGATCTTGTTCTCGAAATAAAACCTACTCAAGTGACTTTGGTGCCAGATGCAATTGATGCCATCACCTCTAATGCAGGTTGGGATACCAATAAACATGCTGCGTATTTAACCGAAATCGTTCAGGAATTGCAACGCAACGGAATCAGAACTTCTATTTTTGTGGATCCTGTTCTCGAGATGATTGAAGGCGCCAAGAAAATTGGAACCGATAGAATCGAATTGTACACTGAAGCATTTGCACATCAATATAGTCTTGGAAATCAAAACGGAATTTTGCCGTACACACAATCAGCGATATTGGCCAATGAACTTGGATTAGGAACCAATGCAGGACACGATTTAAGTTTGGATAACATTCAGTTTTTCAAACAAAATATTCCGGGATTACTCGAAGTCTCTATTGGTCACGCATTAATTTCCGAAGCCATTTATCTAGGATTGGATAATGTCGTGAACATGTACTTACAAAAATTAAAATAAGAAATAAATTAAAACAATTATAACCTGATGTAATTGGGTTGTAATTGTTTACTTTAGCATTTTTCTTATTAAAATTTAGTGTTGAAGCCAATTATTTTGTTTTGTTTATTATGTTGTTCTAATTTGCTTGCGCAATCCAAGGCTACCATAGCTGGGAATGTCAAATCTTTTGAAAATGAAAACTTAAAAGGAGTACGTATTTCTTTAGATACTAATAGTCAGCATTACAATTATGTAAGTGATACTTTGGGTAGCTTTACGGCTGAACTTCCATCGGGATTTGTTAAAATTGCAGTTAATCATTTTGGTTATCTTGAAAAAACTTTAAGTTTTGATTGTGAAAATGACACAATAATTTCTATTATTTTAGAAAAGGATGTTTCGTTTTTAAAAGAAGTTGTAATATCCAATAATAAAAGGAGCAGCATTACAAATCTATCAGGTGGTAAATTATCTTTTAATTTAAAAGAATTGGCTGCAGTTCCAACAGTTCTTGGAACAACAGATGTCATCAAAATTTTACAACTCACACCAGGAGTGCAAAACTCTGGGGATGCAAATGGTTATTTGTATGTAAGAGGAGGTGATCCCGGACATAACTCAATATTGTATGATGGAACACCAATTTATGGAATGTCACATCTGCTGGGTGTTTTTCCTTTTTATAATACGGATCATATACAAGAAGTTGAATTTGACAAATCAAGCTCAAATGCAAAATATGGAGGGCGTTTAAGTTCAACAACGGCATTAATTCCTAATAAAAAAATCCCTGCACATTTTGCAATTCAAGGGAATGTTGGTTTACTGGCCTCTCAGGCTACTTTAAGTATTCCAATTAGCGAAAAATCTGGGGTTACAATATCTGGAAGAAAAACATATATTGATGAGATTATTGCTCCAATATTGAAATCTGGATCAAAAGATAATGATGTTCAAGATATGAAATATGGATTCTTGGATGGGAATGTAACTTTTGTTACAGAAATTTCTAAAAACAGCCTGTTAAGTATTTCGGCTTTTTCAAGTGCTGATAAATTGCAAATAAAAGACTCTAATTTGGCCTTAAAAACCAGCTTGAAATGGAGTAATTTGAGTATCTCTCCTACTTTATTTACTAAATTGTCTTCTAAAATAAGTATGTTGAATGCTATTTATTATACGAGATATACTAATGAGTTGAATATGGAACAATCAACAGTTGGAATGGGTGTTTCTTCATTTGTTGAAGATTTCGGATTTACAAATTCGATTAATCATTTAGTTAAAGGAACTTCTTTCGAGTCAGGTCTGCAATATGTTTATCATAATTTGCAACCACAAAAAATCCACATTGAAAATTTAAACACTACCAATATTACAGAACAACACAATTTAATAAAAGCTAACGAATTTGCTATTTTTACAACTGGAAAACCAAAATTACTTGATAATTTAATTGCAGAAGTAGGTTTAAGGATTCACTATTACAGTTCAGGGGCAAAATCATATTTGAATTTTCAACCGCGTGTTGTTCTGAATTATTACAGGGATAGGAATCTTTCGTTTTATACTTCTTATAATAGACAAAATCAGTATTTAAATTTAATTACGACTTCAAGTGTAGGGATTCCCACTGATTTTTGGATTGCAAGCTCAGATGGTATTCCCGCGCAATCATCTAATGAGTTTGCTTTAGGCTCAAATCAAACGATCTCTAAAAGTATTACATCGTCATTTGGAGCATTTTATCGCTCAATGAATCATTTACTGGAGTATCCTTATGGAATAACACAGTTCAATGAAATTTCTACATTGAAAAATGATTTGTTGGAGGGGAAGGGAAAAGCATACGGATTAGAAATAATGCTGAAAAAAAATAATGGTAAGTTTAAAGGATGGTTAAGTTACACTTTGAGTTGGTCTGACAGAAATTTTGAAAAGCTCAATAATGGAAATACTTATTACGCTAAATACGATAGACGCCATAATTTAGCATTGGTTGGAACGTATGATTTAAATCCAAAATGGAATTTTGGTTTCACTCAGATTTTTAGTTCAGGAAATCGTTTTACAATCCCTACATCGTGGTATTTTATAAATAACAATCCGGTCAAAGAATATTCGGAGTATAATAATGCTCAAATGCCAAACTATATTCGAACTGATCTCTCTGTTAATTATTTTTTTGTAAAAAACGCTAAAAAAGAAAGCGCATTGAATTTTTCTATTTACAATACGTTCAATATCGAAAACCCTATTTATGTTGTTTTGAATGTAGTTGTCAATGAAAATAAAGATAGTGTAGTTGTCAAGCCTGAAAAAAAGGTTTTGTTCAGAATTCTGCCTTCCATAAGTTGGAGATTTAAATTTTAGATAATGAAAAAGTATAGTTTATTTCTTTTGATGATTATTGCCTGTAGTTGCAATAATGACAGTTTTAGTGATGGGATTAAGTTGGAATCAAAATTAGCGGTTGAAGGGTGGATTGAAGTGGGAGATGTCCCGCAGGTGATATTATCCAGTACAATACCAATAAATGATGTTGTTGATTCTACAAATGTTTTGGATCACGTAATACGTTCGGCAAAAATAACGGTTTCTGATGGAGAAACGGTAGAAGTTTTACGAGTTAAAAATGATGATGATAGAGTTCCGCCGTTTGTGTATTTTGGAAAAGAAATAATCGGGAAAGAGGGGAAGACTTATATCTTGAAAATTGAGTATTTAAATAGAATAGTAGTGGCTACTACAAGCATTCCTAAAACAGTTACGATTGCAACTGCAGAGTATGTAAAGAAGAATGCCACGGATACCACCGGATATGTTTTTATAAAATTCGATGATCCTGTGAACGAGAAGAATTATTATCAAATCGCTACAAGAATAGATCAGCAAGAACCTATTTTTGTTCCTGCTTTTTATGGTAATCTAAATGACGAAAAATTTTTATCTCACTCCATTTCAATGCAGGTAAATAGAGGTGTATTACTCTTTCCTAAATCTAAATTCAAGCCCTATTTTACCGACGGAGATTTAATTTTTGTAAAATTAAGGACTATGAAAAAAGAAGCATTTGATTTCTGGAATAGTTGGCAGAATGAAATTGTAAATAGTAGAAATCCGATTTATCCATCTAATACAAGTCTGAAATCAAATATTATTGGAGGGGTTGGTATTTGGGCTGGTTACGGTCAAAACACGATAGTAATTAAAACACCTCCAAAAAAATAAAGCCAATCTCGGGATATCCCAGATTGGCTTTAGATTTATTATTAAAAAATAGTTCTATCTTTCAAAAGCTTTCAAGAAATCCTCGAATTTAGTTTCAAGTTTATCAAATCCCTCAGAGAAATAAGTACTCATAGCAACTTCAGTACTGTCATTGAATTTTAGATAAAGTACTTCGTCGTAATATTGAATAGTAATTGCTGCACCATTACCAGTAGTTGTCCAATATCCTCCAGTAGGATAATATGAGTCTTTAATCCAAACTGGTAATTCATAATTATAACTTTCAGCTTTTTCTGAACGGTAAATAACGTCAGCTATCTTAGTTCCGTCTTTTTTAGATACTAAAATCAGTTTCAAGTTTTTATTTGAATTGACCACATTCCCTTCAGAATACTTTTTATAATTTGTGTTTTGAGCCGTGTAATATGCTTTGAAGTCAGCTTTAGGGTTATCGTAATAGGGATAAGAAGGATAAACCAAACTTTTCTCTAAAGCTTCTTCATCTTTAGTTTGCGTCGCGATATCCATTTCGGCTACAATGATAAAGTCATCCATGATTTGAACTAAACCATTTGCTTTGCCTTGGTATTGAGTAAGGTCTTCATCTTTTATTAAAGCATCAATATCAGCAGTGCTTCCGGCAGTAAATGAAACTAAATTTTTCCCGTTATAAGTAAATGAAGATTTAGCCGTGTTTTGAGTTGCTTTCTTACTCCCGCTAATTTCATAAGTATAGCCATCATTTAAAACCATTTTGAAGCTAGATTCATCTGGAGTTTCTATTGTACCAGTATATTTTGCATTTGTTGCAAAAGTTGCAGCTTGCGCATTATCAATAGTTAAAATTGCTTCAACTGAAGTTGGTAAATAAAATTCATCATTTATTGTAGTTCCAGATTGCCAATTATAACTGTCTTCAAGTTTTATTTTTATGTTTGAAGAGTTGCTTTTGGAAGATAGTGTGGCATTGTTAGAAGTTTGAGTTGCTTTTGCTGGGAAAACAAATTTTAATTCAGTAGCTGAAGCTGTTTTAGCCCAGATTTTTGTTGAATTATTCCAAGTGTAAATTCCATATACACCAGAAACATTTAGAATGTCTTCTATTTCATTATCGTTTTTTCCATTGAAAATGTCAACAGAATTGATACTTAATAAATTGCCTAAATTTTGAATGGCTTCAATGGCTCCAGATGTTTTAGATTTGCTCATTTGAACTAGCATTTCATTTGCTTCAGCCTCTAGTTTCACTTTCTGTTCTGCTGGAGTTAATTTTGAGTAAGGCTGTTTAACAATGTTTGCAATTTGTTCTGTTAGACTTCCTTCAGAAGTGCTGTCCGAGTCATCATTGCCAGAGCAAGAGACTGTAAGTTGTGAAATAATCACTGAAAACAAAAAAATCTTTTTAATCATGGGTAAAATTTAAAGTTAATAAAAAATATAATCAGCCTTTTGGTTGAGTTTCTTAATTGATGGTATAGGTTGTTTTATTGAAAAACAACCTTTGGTTTGTTGCGACTGCAAAATTATTATAATTTAATATTCTTACAATACCCACTTTTAGTGATATTCGCTTAAAACCTAATTAAATATATTATTGGTTAAAAATAGATTTTTATCTTTGGCGAAATGTTTCGATTAAAATACCACAAAATGTTATACTCAAAAATAGAAGGCTCAGGGAAGCCACTTTTAATTCTCCACGGATTTCTGGGAATGTCCGATAACTGGAAAACACTCGGAACGCAATTCGCGACTGATTTTCAGGTTCATATTCTCGATTTACGCAACCACGGACGAAGCTTACATTCAGAAGATTTTAGTTATAAAATTATGGCGCAGGATGTTTATGAGTACTGTCAAGCTCATAAATTAGAAAATATCAATATTTTAGGACACTCGATGGGCGGGAAAGTAGCGATGCTTCTGGCTGCGGCACATCCGGAATTAGTTGATAAATTAATTGTTGCTGATATTGGGCCAAAATTCTATCCTCAGCATCATCAGGATATTTTGGCGGGATTGAATGCTGTGGATTTTTCAAAAAAGCCAAGTAGAAGTGATGTTGAAGAAATTATGCAAAAGTATATACCCGATTTTGGAACCAGACAATTCCTGATGAAAAATTTATTTTGGCAAGAACCGGGACAACTTGCGTTCCGATTTAATTTGGCAATTTTTAATCATAAAATGGATGAAGTAGGAATTCCGTTACCTCAGAATGCAGTTTTCGAGAAACCAACATTGTTCATTCGAGGTGGAAATTCCAAGTATATTTTGGACAGCGATTTTGAAAACATAAAACAACATTTCCCGGATTCAAGTATTGAAACGATTCCTAATGTGGGGCATTGGCTTCATGCCGAAAACCCGGCTGAATTTTATCAAAAAGTCACTTCTTTCTTAAAATAAATTAATCAGATTTAAATTTTTCTTACATTTATTTAAATTTTAAAATAAAAAACATGAATTTATTACTCAGAATCCTTATTACGTCAGGTTTAGTATTACTTATTGCTCACTTTATGCCAGGGGTTCATGTCGCTAATTTTACTACCGCTTTGATAGTGGCTATAGTTCTTGGGTTACTTAATATTTTTATCAAACCAATATTGGTAATACTTACACTGCCAGTTACGATTATTACTTTAGGATTGTTTTTATTGGTTATTAATGCGCTGATGATTTTGTTGTGTACCAAAATTGTGGGCGGATTTAGCGTCGATACGTTTTGGACCGCCTTAATTTTTAGTATCATATTGTCAGTTTTACAATCCTTAATGAATGGAATATTAGGCGAAGGAAAGTAAGGAATCGTTTTTAACACGTATTTGTGAATGAATTAATTTACAGTATTTGTTAATTTGATACCTTTGTGTTTCTATATAAGATAAACAATGTCTAAAAAGTTTTACTTACTGTTATTAGTTATGCTTGGTTTCTTTATGATGCCAAGCGTAGCTTTCGCATGTGGAACGAAAACCGAGAAGGCATGTTGCAAAAAAGAATCTTCTTCAGAAACAGATCAAAAAGACTGTTGCAAGAAAGAAAAAAAATCAGATCAAAGTTCGCATGATGGCTGTAACGGCGCTTGTAAAAATATATCTTGTTCCAGTTCAGCAATCCACTTAAGTTTAACGTCTATATTTAATACAGAATTAAACAAGCAAATTTTTAGTTTTTCCACTGAAAAACAAAATTACTATTACTCGGAAATCTTTATTTCATCCCATTTCCGTTCTATCTGGCTTCCACCTAAAATAAGCTAAATTCCTTTTTTGACAGCCAAAAAACTGTCTTTTTCTAAAGCATTTTGTGCTTTTACAATCATTAAATTCTAGTCAAATAAAGTTTGAAAAGTAGCGAAATGTGCTATTATTTTCAATATCGTTTGTGACTTATTCACCTCAAAAATAATTATACAATGAACTCATTAAAAAAAATATTGATGGCAATAACCCTATTGCTTTCATTTACAATTGCAAGCGCGCAAATCAAAAACGCGAAAACAGAAATCGTTAAAATATACGGAAACTGCGACATGTGTAAAACGACTATAGAAACTGCCGGAAACTTAAAAAAAATGGCGAAAGTTGAGTGGAATAAAGATTCCAAAATGGCGACACTTACGTATGATTCCACAAAAACGAGCCAAGACGAAATTTTGAAAAGAATTGCTTTAGCGGGTTACGACAGTGATAAATTTCTTGCTCCGGATGCTACGTATGATGCATTACACGGATGTTGTCAATATGAAAGAGAAGCTAAAGTAGCTGTTTCAACAGAAATGAAAATGGAAACCAATACTACAGAAAATCATGCAAACCACGCCAATCATTCTGATACTGCAGTTGCAAAACAACAGGTTGATACTAAATTAAAAGTTGTTTTTGATAGCTATTTTCTTTTGAAAGATGCTTTGGTAAAAACTGATGGAAAAGCTGCTGCTACTTTAGCGAAAGACGTTTCAACAGCATTAAATGCAGTAAAAATGGATGAGCTTGCAATGGATGTTCACATGATTTGGATGAAAGAAATGAACAGTTTAATGGGTAGTGCCAAGAACATTTCAGAAACTCAAGACATCAAACGTCAAAGAGAGTTTTTCGTTCCTTTTTCAAAATCAATGTACGAAGTGATAAAAGTAGCTAAATACGAAACTCCGGTTTACCTTCAGTTTTGTCCAATGGCAAATGACGGTAAAGGTGCAAACTGGTTGAGCAAAGAAAACGCAGTTAAAAACCCATATTACGGTTCTCAAATGATGACTTGCGGTAAAACGGTTGAAACAATTAAATAAATATTTAAAAAAAGCGTTGGGTGTAACTCAAGTTTCTTTTTTTTAACGCATAGAAACATAGTTTTTATGTATTTCTATTAAGACGTTTCACTCTATTATGGTAAAACACAGCTTTGTTGCCCAAGAATTTGGCTATCCTGCTCTTTTTTTCTATTTATCTATGTGTTTATTTTTAAATTCTTTTCGGAGTTCTAAATTTTAAATAATTGCACCCAACGGGTTAAAAACTATAATAAATGAAAAAAATAATGCTGTTTTTCAGTTTACTAATCAGTATTTCAACTGCAACTGCCCAAATGAAAATTGGAGACAGTTTGCCTGATTTTGAACTCAAAAACAATAAAGAAACAACAATAAATTTGGCTTCTCTGAAAGGGAAGACGGTCTTAATTGACTTTTGGGCTTCCTGGTGCGCGCCTTGTAGACTGGCCAATAAAAAGCTAGCTCCTTTATACAATCAATATAAAATTAACAACTTGGAAATCGTTGGTATATCACTGGATACCGATAAAACGAAATGGATGAATGCCATTAAAAAAGATAAATTAGAGTATGAGCAATTAATTGATGCTAAAGGTTTTGATGCGAAATCAGCACTACTTTTTGGAGTAGAAGAATTACCCAATTCCTACTTATATGATGTATCAGGAAAATTAGTTGCCATCAATCCTACGGAGGAACAAATAATAATGCAAATAAAAAAATAAAACAAAATGAAAAATATAAAATTAAAATTCATTGGTATCGCTTGTTTACTTTTAATAACAAGTGTAAACTCCTATTCTCAAATCTCAAAAGCAGAAATAATTGCTACAGGTTTAACGTGTTCTATGTGTTCTAATGCTATAAATAAACAACTGAAAGCAACCGTTGGTGTGGATAGCGTGAGTACTGATTTGAATACGAATACTTTTACGGTTTATTTTAAAAAAGAAAGTAAAATAATGCCTAGAGTATTAAAAGCAGGAGTTGAAAAAGCTGGTTTCTTTATCGGCTCATTAATAATAACAATGCCTACAAACAGCTTAGAAATTGGAAGTGATAAAACGATTTCAGTCAATGGATCCACTTTCGTTTTATTGAATGAAGAACTTAAAAACAGTACCGGAGAAACTAAAGTAAAGATTTTTGACAAAGGATATGTCACTCAAAAAGAGCATAAAAAACTGCTTAAAACGTTTTCAAAAACTGCATCATATCCATTAGATAACGAAGATGATTACCACATCAAAACTGTAATTTAATGAGAAAATTTTTAATCGTATTTACGTTTTTTCTTGTTCAGGGAATATCGGGTCAGGAACTTTTCGTGGTTACTGATCCGGCAAGCAATGTTCCTGCGGGTTCACTAGGAATTCGTTTGGGGCAATCGATTTTTAAAGAACAAATGGAATCAGGATATAGTTACCATTTTATGCCTGAAGTTACTTGGGGTGTCAATAAAAATTTGATGGTTAGAACATCAATGTTTGTCAGCAGTAGAAGCAATAAATTGGTAACAGAAGGCGCTAGTTTTTACACTAAATATCGTTTCCTTTCCACGGATGACTTGCAGAGTCATTTTAGGATGGCAGCATTTGGAAGATACAGCTTTAACAATGCCGATATCCATCAGGAACAAATAGAAATTATGGGGCATAATACTGGATTTGAAACGGGAATAGTGGCTACGCAGCTTATAAAAAGGGTAGCCATCAGTGCTTCCGTTAGTTTTGAAAAAGCATTTGATAACAAGCCGAATTATAGATTTCCTGTTGCACAAAGCGATAACGCCACTAATTATACGTTGTCGTTTGGAAAATTGATGTATCCAAAAAAATACACTAGTTTTAAACAAACGAATATTAATACGATGCTAGAGCTTGTTGGTCAAACCGTAAACGAAAATGGAAAATCATATTTGGATATTGTGCCTTCCATTCAATTTATTATAAACAGCCAAGCGCGAATAGATGTTGCTTACAGGCACGAATTATACAGTTCAATGTTGCGTTCTGCGCCAAATGGATTTTATCTGAATTTAGAATATAATTTTTTCAATGTTTCAAAATGAAATAATTTATAATCATTACCAAATAAATTTAAAAAAAAGTTGTGAAACAACATCGCAATTTGCCACAACATTCATCAATAAATAATTTATTCAAATGAAAAATATAATCTTATCAATAATCTTATTAGCATTGGCGTCGGTTTCTTGTAACCAAAAAAATAAAGCATTGGAAACTGATTCATCAGTTGCAGTCAAAACAACTGCGGAATTGTATTCGTGTCCGATGCATCCGGAAATCACTGGCAAAAAAGGTGCAGAATGTTCTGAATGTGGTATGGAACTAACAGAAAAAGTGGTGCAAATGCCAAAAACAGAAAAAGATGATGCCAGTGCGACTGCTATTAAAACGGAAAACGCAGTCGCTGCAACTTCGTTTACTATTAATGAAATAGTAAGCAGTTATTTAACGCTAAAAAATGCATTGGTAAAAGATGATTCTAATGGAGCCGCCAAAGCTGGAAACACTTTGTATGCCACGTTTGAAAAAGTAAATTCTAATACCATTTTGAATGCAAAGCTGAAAAATAAGTACAATGAAATTGCTGTAAATGCAAAGAAACATGTCAAAGATATTGGTGAAAACGCCGGTAAAATAGCGCGTCAAAGAGAATATTTTGCTTTGTTGAGTAAAGAAGTACATGATTTGATAAAAACTTTTGGAACTGATCAAAAATTATATCAGGATTATTGTCCAATGTACAATCAAGGAAAAGATGGGTATTGGATAAGCGAAACCAAAGATGTTAAAAACCCTTATTACGGTTCTGAGATGTTAAGTTGTGGCAGAATGGTACAAGCGTTGCTCTAACTATTACATGTGAATTATGTAATTTAGAGTAATAAAAATACAACTTTTTAACCAATGTTTTTTGTAAATTTTAATGGTGGAAATTAATCTGCAATTAACAAATAGATTCGATGAAAAATATATTTTTTTTAGCCCTAATGACGGCTATTGTAATGGTTTCCTGTAACCAAAAGAATAAAGAAAATTCAACTATTGATTCGCCTATGATGGAAGATAGTTCAGCAATGAAGAATTCTGACGGTAACAAGATGATGAACGATTCCTTAATGATGAAAAATACTGTGACAATGTATGCTTGTCCGATGCATCCCGAAGTGCAAGGCAAACTGAATGATAAATGCCCAAAATGTGGTATGAAGTTGACAGAGCCAGTAATTGAAACCGCCACAAAAAGCAGCAAATAAATAAGGATCTTGCCTTATGTAAATCTAAACAACTTTACTACTCAAGAAACGGTAAGGTTGATTTAAAATAAACTAAAATGAAACATGATTACCATATAATGGGAATGACATGTAATGGCTGTCGTTCATCAGTTGAAAAGGCATTAAATAGCATTGCGGGAGTTGAAGCAACTGTTTCTTTAGATCCGCCAATTGCTACCTTAATAATGAAAGAGCATATCCCATTAGTTCAGTTACAAGAAACGCTTTCCAAAGCTGGCAAATATTCCATTTCTATGGAATCCCCAATCGATACTGTTTTAGAACTACCAAATAAACCTCCAATAAAAGCATGTTGCGGTTCGAATAAACTACCAGAGGAGTCAAAAGTTACTTCACCGAATAATGTATCGGGAACATATTATTGCCCGATGCATTGTGAGGGTGAAAAGGTGTATGATAAGCCGGGAGATTGTCCGGTTTGTGGAATGGATTTAGTTAAAGAAGCAGAATTGGCAAGTAGTAAAACAATGTATACTTGTCCCATGCATCCCGAAGTTATCAAAGAAGGTCCGGGTTCTTGTCCCATCTGCGGAATGGATTTAGTGCCAATGGAACCCACCGATTCTCAAGAAAATAAGGTTTATAATGACTTGGTGCGCAAAATGAAAATAGCGGTAGTTTGTACTGTTCCCATTTTCATAATTGCGATGTCAGATATGATTCCGAATAATCCAATAATGAAAATTATGGATTTAGAAAAGTGGAATTGGGTACAACTAATCTTGTCGCTTCCAGTCGTTTTTTATGCGTGTTGGATGTTTTTTGAGCGTGCATGGAAATCTATTGTTACTTGGAATCTCAATATGTTTACGTTGATTGGAATTGGGGCTGGAGTCGCTTTCTTATTTAGTTTATTTGGATTATTTTTCCCGGCTATGTTTCCCGACGAATTCAAAACACATAATGGAACGGTCTCGCTTTATTTCGAAGCAACTACAGTCATATTGACATTGGTTTTATTGGGACAATTACTTGAGGCCAGAGCGCACAGTCGAACCAGTGGTGCGATAAAAGAATTGTTGAAATTAGCGCCAACTGAAGCCACTTTAGTTAGCAATGGAGCTGATAAAGTAATTTCAATTCATGATATCAAAAAAGGAGATTTGTTGCGTGTAAAACCGGGAGATAAAATTCCGGTGGATGGCAAAATTACCGATGGAGAAAGTACTATTGATGAATCGATGATTTCAGGAGAACCTATTCCCGTTGATAAAAAAATAGAGGATTCCGTTATAGCGGGAACTATAAACGGAAATAAATCCTTTGTAATGATTGCCGAGAAAGTTGGTTCGGAAACCTTGCTTTCGCAAATCGTAAAGATGGTAAATGACGCGAGTCGTTCTAGAGCACCTATTCAAAAATTAGCGGATAAAATCGCTAAATATTTTGTACCAATTGTAGTTGGAGTTTCCATAATAACCTTTTTTGTTTGGTCACAATTTGGTCCTGAACCCGCAATGGTCTATGGATTTATCAACGCTATTGCGGTATTGATAATTGCGTGTCCTTGCGCTTTGGGTTTGGCTACGCCAATGTCAGTGATGGTTGGTGTTGGGAAAGGGGCACAATCGGGAGTTTTGATAAAAAACGCCGAAGCACTGGAAAACATGAACAAAGTAAATGTTTTAATTACCGATAAAACAGGAACAATTACCGAAGGGAAACCTTCTGTTGAAAAAGTATTTTCCATGCAAAATGACGAAAATGAGCTATTGCAAAGCATCGCATCTTTAAATCAGTACAGCGAACATCCTTTGGCGCAAGCCGTAGTCAATTTTGCGAAAGCGAAAGAAGTCACTTTAATAGAAGTAAAGGATTTTGAAGCAATTTCAGGCAAAGGCGTGATTGGAACAGTAGCTAATAAAAAAGTAGCGTTGGGAAATAAAAAATTGATGGAACAAGTGAATGCCACGATTTCTGCAGAGCTCGAAAATCAAATTATTGCTCAACAAAAACTAGGGAAAACCGTTTCTTACATTTCAGTTGATGCAATTGCAGTGGGATTTGTATCAATTACAGATGCGATAAAAGCAACAAGTGTTACAGCCATAAAAGAATTAATCCGTCAGGGTGTGGAAGTAATTATGCTTACAGGCGATAATGAAAATACGGCAAAGGCTGTGGCAGCGGAACTGAATTTAAGTTCTTACAAAGCGGGTTGTTTGCCGGAAGACAAACTGAAAGAAATAAAACGATTGCAATCTGAAGGAAAAATTGTAGCTATGGCAGGCGACGGAATCAACGATGCTCCTGCTTTGGCGCAAGCTGATGTCGGCATTGCCATGGGAACCGGAACTGATGTGGCGATAGAAAGTGCGAAAATAACATTGGTGAAAGGGGATTTACAAGGCATAGTAAAAGCCAAAAATTTAAGTCACGCGGTAATGCGAAATATAAAACAAAACTTATTTTTTGCTTTTTTTTACAATGTACTTGGAATTCCCATTGCGGCGGGTGTTTTGTATCCGTTTTTTGGAGTGCTCCTTTCGCCAATGATCGCGGCTTTGGCCATGAGTTTTAGCTCGGTTTCAGTAATTGCAAATGCATTAAGATTGCGTGGTCTAAAACTTTAAACGAAAATATTTAAAAGTTTATTTATAAATTAGAAAATATGAAAAATACGATCTTATTAATTTTATTTCTGATGCTTATTCCTCTTTTTGCAATAGCAGAAAATAAAAGTGGAAATGCCATTTCCAGAAAAGCATTGATTCTTCAGGCACAACCTGCAACGTACACTTGTGTAATGCACCCGGAAATTCATGCGAATAAACCTGGAAAATGTCCAAAGTGTGGCATGGATTTAATCAAGGAAAAAGCCAAATCGGTAAAAAAATCTGTTCCAAAAAAGCAGGTGGCAAAACCAGTTGTAAAACAAGGAGTACCTGTAAAAACAACCGTTATTGAAACTAAAGCAACAACTGATGATTCTCATCAAAATCACACAATTGTTCCCTCAGAAAAGGCTAAAGTTATAGAAGAACCGGTTAAAAGAACAGCGAAAAACGCACCGCCCAAAACGGTTCGGTATGATTTATATGTTCGAGACACCATTGTCACTTTTGGCGATGCACCCAAAAGAGCGATTGCCGTAAACGGACAGATTCCGATGCCAACGCTTACTTTTACTGAAGGAGATATTGCCGAAATTTATGTGCATAATGAGTTGGATGAGGAAACTTCGTTGCACTGGCACGGATTGTTTTTGCCTAATAAAGAAGATGGTGTGCCCAATTTGACCCAAATGCCAATTAAACCACATACGGTACATAAATATACATTCCCTATAATTCAACATGGAACGCATTGGTATCACAGTCACACGGGTTTGCAGGAGCAAATTGGTATGTATGGTTCTTTTATCATGAATAAAAGAAATGAAGACCCAACTTTTAGAACAGGAATTGATGATTTACCAACGGTACCAATCATTTTAAGTGAATGGACGGATTTGAATCCAAAAAATGTCCATCGGATGCTGCACAACGCAACCGATTGGTTTGCGATTCAAAAAGGAACTACACAAAGTTATGCAGAAGCCATTAGAGCGGGACATTTTAAGACCAAAGTTGCCAACGAATGGAAACGAATGAATGCGATGGATGTAAGCGATGTCTATTACAATAAGTTTTTGATTAACGGTAAAAATGAAACTCAACTTTCGCAGTTCAAAGCGGGCGATAAAGTGAGGTTGCGGATTGCCAATGGCGGTGCCTCGACCTATTTTTGGCTGAATTATGCGGGAGGAAAAATCACTGTTGTTGCCAGTGATGGAAATGATGTGGAGCCCGTTGAAGTGGATCGTTTGATTGTTGCGGTATCTGAAACCTATGATGTTGTCGTGACGATTCCTGCCGAAAAGACCGCTTTTGAATTTTTAGTCACTTCTGAAGATCGGACAAAATCCGCTTCGTTATATTTAGGGGACGGTGTAAAACAACTGATGTCGCCTTTGCCTAAATTAAAATATTTTGAAGGGATGAAAATGATGAACGGCATGATGAAAATGAATGGCGATTTAGATGATATGGGCATGAAAATGTCGCTGAACCAAATGGATATGAATGTAGTAATGTATCCAGAAATCACGGGGCCGATAGATGCTAAAGAAGGAACACAAAAAGAAGTTGAAATGGATCATTCGTCTCATGATATGGGAAAAATGAAAATGGAGGGGACCTCTCCGAAGATGGATGGCATGAAAATGACTGAGGAGGATTATAATAGTAATGCATTATCTGATATTACTACCTTGAATTATGCCATGCTGAAATCACCTACTAAAACAACCTTGCCAAAAGACGCGCCGGTAAAAGAACTGCGGTTTGAATTATCAGGAAACATGAATCGCTACGTGTGGAGTCTGGACAATAAAGTAGTTTCTGAAGCCGATAAAATTTTAATTAAAAAAGGAGAGAATGTTCGAGTTGTACTCTTCAATGGCTCCATGATGCGCCACCCGATGCATTTACACGGGCATGATTTTAGAGTCCTGAATGGTCAGGACGAGTTCGCTCCCATGAAAAACATCATTGACATTATGCCCATGGAAACCGATACGATTGAGTTTAATGCGAATGTAAAAGGCGATTGGTTTTTTCATTGTCACATTCTCTATCACATGATGGCGGGAATGGGTCGTGTTTTTAGCTATGAAAATCAAGAGCCCAATCCTTTGATTCCAAATCCAAAATTGGCGCAACGCAAATTATTCGCTGATGACAGAGCTTTTCGTGTGATGGCCGAAAATGATTTTGCCACCAACGGAAATGATGGAATGCTGATGATTCAAAACACGCGTTGGAGTATTGGTACCGAATGGCGTTTGGGATATACCGATGAACACGGTTATGAAACTGAAACACACATTGGACGATACATCGGGAAAATGCAATGGTTAATGCCGTTCATCGGTTTTGACTGGCGGTATCGAAAAATGGAAATGGGAGCAATGGAAGAAAATCTTTTTGGTCAAACCAATACCAAAGACAATCGGGCTGTTTTCAGTGCCGGAGTTGAATATACCTTACCCTTGCTGATCAAAGCACAAGCTGAAGTCTATACCGACGGAAATTTCAGATTGCAATTTGAACGGATGGATATTCCGGTTTCCAAAAGATTGCGCATGAATTTAATGTGGAATACCGATAAAGAATACATGGCGGGATTGCGTTATATTGTTAAGAGAAATTTTGGAATTACAACGCATTATGACAGTGATATGGGAATGGGTTTTGGAGTGAGTTTGAATTATTAATTAATTCTCAAAATAAGTTTGCATAAAAAAGCAAACTTATTTTGGTAAGTGTTAGTTCTGAATTGATTACAATTCACAAGTTCAATACAGGCTGTTTTTATTGGAAGGTTTTTGGTTTTGGCTTTGTGCATCTCAAAAATATTGTTATTTTTGCACCCGAAATAGAAAAACAGGGCCCGTTCGTCTATCGGTTAGGACGCATGGTTTTCATCCATGTAAGAGCGGTTCGATTCCGCTACGGGCTACATTCATAAACACAAGCTAAAAAAGCCTCGAAAATTATTTTTTGAGGCTTTTTTTATTGGTTTTGACTGTTCTTTTTGTGAATTTTATAAAATAATAAAATAGTTCAAATTTTAGAAATATAAGGTAGTATTAGGAAACAGGTTGCTCTATTTAAGGTTGCACCATGCTGTGTTTAGTTTCGGGGCTTTGTAACAAATAATATCTGCTGTTAAAACCTTGCATTTACGGTATCATTTATTTTTAATTTTTGGCGCAAAGTCAAAGACATTTGCGCAACTTATGCAACAAATTTGTTTTTTTAATGTATATTTTGTGGAGTTGGGTACGAAACCTCGACTACTGTAAATCTGCTTGTAGCGGTACTTAATTTTTTCATTCGCTACCTAACGTAACTTTCAATTGCATTACATACTTTTTTCCTTTTGATATTTAAATAAAAAATCTTTTACCGTTGTCCATTGTATTTCTGGGTAACGGTTAATATCGAGCTTTGCTATTTTTGAACGTTTATCTATCATATTGTGCATGTATTGCATTCCTTGCCATGCCGGGTAAAGTTCTTTTTTTCCTGGTGCCAATCTTCGTGCAATCTTTATAATTACAGCAAGAAGTTTTTGTCCGCCAGGTCTAAATAAGCGAAACTTCTGACCTGTGAGCTGACTAGTTATTACTTTTAATTCGCGCGGACTTATTAGATCACCTGCAATTCTAAGATATCGAGGAGTGTTTGATTCAAGGGCAACTTTAGCTGTAAATTCTGCGGTATTATCCATTGTGGTAAAGGCCAATTTGTAATCCTTATTTCCCCAATATAGAATTATTTTCTGCTTGAAAAGAATCATAGGCATTTCGTCTATTAGCAATTCAGTAAAAGCTCCGTTAAAAATTGAAGTTGCAGCAATAGGCATTTTGTCAAGATATTCGTGAAATTCACGTCTTAGATCTAAGTTTCGGTTTTCACCATATGAAAACTTAGTAAAATCTAAAGAGTAGTCTGACGGAATAAAGCGAGGAACGCCCGCTGCTATGGCTGCATCTAGCAAAACTTTTTGGGCATCTACAACCACTTCACGCAATCCGGCTAAAGCGGAAACTACGCAGGAAACACCAACGCAAGAAGTTTTTAATTCTTCCAAATTCCAACCACTCACCTTATAAATTTTAACACCTAAATTTTCAAGTACTTTTATTTTTTCAATATCACTGTTCGAACGAACAACCACAAGTATTTCGGTATCTTTGTTTACTAAAGCCTTTACTATTCTTAATCCTAAATTACCCGTCGCACCTGCTACTAAAATTATTTTTTTCATTTTCTTTTCTATTTTATTTTGTCCGCTATAAGATTTTCCAATAAATCAACGTCAGTTCGCCTAAAAACCGATAAACTGGGTTGCTCGGCTTTTAAATACAACGTAAATATAGATGATTTAGATTGTAATTAGTTTTTTATAAAAAAGAATGGATTGTAAATTTAAGCAATCGGCTGTAGCGTAACATATTCACAATCAATTAAATTAATCTTTTTTAAGCTGTTCCGTGTGATTTTGATTCCCGTTAATTGTATGATCGCGGTCGTTCATTCCGTTTGACATTCCGATCATAAATGCAGTAATAAGTAGCATGATTTTTCTTTTTACCCAAAGAACAGGGCATTTAGATTGCTCTAAACGTGCTTTGTTTTTCTGTTTATACATTTTGTAAATGATAAATGATTAGACATTTGGTATCATCTTTATGCAAGGAACTGCATAAATGCATAGAAAGAATTATCTAGGCTGTGTATAAACTTTTATAGGAGTTTCGGGAAGTGATCATCTCATTTATAAAAATGTATTGAGATGCAAATGAACTTACTTTTTGATAAAGCAACGTCTGTAATTTAAGTAGAACCGTAATTTGAAGACTATAACTATCTTGAAATTGGAGATAAACTAAGTGAAATAGGAATGATGTTTTTTCAGAGGGATTTGCTTTGTGGTACGCACATAATTTTGAACCCTTATAGTTTAATTCTTTTCTAAGAATTACGTTCGAGAATTGATAGTAATCTGCTGGATTTGATTGAGAGTCTAAAGCACCATCATTTGCAATCAGGCCAAAAGCCAGAAAGAGTGAAATGAGATATTTTAAATATTTTTTCAATCTATTTAATTTGAAAATTATTAATATGTGATATGACGTTCCTATGTTTTGTTAGGATCTTGGAGCTAAAATACCATTTCTTTTCGGATTATTAATATATAATTCTATACTGTCCAGTACTCTTAAACCTCCTTTATTTGAAAAACGTAAGTCGTTTATCTTTAACGGCATCCAAGCGAAGCATTTTATAATCCAGCACATAATTTTGATAAACACGCCAAGGTGCTTTGTTTCCCTGACTAGGAAGCATATTCGCTGCTCTGTTGATGTAGCTGGAATTCAAGTTTAGTAGTGGAACGGGTTTTAAATTTGTTTCGACTACTTTTGCCTGCACTGCTTTATAATGGTGTTTGTCCAAATATTTTAAAACCCGAGATATATATTCGCTGGTAAGATCACTTTTCAACGTCCACGAAGCATTGGTATAGCCAACAAAAATAAAGAAGTTGGGCAGGTCGCTTAACATGAGGCCTTTATAGACAAAAGATTTAGAAACATCAAAAGGTTGCGAATCCAGTTGAATTTTTACGCCTCCAAACGCCACTAAATTAAGTCCAGTTGCGGTAATTATAATGTCGGCGGCCATTGTCTTCCCCGATTTTAGTAAAATGCCATTTGTTAAAAAACAATCGATATGGTCAGTAACTACCGATGCGTTCCCTTTTCTTATGGCTCTAAAAAAATCTCCGTTTGGCGCAATGCAAAAACGTTGTTCCCATGGATTGTAATTGGGTATAAAATGAGGGTCCACGGGAAAGTTACCCAAAGCTTTTTTAGCCCCTTTAATGATGAATTTTTTCATTGCTTCCGGAAAGAACTTGCACAGATTAAAAAAGACGATAGCGTAAAAAATATTTTTATAACGAATCAATTTATAGGCTACTTTTTTTGGGAACAGGCTTTTGAGGCGAGCAGCAATTTTGTCTTTATTGGGCAAAGCAGCAATATAGGTTGGCGATCGTTGCAGCATGACAACTTGTGCTCCTTCGGCGGCAAGCTCCGGAAGGATGGTTACAGCAGTGGCGCCGCTGCCAATTATAACCACTTTTTTATTGGCAACATCTAATTTTTCAGGCCATTTTTGAGGGTGGACAATTTTGCCTTCAAAACGGGATTGATCCTTAAATTCAGGAGTGTATCCTTTGTTATAATTATAATAGCCGCTACAGCTAAAGATAAACTGGCACCTATAAACTGTTTCTTCTTCCGTAACGGTATTTACGGTAGTGACCGTCCATGATTTTTTTTCTGTATCGAAGTTATAAGAAAGAGCGCGTTGATTGTAGATGATATGCGCGCGCACTTTATATTCGTCTGCGGCTTCATTCAGATATTTTAAAATAGAAGGTCCGTCAGCGAAAGACTTTTGGTCTTCCCATGTTTTAAAGGAATAGCCAAAAGTATACATATCCGAATCAGAACGGATTCCGGGGTATTGAAACAAACTCCAGGTACCTCCAAGTTCCGCTCTAGCCTCTAAAATAACATATTTTTTGTCTGGATTTTTGCGTGACAAATGACACGCGGCGCCTATACCGGATAATCCTGCTCCTATTATAACAATATCTATACGATCGGTATTCATGTTTTTATTTTAGAATTAAATGCTGTTGCAAAATACAAAATTGTAGCAATAAAAAAACACCATTACATTTTCTTAAGTAACGGTGTTTGTAATTGATATGAAAACCTTTTAAAGTGGAAAAAAATGGGTTTTTATTAGGATTGAACGACAAATTTATTTTTGAATAAACACGCTGTAACGCCGGGGGTCATTCTTTTGTCAAGCTAATAATTTGGCTTTTAAAATTTCCCAACCTATCAGATATGTCGTCACTAAGAATAGCGCGGTTTTGCAAAACGTGCCCTCCAACGAGGGAAAATAAAGCAAGTCAGAAAAGCTATCCCCTTACAACGGCAAAGCTTTCTTACGTTATCACGTCAGATTTTTTCAATAGTTTTGTTAGATTTACTTCTTCTGTTCCCTGCCGATTAAGTTTTAATCACCAATTGGAAGTCACGTTTTACATAACCGCGCTGTAAGTTAACAAGAAAACTGAGTATATTTCCAAGCCATCGGATTACTTCCTTTTTTTCTTGAGAAAAAATGGGATTGCTTAAAACAATTAGTAAAATGAATAAAAATTTCGATTTCATATTTTCTATGTGGTTTCTTTGATTCTGCAAATTGACGGTTAACGGTCTCTCCCTAGGCTCTCGTTGCCGATTAAAGCGAGATGAGTTCTTTCGACAAGTTAGAAGTTTTTCTTGAAAAAGAAGTACCGGCGAGTGAAAAATCGGCAATGGAGCTTACCGTGTGTTAGCGGTTCGGGCATGTCCTGATTTCCGTTTTTTATAATGTCTTTGTATTTTTTTTTGAAGAGATTAAATATGAAGTTCTTGCTATGATGAAGAGTAGTCCTGGTTTAACTATCCGATATAAAATCGCTCCAATTAAACTAAGAATTGATATTATTCCAATGGAAAGCACGCCGCCAAAAGTAAATGTCATACCGATAACAAATCCTAGAAAATACTCAGCCTTATAAATAGGTAAAAAGAGTGTAAGAACTAGCAATGAGACAATCATATAAAATGGTATTTCTGAATATCCTAAAGTAAAAAAAACAGATAGTAATAAACTAAAAGATAATGCAGCAATGAAAGCATAAAGTATATTTACTGAGAACTTAAAAACAGTTAAATCATTTCCAATTCTCTTTTGTACTCTGTAAAATAGAAACCACGTAAGCAATGGAATTAAAATTCCTCCCAACCAATTTGAAAATTCAGGTAAGTCTTCATTTTGTAGCATGTGATGACTAGGTACACCACCATGGAAATGATCCCAAATTAAAAGCGACCAGATAGCAACTGTGATTATTGTAGTGAAATATAAACCGATCTTAAAAAATTCTTTTTCTGTCATTTTTTTACCTTTTTTTAGGTTTTCTAATCTCTAATAGTTTCCTAGTTGTGCATCGCCTGACCGCTAACGCTAGTTCGTCTAAAAAACATTAAACGAACTCATTTTAGCTAATCAGTTAGTAAATATATATGATTTAAACTACAATTAAAATTCTTTTTGGAAAATAGTATTCTTCGTTGTGGTAATAAAAAAGTTCGTAAAAAGCTTTAAAAATCACTCGTAAAGTCCCAAAATTCAAAGACAATACTTAGAGATATTGTCTCAATAGATTTTGATCAATCAGGTTGAAAATTCGGCGCGGATTGTAGGCGGAAAAAATCAATCTTACATCAGTTAATGTGGATTTGCAATTTGTGCCCGTCAAAATGATCAATGATTTTATATTTTACTTTACCTGTTTGAAATTTTCAAAATAGAGATTTTATTTGTCGCTGTACAATAGGTGAAAAAATTACTAATCTGCTATCATTGCTAAAAAAATGAAAAATGAGAGTTTGAGAGTTATTGCAAGGAACGAAGCAATCACATCTTGTATTTTCATTTGATTAAGCGCTTAACTTTGTGGACACAGATTGCAAATTCGCACTATCTGGTTTCATATTTTAATTGATTATTATGCTTTCACATTACAAGCATAATAATCAAATATTTCTGCACTTGGTGTAATTTCTCCTTCAGCCTGAACAACTAACTTGCCCATTTTAAGGGTGATTTATTTGGCAAGCTCTTGCTTTTTTTCTTTTAACAAATTAGCCATATTGTGTAACAATTCTGTTCTTTTTGAATAAGGCGTTTTTTTTAAGCCGCAAATTTTTATCCTGATTTTTCAATGGATTTTTCGATCGCATTTTCAGTTATTTCTTCAAATGTTTTAGCCACTTTGTTGGTAGCAGGATCGGTGCTTGAATTGCCATAATTTTAGTAATTAGAAGTTAATATTATATGTCTTACTGATGTTTAGGTGCTTTATCGGCTTCAATACACCAGAGTAATTCTTTTATAAAAATTGCTGCCAATTTATCGGAATTGGATTTGTCCAACGCTTTTCCATTTTCATCATAGGCATTATCTACTGTTGGAACAGAAAACATGGCAGGAATCGTCCAAGCCATCATTTTCCAAAGTGTAAACTGAAGTGATACGAGGGCTTGATTACCAGCAAAAGGTCCAGATGAAACGGTAACAATACCTACGGGTTTGTGTCTCCATTCTTCGTAAAGCAGGTCAATTGCATTTTTTAAACTTGCGGGATAGCCCCCGTTATATTCCGGTGTAACGATGATTATTCCATCTGATGATTTAATCTTATCTGCAAATTCAAGAACATTTTCAGCTGGATTAATCATTGTTTTTAAGGTGCCATCAAAGATGGGGAAGTTATACTTTTTTAAGTCAATGATCTCGCTTGTTGCCAGCTTGTTTTCAGTAAGATAATTTTGAAAATAAAGCGATACGTTATGGCTTTTTCGTCCTACTCTAACGCTGGAGGAAATGATTGAAATATGTCTCATAATTGTTATTTTTTGAAAATTTTATCTATTTCTTTTGAAAGTTTCACATCTTTTTCGGTAATGCTATCTTTAGCATCATGCGTAAATAGCAAAATTTCTACCTTGTTGTACACATTACTCCAATTGGGGTGATGACCCATTTTTTCAGCTGCAAAAGCAACCTTTGTCATAAAAGTAAAAGCTTCTACTAAATCTTTAAATTCAAAACTGCGTTTTAACTGATTGTTTTCTTCTTTCCACATATGGCTTGTTTTTTAACTTCACTTACTGCAATGGCAAATCATTTTTATCGGTGTTCGACATTACAAATCGTAACCGTCAAAAATTGAAAAAAAAGGATACGACAAATACTCCTTGGTCTTCAACTTTTACTCTTCTTTTAGGAATAAATGTTTATTTCTTAGGAACGCAGTTTGGCACTTTTTTTCCACTTTTTGTTTTCATTCCATCTTTTTTGTATCCATTCCAGCAAGGATCTTTCGACTGCTTGTCTTTGGGTTTTTGGATGTCTTTTTTCTTCTTTGCCATGATTATTATCTATTATTTGTTGAAATATTAGATTGTTGCTGTATCAATTACAAAACGGTAACGGGCCTCTTTGTTTACCACCTTTTTCCACGCGTCATTTATTTCTTCCGCTTTAATGATTTGTATTTGCGGATAGATTTTATTTTCTGCACAATAATTCATTACCTCTTGTGTTTCTGGAATGCCACCAATCAACGAACCATTGAAATTTACCCTATTAAAAATCATATTGGTATTGTTGATCATCAGCTCTCCATTAATAGGTTGTCCTACTTGAGTGAAAAAACCATACGGTTTAACGCATGAAATATAATCTGACATCTCATAGGCATAAGGTACGGTTGAAATCATAAAATCCATTTTTCCAAACCATGGTTTTAATTTATCTGCCGAGTCCACAACAATAACTTCTCTTGCACCAAAACCTTTGATATCATTTACTTTTGAAGGCGAGGTTGTAAAAGCATACACTTCCGCACCTTTTGAAACAGCTAATTTAATTGCGATGTGTCCTAAACCTCCGATGCCTATTACACCAATTTTATCTCCTTTTTTGAATTTCGCTTTCATTAATGGTGAATAAGTAGTAATTCCTGCGCAAAGCAAAGGTGCTGCATATTGCAATTCTATGTTCTTAGGGATTTTGATAGCAAAATGTTCGATTACCACAATATTGGTGGAGTATCCGCCTTGTGTAATTCCTGTTGGTGATGATTTTTCGGGCGTGCCGTAAGTGCCTACCATGCCTGTGGTTTCACAATGTTGCTCTTCACCATTTTTACAACTTTCACAGTTCATGCAACTGTTTACCATGCAACCCACACCCGCTTGGTCTCCCACCTTAAACTTAGTTACATTTTTTCCGACTTCTGACACTATTCCTGCAATTTCATGTCCTGGAACTTGTGGATATCGCTGCTTTCCCCAATGTCCTTTTATGGTATGAATGTCCGAGTGGCAAATTCCGCAGAACTTGACGTCAATCATTATATCATTGTCGCCAACTGGTCTTCGTTCAAAATTCCAAGAAATTAATTTTCCCTGTTCATCTTTGCCGGCGTAACCTTTAGATTTTATATTCTTGCTCATCTTGTTTATTTTATTTGTTTGTGAAAAAAGTTTAAGTGGATTTGCCAGCAACACACCTGCTCCTACAATGGAAGTTTGCTGAATAAATTTTCGTCTTGATTGATGGTTTTTGTCTTGCATACTCCTCTATTTTTGTTTTGTGCGTTTAATTTTGGAAATATTAAATTCTCCTTCTTTTACTTTTGAAATGATTTGTTGAAAGATGATGTCATTAATGTTTTTAAGATGCTTTCAAAAAGAGGAAAGTTAAGGGCTTTCAAATCAATTTACCTGCTTGTTTTCCTTAAAATAATTTTGAAAATAAAGCGATAAATCATTGCTTTTTCTCCCTTCTATAACGCTGGAAGAAACGATAGCAATGTGTCTCATAATTATTCTTTATCGAAAATTTTATCTATTTCTTTTGAAAGTTTTACATCTTTTTCGGTAATGCTATCTTTGGCATCATGTGTAAATAGCAAGATTTCTACCTTGTTGTATACATTACTCCAATTGGGATGATGGCCCATTTTTTCAGCTGCAAAAGCAACCTTGGTCATAAAAGTAAAAGCTTCTACAAAGTTTTTAAATTCAAAACTGCGTTTTAATTGATTGTTTTCTTCTTTCCACATAATAGTTTATTTTTTGAATTGATTTTATAACTTGAACGGCATTAAATGGCTGATAAATTTTAATTTGTTGTAGTAGGCTTTTTTCAAGGTAGGTTTAACTTTTGTTATGTTTCCTTACCCCAATTTTTTTTCATATCATCATAAGCTTTTTTACTTACGGTTGATTTCCTTTTAGACTTAGAAGTACCTTCTTTCTTTTTCTTATTGATATTGTTTACCAAAGAATTTTTTTTTGCTGTCGCCATTGGTTTAAATTTTTATATCGTGATAGTTTCTTGAGTGCCCGTAACTAAATTATTTCCTGTGACAACCTATGCGACGATCTTAAAAGAGTTTATCATTCTGTTTAGTCCGGTATCCCAGCAGTAATCTTTGGTTGGAATTACTTTAATGATGGAAATATTGGGGTCTTCTTTATCTTTTTTGAACCAAATTTTTGCAATGAATGTCTATAATTCTTTAATTTTTTCTCTGTCTAAAATTATTTCTGCTTCACCGTTTACCACTAAGTAATTGGTTTCTGCAGGATGCGCAAAAAAGAGCTGTACATTTTTATCTGCAGCAATTGCTTTATTTTTATCACTGCTCTTTTTACCAAAGAACCAGATATTTCCCTGATTACAAACTTTGATTACTAACATAATTTGTCAAGTAGATCCATCATCTATTTGTAAATCGGTACAGAATAGACAAATAAATATATTATCAACTAAACTTTTTAGTTTATTAATGCTACTTTTTTGCTAAGATTTTCAATGTTACTTTTTTTTTATTAATTAATAATTACATTTTTATTATCTAATTAAAGAATGATTAAGGTTTGTGCGGACTGCAGAAGTAGTTGCACTCGCCCTTGTTTTCATGGTAATATCATCACCTTTTAGAACTACTTTCTCAAATAATGCAAGTACATGTTTGTGTCTGCTAACCGAAATATCGTGGTTTGTTTTTTAATATTTATTTCCTGATTTTTAATTTAGATTTCTCAAAGATAAATATAGGGGTAATTGGTAATCAGATTATTACGTAATTTATTAAATGAATTTCATAATTCACACGTTTTAAATGAGGAATGAGTTCATTGGTTTATAAACCACAATAGAATTAAAAATGGCAAACTATTACAGCTTCATTTTTCAGGACTGTTTACGTTTTTTTGTTTTATCGGGTGGCAAAAACACTCTTTAATTTTTTTTATCCAGTTTTGTGTAATGACAAAAAAAATGAAGATGTGTTTTATTTGTTGAAGATGATGGGCTTTTTTACAAATTTCATTGATACGTTTTTTACGGTAGCGCATAACGTCAGTTCGTTTAAAAACCATCAAATGAAGTCATTTTAGTTAATCAGTAAGTAAATATATATGATTTAAGCTACGATTAAAATTTTTTTTAAAAAAAAGAATTCTTCATTCTTAAAACAAAACAATCCGTAAAAAGCTTTAAAAACTGGTACTGGAACCCCAAAAACAAAGCCAATACTTTTAGATATTGTTTTTATAGATTTTGGTCTATTAAATTAAATATTCGACGCAGGTTGTAGGCTAAAAAATTAATCCAACATTAGCTGAGGCACGTTTGATGGTTTTCTTAGTTATGATATAATAAAAATCCCATTGGCGTTTTATTACTCTGTAGGGATGTTCCACGATGGCTTGCCTTCTGCCTTACACTTCATAATTATTTCCGATTCTAACCTTGTTTTGATAAATCAAATGGGCGAGTTGGGAGCGTTTAATGAGTCTGCCTTTGGCATTTTTAGTGCATTTTGTGAAGAGTTTGCAATTTGCACCGAATAAAGGTTTTTGAACAACGTGATCCTTCTTTAAGTTTTTTGGCGGCAGCCAAAACGCAATTTCCTAAGAAGACTTATTTTATGGGTTAGGGAACTTGTGTTTAAAAGTGAAGGGAAACACTTCACCAAACCTAAAATAGTTCATAAAAAAAAAGAAAACGAAATCCTCTTATAATCCCCTTTCACAATTTTACGAAAACTTTTTAGTGTTAACGGACGTACAATCGGTTCTCCCGTAAAAACGGGACAGGCTGTTTAACAGGAGTTTTATTGTTCGTGCTGCTAACGTAACGAAACTTTAGCTGTTAGGAAATAGTGCTTTTATTTATTCAAATATTCGATGTTTAAATAAATCTTTCATTTTTTCAAAATTCTGTTTTGGGTTTTTACAAATGTATATTCTCTGATACAGTTCTTCTTCGTTGTCTGCGTATGGATTATATATACTTTTGACAAGAGTTACTTTTTCAAAATATGGATTGAAAAATTCGCCAACTTGATAACTCAATGCAATTGCAGTATTTGGCATTTCTCCACCTGGTGTCCAACTATAATAACTTCCGTGATATGAAAATGCTTTTGGTAAGTTGTATTCTTTCCCAAATAAATTAACTGCTCCTGCTTGAGCATAATGTTTGCCCCAAATTTCACAATTTTGCTTTTCATTTTCTGGTAAACTATCAAAAACTTTTTTTAATTCGCTCATTGTTTTTTTCCATTTTTCCTGCGTATAATATTCATCATATTTCACACCATATTTTCCTCCAATAATATCTTTCTTTTCATATTTGTAAATGGAATGCAAATAATGATTGAAGGTATAAACGGGCATTCCGAATGAAATTAATATAGAACCTAAAAACAAAAGAAATGTTACGGGAAACATAACCCATTTATGATTTTGAATTACTTTTTGTTCCCAAAATATTGCTCCAAAGGGCAAAATTGTTAAAATGATTGGAAAGAAATAATACGATTTCCCATTATAGAATATCAATAAAAGAAAGGATAAAGTAATTGAAAATGCTAATGGTTTATAAAGTTCAGCTTTGTTAGATTTGAACATGTAAAATATTGCAGGAAAAATCAAAATTAGTGAAATGGGATTGGCTGCAAGAATTAAATTTTTCAAATTATCAATTCTCGAAATTTTATCTAATTGCGTTTCGTATAATCGGCTAAACATTTGCAATACTGGAAAATTGTTTACGTATTGCCAATAAATATTTGGCGAAACAATTAAAAGAGCAATTGCAATATGTAGCACAATATTTTGTTTCAAAATTGTTTCTCTTGTTCTTTTGAAAAAGAATAATGAAGATAAACCAAAAATAAAAAACAGAATATCATACTTGAATAAAAAACCGATTAATGCAAAAAATGTTAAATAGGTTAAATATTTTTGGTCAAGGTATTTTGTGTAACGAACTAATTGATAAAAACCTAAAGTCCAAAATAGTTGTCCAAAAACAACAGGTTGAAAAAGTTGTTGCGTACGTCCAAATGCTGGCGCAATGATTATGCATAATAAAGTTAAAAATAATGCTTTGTTTTTACCACCTAATTCAATTGTGATTTTTGCAACATAAATAACTATTAAAATGCAAGAAATATGAGAAAATAAATGATGAATATATAGAGAGTTGGAATTAAAAATATTTTGAATAAATGCTAACACTCCTATTAATGGTGGGAATTCCATATAACCAAATGCCAAATGTTTTCCGGTTTCGATATGTAATAATTCGTCACCTTGAAAACCCGAATGATAATCAGCAATTAAATGAAGGGTTAGTTTTATTATGCAAAAAAATGCAATTATTAGTTTATTCTGTTTTGTCATTTTTTGTTTTTGATTTTCTTTTTTTTCCACGTCAATCTCGCATTTCCTATGTTTTCAGTTCGTCTAAAAACCTTCGAACGAACTCATTTTAGTTAATCATTGAGTAAATATATATGATTTAAACTACAATTGAAATTCTTTTTGGAAAAAGGCATTCTTCATCTTTAAAATAAAACAATCCGTAAAAAGCTGTAATAAATGGTGTTAGAACCCCAAAAAGCAAAGCCAATACTTTTAAATATTGTTTTAATAGATTTTGGTCTATTAAATTAAAGATTCGGTGCAGGTTGTAGGCTGAAAAAATCAAACCGACATCAGTCAAGGTTTTGTCGAAAGTTTTTCAGTGCTAAATATTTCGAATAACTCCAGACGAAATGGTCTACCCAATACGAACAAATCCAGCCGGAATTATGGCAAAAACCATGGGTAGTATTCGCTAAGAAACCTTTTGGAAGTCCGAAGGCGGTGGTGGAATATTTGGGAAGATACACTCATAAAATCGCCATCAGCAATAATAGAATCAAGAGCATTGACGAGCAAAACGTGACTTTCGACGACAAGGATTACCGAGTAGCGGGCTTTAAAAAACAAATGACACTTACGCATCAGGAATTTATCAGGCGGTTTTCGTTGCATATTTTGCCCAAACGGTTTGTCAAAATGCGTCATTATGGTTTTTTGAGCAGCACTTGGAAGCGTCAAAAGCTGAAACTTTTGCAGGAAAAACTTAAGGTAAAAGTTTTAGAAAAAGCAGAAAAGAAGCCCTTTTTACCCAAGTGTCCTTGTTGTAAAACAGGCAATTTACACCGAAAAGCAGTTTTTGACCAGCGCGGTCCGCCTGCTTGGTATCTTGGCGGTAGCCAAAACGTTATTGCTTGTGAAAACTAATTTTACGGGTAAGGGAATTTGTGTTCAAAAGTGAAGGAAAATATGAAAAAAACCAAGGTTAAAATTAATCCAAAAAAACAGAGGGCCAAATTCTCATATACTCCTCTCTCACAATTTTACGAAAACTCCATAGTGTTGACGGCAGGTAGTCGGTTCCGTTCAACGCGGGTTTCATTGTTGGTGCTGCGCACGTAACGAAATCCTAGCTGTTGGCGGTAGTTCTTTATTGAGATAAAATATAAATCATAACTAATATAAAAGGTATGGAGTTATTTAAAATATGAAAAAAATATGAATGCAAAATATTATATTTATGAGTGATATAGCAAAGGAATATTCCACTGATTATTTTCTCAAAAATACTTATCAAATTAATCCATTCAAAATTTTCAAAATTTGTCAAATGCATAATTCCAAAACATATTGACGAAATAAAAATTAAAATTTTTAAATTATTTGTAATAAAATTAATTAGTAACGGATACCAATTTTTAAATAATAGGAATAATAATCCAGTAATTATCATCACTATTACCATAATTGCTTTTATCGTGTAATTACTAACAAAAGTTATCAATAATATTATATAAGAAATCAAACTAATAATAAATATTAATTTTGATCTGAATTGTAAAAAACCTCTAAAAGCAAATTCTTCAATTAAAGGAATTAAGAAAATAATTGGAAAAATTTTTGAAAAAGTAAAATTAGGCAAGTCACTCGACTCTATAAATGGTTCTTTTGTGACTATTCCTTTTACAAATAAACCAAAAAAATTAAAAAATGTCAGTATTACGAATATTATAAAATCCTGTTTGAAATTACTATGAAAAACTTGATTAGGATTTTTTATAAAGCATATAAAATCTTTACTTAAAAGGTTCTTAAAATTTTTGTTCATTTATCACATTATATTTTTAAAACCGTAACCAAATCTTAATTAGTATTTTGTAAATTAGCATTTTTTTTTCTTATTGATTTCTTCTATTTTTCACTTTTCTGCAGTTAGATTGCCTATTTCGGGTGGTAGTTTGGAGGAATTACTCTTAACGTCAGTTCGTCTAAAAACCTTCAAACGAACTCATTTTAGTTGATCAGTAAGTAAATATATATGATTTAAACTACAATTAAAATTCTTTCTTGAAAAAAGCATTTTTTATTCTTAAAACAAAACAATCCGTAAAAAGCGTTAAAAACTGCTTTTAAAACCCCAAAATACAAAGCCAATGTTTTAATAGATTTTGGTCTATTAACTTAAATATTCGGCGCAGGTTGTAGGCTGAAAAAATCAAGCTGACATTAGTCAAGGTCTTGTCAAAAGTTTTTAGGGCTAAATATTGCGAAAAACTCAAAGCGAAATCGCCTACTCAATATGAATAAATCCGGCCGGAATTATTTCAAAAACCATGGGTGGTATTTGCCAAGAAACCTTTTGGAAGTCCAAAATCGGTGGTGGAATATTTGGGACGATAAAGCCATAAAATCGCCATCAGTAATAATAGAAGCGAGAGCATTAACGAGCAAAACGTGACTTTTGATTACAAGGATTACCGCGTAGCTACCGTTAAAAAATAAATGACTCTCCCGCACCGGGAGTTTATCAGGCGGTTTTCGTTGCATATTTTGCCCAAACGATTTACTTCGTCAGTTCGCCCTTTGGGCTCGGGTGTGAAAATCCGTCATTATGGTTTTTTGAGCAGCACTTGGAAGCGTCAAAAGCTGAAACTTTTACAGGAAAAACTTAAGGTAAAAGTTTTAGAAAAAGCAGAAAAGAAGCCCTTTTTACCCAAGTGTCCTTGTTGTAAAACAGGCAATTTACACCGAATAGCAGTTTTTGACCAGCGCGGTCCGCCTGCTTGGTATCTTGGCGGTAGCCAAAACGTTATTGCTTGTGAAAACTAATTTTACGGGTAAGGGAATTTATGTTCAAAAGTGAAGGAAAATATGAAAAAAACCAAGCTGAAACCACTACGCAAAAAAAGAGGAACAAAATCCTCTTGACAATACCGCTACAATCTTTACGATAACTCCATAGTGTTGATGGCAGGAAATCGGTTAGGTTCAACACGGGTTTCATTGTTGGTGGTTCGCACGCAACGAAATCCTAGCTGTTAGCGGTAATTCTTTATTTTGACACTTTAGACTTCTGAATGTTCACAGCTTTCTGTTTTATCCATTGAATTGAAATATCAACTGGTGCTGTAATATTGCCAGAAGAAGTATTGTGTCCTAATGTTGAAAACAAGGTATATTCGAAAGGTTTGCCTAAAGCTTTCAAAGTATTTAATTGCTCCATACACAACTTTACTGGAATCTGTATATCTTTCTCACCAAAAAGCCAAAGTCCTGGAATTGAAAGAGTATTCAGAGAAATTTTTGGGTCAGTCGCCACGAATTGATACCTGTCTGGGTCATCTTTCGTATGTTTACGAGCATCAGATTCTGTGTGATTTTCCCAAAAGTTATTTTTTTCATTAGTATAAAACTGAAATCGAAGTTGTTCCAGCGTAGTGATTGTAGGGCAACTAAATAAAACCATAAATTCTATTTGTGGATTTTTATTTGCAGCAATTGGGATTATCCATCCTGCTTGACTGAAGCCAACTAATCCAATTGGTGTTTTTTTATCTTTCAAATATGTTCGAAATGCATTTACTGCTGAACTTGCATCCTGAGATAATAAATTAAGATTAGTAGTGTCAATATTATTCGTGCCAACAGATGGTCCTACATATACACCGCCAGATTCTCCAACTCCACGTTTATCATATGTCAATACAGCAATACCTTCTTTGGCAAGACGTTTAGCGAACTCCATTTCTCTTTTTACAGGATCGGACCCATGAACAACCACAACTGCTGCAAGTGTTTTTTTAGGCGTTAAAATCGAGCCTGCTAGAGTGACGCCTTGACTTTCAAACTTTACATCGTGAATGGTAAAGTCGGCAGATTGAGAAAATACCATTTCTGGTAAGGTTATTAATAATGACCAAAGAAATAAGTTAATGTTCATTTTGGTATAAGTTGAAAATTGTTTTGAATTGTCTCGGTCTTCGTTAACATTACCTATAACGTCAGTTCGTCTAAAAACCTTCAAACGAACTCATTTTAGTTAATCAGTCAGTAAATATATGTGATTTAAACTACAATAGAAATTCTTTTTGGAAAAAGGCATTCTTCATCTTTAAAATAAAACAATCCGTAAAAAGCGGTAACAACTGGTGTTAGAACCCCAAAAAGCAAAGCCAATACTTTTTGATATTGCTTTAATAGATTTTGGTCAATCAGGTTGTAATTCGGCGTAGTTTGTCGAAGGTAAAAATCAATCCTACATCAAGTAGTTTGAATTTGCAATCCGTGCCCGTCAAAATAATCAATGATATTATGTTTTACTTTATCTGTTTGAAATTTCCAAATTGCGGATTTTATATGTCGATGCACAATGAGTACATGGATTATTAATGAGCTATCGTTACTTAAAAAATGATAGATGAGCACTTCGGGTATAATGCAATACCCGTAAATTTCCATTGCTTTATTTTTTCTGCAAAAGTCCAATGATTCTATGATATTGCCAAAATACGTTTCTCTTGTAAATACATCTATCCAGTTTACTGTGGCAAAGCTTACAAAAAAGCTCCTGTACTTTCTCCAAATTTATATTTTGTGCTCATAGATTTAGCTTTTTTTTCTAACTCTTGTTTGCGGGCACGAGCGGGACGCTCGCGCTAGCAGGGGAGGCAAAAAACGGGAGTTGGTTTCTATTGGTTCCGTTACTGAATTTCATACTTAAATGTACAAAAAATACAAGCAATCAAAAAGAAGGTTATTAAACATTTTGACGTTCGCGCGCCAGACTTAGTCGCGGCTTGGGAAATGAGTTTTCTCCATTAAGAGAAAACGAAAATAGGAAAAATAAACCAACAATGAACTGAAAACCAGCGATTTCATTTGACGGGTTTTGTGCTGTCGTGCTTCTAATCCAAATCAATTATTATGGAAATGTTTTCTTTGATTCTGTCAATTAATTCAATTGGCAAGTTTCCAACTTTTTTAATCAATCGTTTATTGTCAATTGCTCTAATCTGATCAATCATGACATCACAATTCTCATGTAAATTTGCCATTCCTTTTTTTAAATGAACTCTTAAAATATTAGAATCTTTTTGAACTTTCGTTGTAATTGGACAAACAACTGTTGACGGATGCGGAATCTTATTTAATAAGTTTGTCTGAACAACTAAAACTGGTATAGTTTTTCCAGTTTCAGTGCCTATTTGTGGATTTAAATTGGCAATCCAAATTTCATATTGATTAATCTGCATAGTCAATTTTTTCAAAATCCTTTAAAATATTCATTGAATCTTTTTTGACTAAGCTAGATTCAATCTCAAGTCTTTTCTCTAAAATTTGCCTTTTTTGTACTTTGTTATAGTATTCAATTGCTTCGTTAATATATCTATTTCTAGGTATACTGATACGAGAAAGTATTTTTTCAGTTTCTCCAAATATTGAATCGTCTATTTTTAATGATACTGTTTTCATATGCTTTTAAATAATATTACAAATGTATATCTTTTTAGTATATCATAATCTCTTTGTGCGGATTTTTTCCAACATGCGGTACAACTTGCATATGGCCGCTGCAAAGTATAGATTATAAACCCAATTTTGGTTGGCTTTGCGTTACTTGGTTTGATCTTAACTAATTTAAAATATATAAATAAATCATTACAAAATTTCAAAGCAACTTTATATTGTCGTATACCACAATTTGCGTGAAGGATGGCAGTGAAGCTCTTTTACAGGCTGCCTTTTTTTGGCAGGCGATAAAAAGCGGGAACGTACAGCCTGACCCGCAGTTTTTACGGAGGGACACGCCCAAATTATTTTTCTTTTCCAGCCTGTGATTTTGTCAAATAACTGCCTAAAATTCAAAATGGTAAAATACTTGTTTGGGTTGCAAAAATTTTATAATTTTGCAGTCCAATTTTATTATGTAAATTAAAGAAGAAGATGGATATCAAAAGAGTAGCAATAGACGCTGTGAATGAAACAATTGTAATGACTGTTGTTCACATGGATTACAAAGGACAAGTAGCAAAAAGAATAAACGAAAAAATGCCTTTGGCAACGGTTAAAGGATTTAGAAAAGGTGCGGTGCCTAAAGATCTTGTTGAAAAACAATATGGTAAAGCAATCAAACAAGAAGAAATTCAAAAAGTGGTTGACTTAGCTTTGGAGCGTTTTGTACAATCAGAAAGATTAAACCTTCTTGGAACGCCACTTCCTAAAGTAGACGAGCATTTTTCTTGGGATGCTGAAGAACTGGTTTTCGAATATGAAATTGGTTTGGTACCTAACTTCGAATTGGATTTAGAAGCTAAAAATGACATTGTAAAATATGTGGTTTCTGCGGATGATAAAATGATTGAAGGTCAGGTAGAACGTATTCAAAAACAATTTGGAACTGCGATTCCTCAAGAGGTTGTTGCTGCAGATTCAGATGTAACGGGAACTTTCACAAACGAAGAAAAAGAAATTAATAACGCGACGACTATTGCTGCTGATCTTTTTAAAGACAAAGCGACTTTTGATTTATTCATCGGTAAAAAAGTAGGAGATGTTGTGACTGTAAATACAAAAGATTTATTTGAAGACGTACATCAATTGATGGACGTGTTGAAAGTAAGTCATGAGGAAGTTCACGAATTGGCGGTTGACGTAAATTTTACAATCGAAGCGATCAACACTGCTGAATTGGCTGAATTGAACCAAGAATTATTCGACAAATTGTTTGGAGCCGGAACTGTTTCTTCACTTGGAGAATTGAAAGCAAAAATCAAAGAAGATGCTGAGACTCAATTTGCACAACAAGCGGATCAAAAATTATTAGGGGATGTAACGGAATTTTTAATCGAAAGTACAAAATTTGATTTACCGGCTGAATTCCTTAAAAAATGGTTGCAAACGGTTGGGGAGAAAAAATTGTCTCCTGAGGAAGCAGAAGTAGAATATGTACGTTCTGAAAAAGGACTGCGTTTTCAATTGATTGAAGGTAGAGCAATGGCTCAATCGGATATCAAAATCACTTTTGAAGACTTGAAAACGTTCACTACAAAAAACATCCGTCAACAAATGGCGCAATTCGGGCAAACAAATCCTACTGACGAAGAAGTTCAAGGAATTGTAGCCAGAGTTTTGTCAAACCAAGACGAAGTGAAAAGACTTTCGGACCAAGTTGTTGCTGAAAAATTATTGGAATTGTTCAAAGAAAAAGCAAATCCTACCACTAAAGAAGTAACGTACGACGAATTTATTGCTGCGTCTTACGGAGAATAAATAGGAGTTTGTACTGTCATAAAGTTGAAAGTCAAAAGCCTTGAGAACGCAAGTGATTATTAAAATTTTATGATTTTATTACAAATACGAAACAATAAAAAATAGTTATATTTGAGCGTCAGAAAAAATATTTTTTGGCGCTCTTTTGTTTCAATTAATTGCAGGAGCCAATCCAGCTGTACGTTACAAGTTTTTTCTTCCGTTTCAGTTTTTTAAATTCCTGCAAGAGCTTCTTTCAGTCGCTTTGCACGAATAGAAAAACTAAAAAACGGAATTCAAAAAGCTTTTTACTTCCATCGGGGCTAAAAATAAGACATATTGACATCATTTAGAAATAGGTATGACCTTTGCATTAACTCGAATCACAAGATATTACGTAAAACTTAGAACAAAAAAATATGAACTACGGTAAAGAATTTAAAAAATTTGCTACAAAGGACCACGGCGTAAACTCGATGTACTACGATAAAATCGTAGGCGCAATGACTCCTAAAAACATGACTCCATATATCATCGAAGAACGTCAGTTGAATATTTCACAATTAGACGTTTTTTCCAGGCTGATGATGGACAGAATTATATTCCTTGGAACAGGAATTGATGACCAAATTGCAAACATCGTTCAGGCACAGTTGTTGTTCCTTGAAAGCGCTGATGCTTCTAAAGATATTCAAATTTATTTGAACTCTCCTGGAGGAAGCGTTTACGCAGGATTAGGGATTTATGACACAATGCAATACATCAAACCAGACGTAGCAACGATTTGCACAGGAATGGCAGCTTCTATGGGAGCAGTGCTTCTATGTGCCGGAGCAGCAGGAAAACGTTCGGCATTACCACATTCAAGAGTAATGATTCACCAACCATCAGGTGGGGCGCAAGGAGTTGCAACAGATATGGAAATCAACTTACGTGAAATGTTGAAACTGAAAGATGAGTTGTACAAAATTATCTCTCAGCATTCCGGACAAACTTTCGATAAAGTTCATACGGATAGTGAACGTGATTATTGGATGATCGCTGAAGAAGCAAAAGCATATGGAATGATTGATGAAGTTTTAATAAGAGGATAAATTATTGGTCGAAAGTCAAAAGTCGGAAAGTCAAAAGCATTGCTCAGACTTTACGACTTTTGACTTTATGACATTAGACTATAAAAATGGCAAAAGTAGTATTAGAATGTTCGTTTTGTGGAAGAAAGAAGCCAGAAACCCAATTATTGATTGCTGGGATTAATGCTCATATCTGTGATAAATGTATTGAACAAGCGCACGGAATTGTTCTTGAAGAAATAAAATCCAGCGGAAGTTCAAAACTGGTTGGAGATTTGATTTTGAAGAAACCAAAAGAGATCAGAGCGTTTTTGGATCAATATGTGATTGGACAGGATCAAACTAAAAAAGTAATGTCGGTTGCGGTTTACAATCACTACAAACGTTTGATGCAACAGCAATTAGACGATGAGGTTGAGATTGAAAAAAGTAACATTATCATGGTGGGACAAACTGGAACAGGAAAAACATTGGTGGCTAAAACCATTGCGAAAATGTTGGATGTGCCTTTAGCGATTGTTGATGCGACAGTTCTTACTGAAGCAGGTTATGTGGGGGAAGATGTCGAAAGTATTTTGACGCGTCTTTTGCAAGCTGCCGATTATGATGTTGCCAAAGCAGAACGCGGAATTGTATTCATTGACGAAATAGATAAAATTGCGCGTAAAAGTGACAATCCGTCTATTACACGTGACGTTTCTGGTGAAGGTGTGCAACAAGCACTATTAAAATTATTAGAAGGAACAGTTGTAAATGTACCACCAAAAGGAGGACGCAAGCATCCAGACCAAAAATTTGTTGAGGTAAATACACAAAACATTTTGTTTATCGCCGGTGGTGCTTTTGATGGAATCGAAAGAATTATTTCGAAACGATTGAACCGTCAGGCGGTGGGTTATTCTACTTCAAAAAATGTGGACAATATCGACAAAGACAATTTGCTGCAATACATTATTCCAAAAGACATCAAAGATTTTGGATTGATTCCAGAGATTATTGGTCGTTTGCCAGTATTGACACACATGGATCCTTTAGACAGAGAAACCTTGCGTGCGATTTTGACACAACCAAAAAATGCGTTAATCAAACAATACGAGAAATTGTTTTTAATGGATGATGTTGAATTCACTATTACCAACGCAGCACTTGATTTTATTGTGGATAAAGCGTTAGAATACAAGTTAGGCGCTCGTGGATTACGTTCCTTATGCGAGGCCATTTTAACAGATGCGATGTATGAATTGCCGAGCTCTGATGATAAAACATTAGAAATTGATGTAGATTATGCCAAAGAGACGTTGAATAAAAATTTATTGAAACGTTTAGAGATTGCATCATAATAAATGCATTTTTCTTAAAAATACAAACCTGTTCATTCATTTGAACAGGTTTTTTTATGGGTAATTTACACTATTTGTTATTGTTTGATAAAAGGAAGATTATTTTTTTTTATCAACGTCAGATTGTCGATTTTTGTGCATTCTAAATTAAATAATTGTAGCATGCAAGTAGAAGAGATTGAGGTTATTTTATTAAAAGTTTCTGGTCAGGACAAACCTGGTGTAACTGCTGGTCTGACATCCATCTTGGCAAATTATGATGCCATCATTTTAGATATTGGTCAAGCAGATATTCATGACACGTTATCTTTAGGTATTTTATTTGAAATAAAAGCGGGCTCTTCTTCTGGACCTGTTTTGAAAGATTTGTTGTTTAAAGCCTATGAATTGGGTGTTAAAGTTAAATTTATTCCTATCTCGATTGCAGATTACGAAATGTGGGTAAAAGCACAACGCAAACAACGCTACACCATCAATGTATTGGGAGAAACACTGACCGCTGTTCAATTAGCGGCTGTAACCAAAATACTGTCCAACCAAAATTTAAATATTGATGCGATCAAAAGGTTAACGGGTAGGGTTTCTATTATTGAGAAAGAAGAATTTCCACGATCTTGCATACAATTATCAGTTACAGGTACAATTGTAGATAAATCGTTTATGACCGCCAGTTTTATGGAAATTTCCAGAACTTTGGATGTGGATATTTCTTTTCAAGAAGACAATATGTATCGAAGAAACAGGCGTTTGGTGTGTTTTGATATGGATTCGACGTTGATTCAAACGGAAGTAATTGATGAATTGGCTGAATTGGCTGGCGTCGGAGAGCAAGTAAAAGCCATCACAGAAGCAGCGATGAATGGTGAAATCGATTTTAGCGAAAGCTTCAAGCAACGTATGGCTTTGTTAGAAGGTTTGAGCGAAGAAGTTCTGCAAACTGTTGCTGAAAATCTGCCTATAACCAAAGGAGCGCATCGCCTGATGAAAGCCTTAAAATATTACGGCTATAAAACCGCTATTTTATCCGGAGGCTTTACCTTTTTTGGAAAATACCTTCAAAAAGAATTAGGTATTGATTATGTTCATGCCAATGAATTGGAAATTAAAGAAGGAAAATTGACAGGCAACTATATCGGAGAAATTGTCGATGGTAAAAAGAAAGCAGAATACCTTCAAGCCATAGCCGATAAAGAAGGCATTCACATCAATCAAACTATTGCCGTGGGCGATGGTGCCAATGATTTGCCAATGTTGAATTTAGCAGGTTTAGGAATTGCTTTTCATGCTAAACCTACGGTAAAAGAAAAAGCAGAAAGTTCTATTTCCAGCTTAGGTCTCGACGGTGTTTTATATCTCTTAGGCTACCACGACAGACATATTGATATGATGGAGGAGGAGTAAATAAGCGAGATACTTATTTACTTTTTATTTACTAAGTTACAATCATACTTAATTTTTAATACAGATAATTTTCTAATAATTACAATTATACAAAATATAAAAAACCTCGAAAATAGTGGTCAAAAAACGGCGTATAATATCTTGAATGCCCTAGTCAACAAAGTATCCATACTTTACTAAGTTTATATGACAATTTTATTTTTTAGGAGAGCAACATTCAAAGCTAAGTCGAAAAATAGACGCTCCTTATCGTGATAATCTGGCTAGAATATTTTCGATTATAAATTTTTTCTGTCATCAATAAAAAATAGTTCAATATGTTCGGCATTCAATTCTACGTTGTTAAATTGCATCATAAACATGGCTTTATGCAGTTTTTTTTCTCGAATTTCTTCTTTATACTTATCTATTCCTTTTTTAATAGTGTGCACTTTTTCTAAATAATCCTTTTCGCCTGTTTTTTCATACCGTTCATCCAATTGTCAATTCTCAAAAAAAATATCCGGCAAATCAAGATCCGGTTGATCCTATATCCAAACGTGTTGCCTTCTCATACAGTTTTTACTTTTTTTTATTATTTCTTTAGTTATGTATAATAATTTTTTTACTAAAATTTCCTTTAGTGGTTTGAATTTTTGCAATGTATACACCGGCACTTATTTTTTTAATAGGGAGCTGAATGTTGTGTTGTTCTTGATTTTCAATCTTCCAACTAGTGATTGATTGGCCAATTGTGTTAAATAATGAAACTTCTTTAACCATTACATCTAATATATTATTGTTGATTATTAAGCTGTTTGAGTTTTTTAAATAGGCGGTAATATCATTGTTATTAATGGTGTTGTCACCTATACCTAAGGTTTTATCTGTAAATCGTAATGAAAAACGAGTTTTGTTTTCTCCTTTTGTGAGGTTTGTTTCAAATGCTTCATTGCGGATATTGTGGTATAAACCTGTCATGTCATCATAAATATAAAAAGCCTGTTCCTTATCGAAGTTTTCTGAACTATCAATCATGAACTTTACTTTTCCTACAGTATCTGTTTTTACACCAATAGGGTAGGAGGCATTTGCATCAAAAAAACCTTCTCCTTCAATTACCAATTGTTCTTCTCCATTCAATAAATACATGTCGTTTGGAAAATCATCGTTGATATAGCCGTCATAGCCATCATCGATTCCACTTGTGGCTTTTTCATCCATGAAAGCTAATAAAACCTGTCGATGGTAATTATTATTGGAATCAAATCCCAATCGAATTCTTTTAAAAGTATCATTAATTGTTGGATCACTTTCATTTTCTGTTGACTTTTTGCTGTTTTTAACATTGGGGTTAATTTTAAATAGGGTATTGCTTTCAGGATTATTTTCTTTCGCCAATAGCCTTTGTCCGTTGTTAAAAACAACCTTTTTATTTTTACCAGAGCCAGTTTTTCCATATACAAAGAACCCTTGTCCAACAGGGATATAATATTTTGGTCTTTTCGTACTCAATCCTTTCCCCCTAATTACACTGGGTGCAACCGCTGCAATTCCTCCTGATAAATTTAGTACAGCAAAACCCCCTAGATAATTGGATAAAACATGTGAATTGTTGTCTGACGAATGTTCCCAAAAATATAAAGTCCCATCTACACCAACATCCTGTAATCGATCAATAGAATTTATATTATCGGCTATAAAAATTCTAGCGTCAATAGCGGATGGATACGGGTTTCCCACAAGTAATAATTGGTCCGCGCTGATGGTATTTGAATCTACTAATCCATTGTTAGGTTTTCCGACAAATGTAAAGTTTGTGGCCGCTCCACTTCCTTTTAAGGTGTATCCTTGACCTGCTCTAAGTTCACTGGTCTCTGTTATTTGTATCCAATTAGCATAGGCTTCAGTATTAGGTTCAAATTTATATAACCAATATCTAGCTAAACTTACTGGTGTCCCTGTGTCTCCGGATGTACCATCGTAACCGGAAACCCAGTTGATGTTTCTTGGCACAGCATTAAGACCATCTTTCATAACACCAGTAACAGTGTAGTTGGTATTATTGGCGGCTGGGTTGATTGGACTTACAGGAGAGCTCCAGTAATTATAATTGTATTTGTTAGACTGACCTTGCTGGTCTCTTTCTATTGATCCAGTGCTTAAATAATCTAAATCGCTTTCAATAGTTTGTAATAATTGTGACTTGCTCTGTAAATCTATTTTCCCATCTAATTTTAAGTACCAGTCATTTTGTAAATTGGAGTCATTCATCGTAATTTTTTTACCGGAATCAACAAGCATCCCCAAATCAACATTATCAAAGGGTTCGGTAATATCATTTTGTACTTTCACAATAGACCAATCATAATCCATAATATCAGCTCCTCTAATTTGTTTTGTTGGACTATCGACTGCTGTTGCAAAACCCCCGCTTCGTTCTGTTATGAAAGGCATAGGTGCTTGTTGCGCATAAATATTTTTATGATTAAAGATTTTCATTCCGGTTACCAAGTCGACGCTGGTTGTGGTTAAGTCATCTACAATATCGTCTTTATAAGTATCCATTTGGTAATAGCGAAGCAAATCAGTAAATGAGATTGCTGTTTCAGTCGATTTGGCAACAACTTTAGGGATTACTTTACCTCTTAATTGTGGACTTGTTTCGTCAATTTCCTGATAGACCATTCTTTGCAATTGGGAATCAGTTAGCGCAACATTAAACACGCGTACCTCATCTATTTTTCCTTTGAAATATTTGGTATTCGTGCTTGGATCTTTCCCTAAAGTGAAAAGAGAAGCATCATCATTGATTTTTCCAGATGCGGCAACTGTTTGTATTAACTTTCCATTCAAATACAATTTTAAAAAACCTCCGCCGTATACGACTGCAACATGATACCATTGTGAAAATGTTAAGGGAGTATTATTTACAGCTGTAATGCCATTTACCACTGCTTCTAATTTTTTAGCAGATGTAATCCGTATTTGAAAATTATTTTGTCCTACGATGACTCCGTCAGAAGAAAATGCTGAATTCAAATTGATCCATGCCATAAATGAAGCATTGGTTAATCTTCCTAGAATTGGTGTACTTTGTCCATAATCGTTTCTGCCGTCAAAATCCAGAAATAGTTTAGAACGAATATCCCTTGGAGAACCAAAATAAGCAGTATTAGTATCAAAGGCATCTAAAATGCCATCTTTGTCAATATCTGTGTTGTAGCCCGCAGCACCAATGATACCGTCATTATTGGTGTCTATATCTTTTGGTGCGTAAATTAATTTATTGTTGGCAATGTCTAAAGCGCCGCCGGATTGTGATGTAATATCTAAATAATCAGGGATTCCATCTGTATCTGAGTCTTTAAGATAGGTAGTGGCAGTTCCTTGGTTTAAATTTCCATATACTCCGGCCGAGTAATCAAAAATGTCTAATATACCGTCTCCAAAACCTTCGTAAATTCCATCTCCATTATTGTCTTTGTTTCTAATTTTTTCTGATTCCACTCCGTCTCCACTCCCGTCTCCATTTATGTCTCCATCCCCATTAACATAATTTGAGGCCGCATTGCTATTACCAGCTCCCGATTCATCCACATCAAAAAGACTGTCATTATCGCTGTCTAGATCAATATAATTAGGAATTGCATCATTATCAGAGTTTAATGCAGCTTGATTAGCTACAGAAGCTGCACTGTCAAATAATCCGTCTCCATCTCCGAATGCCACATCTAATTTCCCTTTTCCATTGCTTAAATTTCCAAGTCCAGCTTCAACAACATCAGGTATTCCATCATTATCACTGTCTAGATCAAAATAATTAGGTATTAAGTCCCCATCAGTATCCCCACAAATAGGAACAACAAATAGCTGAATTTTATCCATAAAATTCCCAGAGAACTGACTACCAGAAGCCGTTCCAAGCACCGTAAAAGTTAAACGGGTTGTGGTTTGACCTGCGGGTACAAGATATCTTCCAGTATATTCTGTCCAGGAAGCATCTGCTGCTGAAACAAAATCTCCCTGACTTGTTAAAATGCCAATTGGGTTCCCAATTAATAGTTGTGCTACATCTTCGTTGGCACTACCAGCATACCCTTTCCGTTTGCGATGTGCAAAGGACCATTGAAGTACATCTCCAGGAGTGGTTGCAATATCTTGATAAAAACCATCATCGCTGGAGGCGTTTATCTCGGCATATTGAATTCCTGAAAAAGCTTTACCATTTATGTCATCTACAGGATCATGAGAGTTATGCCATATTTCCAAATAATTGTTTGCAGCGTCAGCGCTTTTCCATGCGGGTATCAGACTCGCATCGCCTTTCCAAATGCCCATTGTACCACTACCTGTTTTATCTGTTGGACCATTATCTAAACCTGAGGTAATAATGTTTTTATCTTCAAAATCGGCATTTAACAATCGGGGCTTTACAAAGTCGGGGCATTCTGTTGTGTCTAAAATACCATCATTATCGTCATCAATATCCACATTATCACGAATACCATCACCGTCACTATCAAAAAATGCATCAGCGACCCACGTTACAATTACTTGGCCGCTATAGCCGTTACCACCTGTTCTTGGGGTACTACCAGAATTACTATTTTGACCGCCGCCACCGCCGCCACTGAGTGCTGTTGCCGCATTACCATTTCCACCTGTACTTGAATTTCTTCCTGAAGCACCATTTCCTCCTCCATAATTTCCGCCTAACCCTGCGGTGCCTTCTGAACTATTGAATCCAATGCTTCTGTATCCCGCACCGCCGCCGCCGCCGCCGCTCGTTCCAACAACAGTTGTTGTTGAATTCCCGGTACCTCCCGCACCTCCTATAAAGGTGTGGAACACGGATGTTGTTGCAGCTCCCGAACCATTAAGGGGACTGCTTCCTGTATTAACATTTCCGCCATTACCACCTCTTGCTGTTGCTATTGGTGTTGAGCTAAAAAATGAATTGCCTCCTGCATTTCCGTTAGCACCGGATACCCCAGTTCCACCGAGTCCAACAGTAACATTAATTACGGCCAAAGCAGTAACATTTACGTCAACAATTTTGTTGTAATTTCCGCCTCCGCCTCCGCCTCCGGTAGCAAAATTGATATTTGTACATCCACCACCAGCACCACCTCCGCCCCAAAGTTGGACAGTTACTTTGCTAACACCAGAGGGTACTTTGAAAGTGCCATTGCTTGTAAAAGTTCTGGATTGGGTCTGTGAATTCGCGATAAAACATGAAAGGATTAAAAACGAAGTAAGAGTGTACTTCTTAGTAAAGAGAGTAGTTTTTTTCATATGATTTGGGCAATATAATGAATAACTAATTTTTAATCTTTGATAAAAAATCAACTGTCATATGTAGGTAAATGGAGCAGTTGACTTGAATTGGTATTAATATGTAATCTATTCTTTATCAAATATATACATATTATTTTAACAAGAATTGTTTACCCGATTAAAAGCGTTTGGCATCGATAAAATGCAATTACGAACTAAATATGTAAGTTTTATTGTAGGAAAATTGAAGTTAATGTTTTTTTGCAGATGTAAATCTATTTTTATAGAGGGTTGTGAAGTATGCTGACGCCCAAAATTTGGACAATATATGCTGACTAATTTAGATGGGACTAAAAGCCTTAAATTAGCACTATTATATCCAGATTGAAAAGAACATTAGAGAAAAACTTCAAAGCCAAAGTTGTTTTGGAAGCCTTAAAAGAGAAAGATAAAATTGTGGTATTAGCAAAAAAATAAAAGTTGCTGACCAACTAAATTTCAATGTGTAAGACGGACGCCATACGGAATCTTTCTGCGGTTTTTTCTGCAGAAAAAACGGTCTTCGCCAAAGATGAAATTCCAATAGCGAAACGCTATGCTCAAATAGGTCAGCTAACTTTGGAAAATGACTTTTTAAAAAAAAGTCTGGGTTAGTACCCATCCGTGAGCGAGTGAAAATCGTCGATATTAAAAATAAATTGAGCATTGTCAAACAATGTCGATTATTAGAAATTCATCCTGGCGTCCTTTATTGCAAAGCAAAATAGGAAAGTTTAGAGAACTTGAAAACAATGCAATTACTAGATCAACAGTATTTTAATACTTCCTTTTATGGCTGCAGGAAATTGACGTTGTAGCTCAAGGATTTAGGTATTACAATGAATCGCAAACGGGTAAAACGATTGCTTTAAATCATCAATTGGCAAACCATTTATAGAGAACCTTAAACAACAATAAGTGATAAAGAACATAAGAAATACCCTTATTTACTCAAAGGTTTAAAGATTACCCGTAAAAATAAAGTGTGGGCAACAGGTATCACCTATATTCCTATGGCAAAAGGATTTATGTATTTTACTGCGAATATAAATTTGCATACAAGATTTATTTTGAACTGCAGTGTAAGCAACACAATGAGTGCCGATTGGTGCGCCTGAAATTTTCAATACAGACCAAGGAAGTCAATACACCAGTGAGGTTTGCACCAATGTGCTATTAAACAATGAAATAAAAATTTCTATGGACGGTAAAGGACGAGCTATTGACAAAATTTTATAGAAAGATTATGGAGTACAGTCAAATACGAGAATGTATATTTACAAGAATATGCTGACGGAATCAGTCTTTATAAAGGACTTAAAGGGTATTTTGAATTTTATAATACACGGCAACTTCATCAGTCATTAGACTATGGAAAGGCTTATGACAATTATTACAAAAAAAAAGCAGTGGCATAAAATTAAAATAACTTTTTTTGGCTTTTTATAATAGCCAAAAGTTGTCTCCGATTTTAACCAAGATAATAGAATATCAAACTACAAATCTATCTTAAATCGTGGAGATTTTTGTCTAAAAAATGGGTACGACGTAAAAAGACATATAAAAATTATACAAAATATAAAAAACCTTGAAAATAGTGGTCAAAAAACGGCGTATAATATTTTGAATGCCCTCGTCAACAAAGTATCCATACTTTACTAAGTTTATATGACAATTTTATTTTTTAGGAGAGCAACATTCAAAGCTAAGTCGAGAAATAAACGTTCCTTATCGCTATAATCTGGCTAGAATATTTTCAATTATAAATTTTTTCTGTCATCAATAAAAAATAGTTCAATATGTTCGGCATTCAATTCTACGTTGTTAAATTGCATCATAAACATGGCTTTATGCAGTTTTTTGTCTCGGATTTCTTCTTCATACGGATCTATTACTTTTTCAATAGTGTGCACTTTTTCTAAATAATCCTTTTCGCCTGTTTTTTCATACCGTTCATCCAATTGTCAATTCTCAAAAAAAATATCCGGCAAATCAAGATCCGGTTGATCTATACCCAAACGTGTTGCCTTCTCATACAGTTTTTACTTTTTTTATTTTATTTCTTTAGTTATGTATAATAATTTTTTTACTAAAATTTCCTTTAGTGGTTTGGATTTTTGCAATGTATACACCGGCACTTATTTTTTTAATGGGGAGCTGAATGTTGTGTTGTTCTTGATTTTCAATCTTCCAACTAGTGATTGATTGGCCAATTGTGTTAAATAATGAAACTTCTTTAACCATTGCGTCTAATATGTTATTGTTGATTAACAAGGTGTTTGAGTTTTTTAAATAGGCGGTAATGTCATTGTTATTAATGGTGTTGTCAGCTATACGTAAGGTTTTATCTGTAAATCGTAATGAAAAACGGGTTTTGTTTTCTCCTTTTGTAAGGTTTGTTTCAAATGCTTCGTTGCGGATATTGTGGTATAGACCGGTCATGTCATCATAAATATAAAAAGCCTGTTCCTTATCGAAGTTTTCTGAACTATCAATCATGAACTTTACGTTTCCTACAGTATCTGTTTTTACACCAATAGGGTAGGAGGCATTTGCATCAAAAAAACCTTCTCCTTCAATTACCAATTGTTCTTCTCCATTCAATAAATACATGTCATTTGGAAAATCATCGTTGATATAGCCGTCATAGCCATCATCGATTCCACTTGTGGCTTTATCATCCATGAAAGCTAATAAAACCTGTCGATGGTAATTATTATTGGAATCAAATCCCAAGCGAATTCTTTTGAAAGTATCATTAATTGTTGGATCACTTTCATTTTCTGTTAACTTTTTGCTGTTTTTAACATTGGGGTTAATTTTAAATAGGGTATTGCTTTCAGGATTATCTTCTGTTGCGAATATTCTTTGTCCGTTATTAAAAACAACCTTATTATTTAAACCTGAGTCAGTTTTTCCATATACAAAGAACCCTTGCCCAACAGGGATATACCATTTTGGTATTTTCGTACTCAATCCTTTGCCGCTAATTCCACTGGGTGCAACCGCTGCGACCCCTCCTGATAAATTTAGTACGGCAAAACCCCCTAGATAATTGGATAAAACATGTGAATTATTGTCTGATGAATGTTCCCAAAAATATAAAGTCCCATCTACACCAACATCTTGTAATCGATCAACAGAATTTATATTATCACTTATAAATTTTTTAGCATCAATAGCGGATGGATATGGGTTTCCCACAAGTAATAATTGGCCCGCGCTGATGGTATTTGATTCCACCAATCCATTGTTAGGTTTTCCGACAAATGTAAAGTTTGAGGCCGCTCCACTTCCTTTTAGGGTGTATCCTTGACCAGCTCGGAGTGGAGTGGTCTCTGTTATTTGTATCCAATTAGCATAGGCTTCAGTATTAGATTCAAATTTATATAACCAGTATCTAGCTAAACTTACCGGTGTTCCTGCGTTTCCGGACGAACCATCGTAACCGGAAACCCAGTTGATATTTCTTGGTACAACATTAAAACCGTCTTTCATGACACCATTGACGGTGTAGTCAGTATTATTGGCGGCGGCATTGATTGGACTTACAGGGGAACTCCAGTAGTTAAAATTGTATTTGTTAGACTGACCTTGCTGGTCTCTTTCAATTGATCCGGTAATGGTTGTTTCCAGATCGCTTTCAATAGTTTGTAACAATTGTGATTTGCCCTGTAAATCTATTTTACCATCCAATTTCAAGTACCAGTCGTTTTGCAATTTGAAGTCATTGCCAATTGTTATCTTTTTATCGGCATTGACAATCATTCCTAAATTAGTTAGAGCGGAGGTGGTGTTTACATCATGTTTAACAACGATAATGGAAAATCGACTGTCAACTGCATCCTGACCTCTAATTTGATCCAGTGTAGAACCAACAGCGGTAGCAATATCTCCTGTTTGCTGGGTTATAAATGGCATTGGTGCTTGTTGTATTTTTAGGTTTTTCACATTATAAATTTTAGCTCCGGTTGTCACGTCGATTGCTGCTGTTGTGTGATTATCGATTACATCGTTCTTGAAGTTGTCCATTTTGTAATAGCGTTTCAAATTTGCCCAAGGAAGTCCCGTGATGTCTTTTGGGATTATTTCACCCCTAATCTGTACACCGTTAGCCTTAATTTCCTGATATACCATTTTCTGTAATTGTGAATCAGTTAAGGCAGTGTCGAAAACACGAATTTCATCGATGCTTCCTTTAAAGAATTTGTCGTTTGCTGACGGGTTTTTTCCAATTGTCAAAAGCGAAATGTCCGCTGGCAAGGCACCTGATATGGCGGCGCTGTTTATCATTGTTCCGTTTATGTACAGTTTTAGTAAACTATTGCTGCTGTCATAAACCACGGCTGCGTGAATCCACTGCATAGTGGTAAGCGCAATTGGCGCCGCAATTGTTGTGGCACCAGCAACTGCTTGTAATATCTGTGAACTGTTTACTTTTAATTGGAACTTATCCTGCCCAACAATGATGCCTTCTGCAGAATAAAGACTGTTGAGGTTGATCCAGGCCATCAGGGTGGCATTGGGCAATCCGTTAATTACAGACATATCCTGACCGTAATCATTTCTTCCATCGAATTCAATAAATAATTTACGTTCTAAATCTCTTGGAGAACCAAAATAGGAAGTATTAGTATCAAAAGCATCCAATATGCCATCTTTGTCGATGTCTGTTGCGCCAGGTATTTTACCATTCCCATCATCAATAACTTTTGGAGCATATATTAATTTGTTATTTGCAATGTCAAAAGCGCCGCCGGGTTGTGATGTAATATCCAAATAATCGGGAGTCGCATCTCCATCACTATCTTTTAAGTAGGTAGGGTATGCAGTACCTTGCCCCAAATTGCCATATACTGCGGTGCCATAATCAAGAAGGTCTAATATACCGTCGCCAAAACCTTCGTAAATCCCATCTCCATTATTGTCCTTGTTTCTAATTTTTTCTGATTCCGGTCCGTCTCCCCGCCCGTCTCCATTTATGTCTCCATCCCCATTAACATAATTTATGGCCGCATTGCTGTTACCAGCGCCGGATTCATCCACATCAAAAAGGCTGTCATTGTCGCTGTCTAGATCAATATAATTAGGTGATGCATCATTATCAGAGTTTAATGCAGCTTGATTAGCTGTAGAAGCTGCACTGTCAAGTAATCCGTCTCCATCACCGGATGCCACATCTAATTTTCCTTTTCCATTGCTTAAATTTCCAAGCCCAACTTCAATAACATCTGGTATGCCATCATTATCACTGTCTAAATCAAAATAATTAGGTATTAAATCCCCATCAGTATCCCCACAAATTGGAACAACAAATAATTGAACATTGTCCACGAAATTACCAGAGCCTGCACCACCATTGGATGTAATAGCAGTAAAAGTTAAACGTGTTGTGGTTTGACCTAGTGGAACAAGATATCTCCCTGTATATTCTGTCCAGGAAGCATCTCCGGCTGAAACAAAATCTCCTTGATTTGATAAAGGCAATGCATTTGGATTCCCTATTAATAATTGCATTATATCTTCATTAGCACTTCCAGCAAAACCAGTTCGCTTACGATGGGCAAAAGACCATTGAAGTATATCTCCTGGTGTGGTTGCAATATCTTGATAAAAACCGTCATTAGTTAAGGCATTTATCTCGGCCCATTGAATTCCTGAAAAAGCTTTACCATTTATATCATCTGCAGGATCATGAGAATTATGCCATATCTCCACTTGGTTGTTAGGTGCGGCACTTTTCCAATTAGGGATGAAACTCGCATCACCTCTCCAGATTCCCACTGTACCAGGATTGCTTGTTTTATCTGTTGGACCTCCGTCTAATCCCGAAGTTAAAATATTAATATCTTCAAAATCGGCATTTAATAACCGGGACTTTACGAAGTCAGGGCATTCTGTTGTGTCTAAAATACCATCATTATCATCGTCGATATCAACATTGTCACGAATACCATCTCCGTCACTATCAAAAAATGCATCAGCGACCCACGTTACAATTACCTGGCCTCTATAACCAGCACCACCTGTTCTAGTGGTACTACCAGAACTACCATTTTGACCGCCGCCGCCACCGCCACTGAGGGCTAGTGCCGGATTTCCATTACCACTTGTGCTTCTTCCCGAAGCACCATTTCCTCCTCCATAATTCCCGCCTATACCTGCGGCGCCTCCTGAACTACTTAATCCAACGCTTCTATACCCCGCACCGCCGCCGCCGCCGCCGCTAGTTCCAACAACAGTTGTTGTTGCATTTCCGGTACCTCCCGCACCTCCTTTAAATGTGTGGGACACGGCTGTTATTACAGCTCCCGAACCATTTAGGGGGCTAGTCCCTGTATTAACACTTCCGCCATTTCCTCCTGTTGCTGTTGCTAACGGTGTTAAAGGTGGTCCAAATAATGAATTGTCTCCTGCTTTTCCATTAGCACCGGATACCCCAGCTCCACCGGCTCCAACGGTAACATTAATTACGGCCAAAGGAGTAACATTTATGTCAATAATTTTATTATAATTTCCGCCTCCGCCTCCGCCTCCGGTAGCAAAATTGATATTTGTGCATCCACCGCCGGCACCACCACCGCCCCAAAGTTGGACAGTTACTTTAGTTACTCCCGACGGTACTGTGAAAGTGAAATTACCTGCAGTTATAAATATTCTGGATTGGGTTTGTGAAATACCGCTAAAACTTGAAAGGATTAAAAACAAAGTATGAATGTACTTCCTAGTAAAGAGAGTAGTTTTTTTCATATGATTTGGGGAATTATATGATGAATATTCTAATTTAGATCTTTGGTAAAAATCAACTGTCATCTGTAGGTTAATGGAGCAGTTGATTTAAAATAATATTAATTTGTAATCTATGTATTATCAAATATACATATATTATTTTAACAGGAATTTTTTACTCGATTAAAAGCGTTTTACATCGATAAAATGCAATTATCGACTTATTATGTAAGTTTTATTATATAAATTCAATAAAATGCTTTTTTGCAGATGTAAATCTATTGTATTGAAAGTTGTGAAGTATATTAGATTTTTTTTGTTTAGATATTTATACTGCTCCTTACCATTTTACCTTCTAAAATCGTAATGATTCATCAGCTTACCACTGTTGTAGATGCCTCTTATCGCTTTTACCGGGGCTTTTAATAACTGTCTTAAATTAACTTAAATTATTTATATGTGTGTTGAAAAGCAAAATCAATAAATCTTGGGATTAATATTTTTCGGTTTTTGTACTAAAAAAGTATTAATTTTATATTAAAACTTAAAATACCCTTATTTTTTTTAACTGCTACGACTATTTTTTTATCTCCGCCATTATTATTCACGAGTACATTTTTAATATGCGTTTTTTTTTCTTTTTAACACTTAAGGAAAGAGCAAGGTGGTTTGGCAGCTTGTTGCTTTTTATTTTTTGAGCTAGTAGCGCTACAATTTGATGATCCAAGGTTTCAAAATCCAATATTTTCTTGAAGATATCCTTTTACATTGCGGTTATTGTAGCACTGTAAAGGATGGCTCCCATCATAATAGATTGGTAGGCAGGTATCAATCCCTTTGCGTTAATATCATTTTTTTAAAATGAATCCTTTTGGATTAATTTCTTGTATTGCACGCGTAATAGCTATAGGTTCTTTGTGCATGGTGAGTAGAATTATTTTGCAAGCGGAAAAATAAATTTTAATTAGTTTAGCTAAATCATTGCTGGTATAAAGATTTTTAGATTGGAAAGAAGGTAAACTAATATCTAAAAAAGCAAGGTCCAATGTTTTTTGCTATTAATACATTTTTTGTAATTTTTAAATAGGCCTCTTCGCAGGAATAAGTTGTAATAAAATCAATGGGTGTATTATGATAATTATGGTTCTTAAGGATATTTACATACCCACCATTAGTAATGGGATGGTCGTTAACTAATAGCAGGTTGTTCTTATCGTTAAATTGTGTTATTTCTAGAACAAGGCATATTCAATTACACATATAATACTTACAAATATTTTTAGATTTTTAACTTTTTTTTTAGGACTTATTCAATAAATTATAAAGACCTGTACCGGTTTTTAAGCATAAATGTCATATTGTTAGGTATTTACAAATTAACCTAACGCAATAATGCATTTTGTAAATTGAACAATAACTTTACGTCACGATTGTTGTAATATTCCTAAAGTATTTTATATCACAACTTTTATACAGTTTGAAATTGCATGTTTTTTAATTGTTCCAGATAATCTCTTTGGTTTGATAGTCTCGGAATTTTGTGTTGCCCACCCAATTTGTCTTTGCATTTTAACCAATCGTAAAACAAATTTTTTCGTGCTACATTGATTATCAACGGATTTAATGTCATGTTGTTGTAGCGTTTCGCTTCGTAATCTGAATTTAGAGACTGTATGGATTCATCTAATGCTTTCTGGAATTGCGATACGTCAGTCGGATTATCTTTAAATTCAATCATCCATTCATGGGCGCCTTTTTCTTTGCCTTCCATAAATATAGGCGCAACCGTATAATCAACTACTTCTGTTTGGGTCATTTTACATGCGTTGGCTATAGCCTGATCGGTATTTTCGACCATTAATTCTTCACCAAAAACATTAATGTGATGCTTGGTTCTTCCTGTAACCCGAATTCGATATGGATTCAATGACGTAAACCGAACAGTATCGCCTATCAAATAACGCCACAAACCTGAATTGGTAGTAATTACCAAAGCATAATTTTTGAAAAGTTCCACATCTGCGAGTCGAATTACTTTTTGATTTGGTGTTCCAAAAGTATCCATCGGAATAAATTCATAGAAAATTCCATAATCCAGCATCAACAGTAAATCACTGGAATTATTTAGATCCTGAATGGCAAAAAAGCCTTCAGAAGCATTGTATATTTCGTAATATTGAAACTCCTTTTTCGGAAGTATTTTTTTGTATTGCTCTCGGTACGGTTCAAAATTTACGCCGCCGTGGAAGTACACTTCTAAATTAGGCCAAAGTTCAAACAAATTTCCCTTTCCGGTTTCTTCCAGCATTTTATTCATTAAAACCAACATCCAGGAAGGAACTCCGGCAAAACTGGTTACATTTTCGTTTTTGGTTTCGTTTATTATCGCAGCAATTTTGGTTTCCCATTCGCTCATTAGGGAAATCTTGTTGCTTGGCGTACTACTGAACTCCGCCCAAATGGGCATGTTTTCGATTAATATTGCTGATAAATCGCCAAAGAACGTGTTGTTGTCTTCATAGATTTGCGAGCTTCCGCCTAGACGCAGACTTTTTCCAAGAAACAGTTCTGAATCTTCGTTGTTATTCAGATACAAACACAGTAAATCTTTACTCCCTTTATAATGACAATCTTCCAGGGCTTCATTGCTTACCGGAATAAATTTACTTTTGGCATTGGTTGTTCCGCTTGATTTGGCGAACCATTTTATAGGTGTTTCCCAAAAAACATTTTGTTCTCCTTTGCGGGTTCTTTCAATCAGTGGCTGTAATTCTTCGTAACTAGAAATAGGAATTCTTTCAGCAAAAGTAGCGTAGGAATGTATCGAGGCATACTCATATTCTTTGCCCAGAGCAGTATTTTTGGATGACTGAATTAAATTCATAAGCAATTCTTCCTGAACTTCATTTGGATATTTTAGGAAGAGTTCGATCTGATGAACTCTTTGTTTTAATACCCAAGAGGCAAACGAATTGATTATGGTTAGCGGCATTTTTAAATTATGAATTATGAATTATGAATTATAACTTTACCAAAAATAACAAAATTTGTTTAACTAAATGTGTTAAACTTGAAACTTTAGATAGAATGACTTACGAAGGTGTACTTAAAAAAATGCAAACCGAATTTGGAAACCCAATTCAATATTACTTGGTTTTTGACAATAGTTTTTTGAATGTGAATCAGTTGTTGAATAAAGAACTGGAAATCAATTTTGTGGGGTACCAATGTTTGAATTGTGGCAAGAAGAAAAAAATATTTCGTCAGGGATTTTGTTATGATTGCTTCTATTCCAGTCCAGCGGTAGGCAATTGGATTATGAAACCAGAGTTAAGCACAGCGCATCTTGGGATTCAGGATCGTGATTTGGCTTATGAAGAAAAAGTACAATTGCAACCGCATATCGTCTATCTGGCTTTGTCGAGCGAAGTCAAAGTAGGAGTGACCAGAACAACACAAATGCCAACGCGTTGGATTGATCAGGGTGCAACTCAAGCGATTTCGATTGTGGAAGTTCCCAATCGATACTTAGCAGGAATTACAGAAGTTGCGCTGAAAAATCATTATGCCGATAAAACTAATTGGAGAAAAATGCTGACAAATAATGTCGAACAAATTGACTTAATCGCGGAACGATTAAAGGTTAAAAATCTTATTCCGACTGAAGTTCAGGAGTATTTCTATTCGCAAAAGAATGATTTATATACGATGCATTATCCTGTAATGCAGTATCCAATTAAAGTAAACAGTTTGAGCTTGGATAAAACACCTCAGTTTCAAGGAAAACTTACCGGAATAAAAGGGCAGTATTTGCTTTTTGAAGATGGAACAGTCTTTAATATCCGTGGTTCAGAAGGGTATAGGGTTACAATTGCGGTTTAAGTAATACAATTTTGGGCGTACCCTTTTTTAAAAATAAAAATTTTAAAAAAAAGGTCAGGCTGTCCGCTGTATCTTTTACTCCGCTGCGCTTCATAAAAGGATGCCGCTACCATCCCTTACGCAGGTACAGCTACACAACAACATCATGCTGATATAATCACAAACCACAAATAATGTAGCTGGCCAAAAAAAAGAGGAATTCTATCACGTAAAATTCCTCTTTGTTATATTTTGTAAAGTTGCTTTAGTTTACTTTTATCGTATCGGCCGCTTTTCTTTTCTTATTAAACAATCCATTTAATAATTCTGTAGCCTTGGCCTTTACCTCTTCTTTTGTTGCGGGAGTGGCCGTTTTTGTCGTATCTCCAGGTTTTTTGTTTTTATTAATATAATCCGTCAAAGCCGACGTTCCTTGTTTTACTAGTCTGTCTTTTTGTTGGTTTACTAATTGAGTAGTCAATTTAGTCACCGCGCTATTGATGTCGGTTGTGATTTTTGGATTTGTAAAATTACCCACTAACACAGCATTTATCGGAAAGCTTTCTAATTTTGCAGCATCGGCAGCCGATAATTTTGCTGTCAAAGCATTCGCCTCTGACCCCAAATATTTAGCGGGAACATTAAATTTCAGATTGTAATTCATGCTTTGGTCAAAACCATGCGTACCTCCAATAGTCGCTTTGATGTCTTTGTACTTGATATCAAATGGTTTGACATTTACTTTTCCATCTTTGAACGTTATTGCCGCTTTCAAATCATTCAAATTGATTTTACTTACGTCAATAAATTTCAAGTTAGCACCTAAAGCGTTCAGCAAAGTCGAATTGCTTGAATTGACTGTCGTTGAAAGCAGTTGCCCTAATAAATCTCCGGTTAGCGTTGCCAAGTCTGGAGTCAATTGTGTTGCATCAAGATTTCCATTCAATTTGATGCTTGAATTTAATTTTCCATTGATTATTCCGGCGATTGGTGCAATTTTTTTCAGCATATTTAATTGGGTGAACGATTGTGCAATATCAACTTGATTTAGTTTCAAATCCATATTGAATACCGGCGTTTTTCCTTTTGTGGAAACAGCACCATTTATGCCAATTGTTCCACCAAAAATAGATGTTTTTACATTTTCTAAAGTCACTTTTTCGTCTTTCACGATGAGTTTTCCCGAAACATCTTTCAGAGTCAGATTATCATATAGAACTGTAGTTGCTTTTGCGGTAAGCGTACAATTTAAAAAAGCAGGAATCTTCATTGCGTCTGCTTTTTTAGTTGCTGTTTTAGTCCCAACTTTCGTAGTTTCACCAGTTGTCATAAAATCATCAACGGCTAATTGTTTAGAATTCATGTTGAAGTTTCCCTTCAATTCTTGGTTTCTAAATATAAAACCGTAAAAATTCTCTAAAACTCCCGTTACACTAATGTCACTTTTTCCTGTGGTTGCGTTCAACTCTTTCAAATTGACCTGATTGGGATTAAATTGAACCAGCGCATTGCTGATATTCATTGTTTTTCCGTTTTCATCCATGTAGTTGAAACCAGACAAACTCATCGTTCCTGCATTGTTGATATTTTGATATTGGCTTTTTTCCACCGACTCCATATCAAATTTAGTAGTGACATTAGCATTTAAAATCCCCGACAATGGTTTGTATAACTTTATAGGATAGGCCTTGGAAAGACTGGCTAAATTGATAGTTCCTTTTAAAGTGGCATCAACAATTGCATTTTGTGTTATGTTGCGGATGTTGGCTTTAGCATTGAAAACATCTTGGTCAATTTTGAAAGAGAGCTTATCCAAATTGACATACGTGTCATTTAGAATTCCTGTTTCGTTGATGATTTTAGTGTCAATAATTATATTTTGAACTGTTTTTGGTAAGTTAGGATACTTAAAGGAAGCGTTATTTGATGTGATTTGAACATTAAATTTTGGCACCGTTGTATCTGTGTAAAAGCCTTTTGCAAAACCCATCACAGTAAAATCTCCGGTTGTTTTCACGTTATGCAAACTCGCGGCATACGCTGCAGGGATAATTCCCAAGAAATTCTTGAAGGAAGAAGTTGGAGTTTTAAATTTCAAATCATATTCTTGACCGGCCTCGACCATTTGAATAAATCCATCAAATTCCAACGGCAATTGATTGATTAATGCCTTGTTTTCTTTGAAGGTGTATTTACTTTTTTCTAAATCAATTCCTAAAACTGCGTTCAGCGTCAAGGCAATATCTTTCATGTAATTGACTTTGTCGATGTCCAACGTAATTTTAGCAGTTGACTTGGTAACTAAATCCAGTTTTTGTGCTGCAAAATCTCCTATGCCTTCATGATTAATGCTGTCAATAACCATTTTGATTTTAGATTTTTCGTCAAAGTAGCGAAACTTATAATTCACAATGTTGTAATTCTCAATCTTCAATGATAAAGGTCCGTTTTTGCCGCTCTTTTCATTTTCTTTATTTTTTTTTGCGATGTCGTAATTTCCGATTCCATCTTTATTGAAAATGATATTGATTAATCCATTTTTTGAAGTAATTCCATCAATATTGATGGCTTCCTCTTTGCCTTTAAATAATTCTTTGATGGACATTTTTAGATCCACTTCGCCTAATGAAACTAAAGTATCTCCTTCAAAAGGTGCTTTGTTTATAATTACTAATTGATCCAGCGAAACATTCGCACTGGGAAAACTTTTAATTAAACTTAAATCCACATCCGAAAAAGTAACTTTTGCATCCACTTTTTCATTGATAGCTTCGGCAATTTTAGCTTTTATCTGATCTTCAAAAAAGTAAGGAATAGCAAATAATGCTATAAAGAATAGGATAATCAGGACTACAATAATTTTTAAAATTGTTTTTAGCATAATTTGATTCTCTTTAGATTTATAAATTCAGCAAAAATAATGCCCGCTCTCGATAAAAATAGTGGTTTATGATTAAGAAAAAAGTATTCATTGCATTAGTAGCGGTATGTCTGCTTTTAATGTGTATTCTTGAATTAAAAAAAAATCCGTTCAAATGATCATTTAAACGGATTTTCATCAGGTATTTTTAAAAATTAATTGATATTAATTTCAAACGGCATGATGGCTTGGATTCCTTTTCGTGCTTGCAGTTTTTTTATTTCCTGCATAATACGATAATTTTCTTCCCCTATTTCTTCTTTTATGAAATCAGCTTTCGATTTTGCAAAAGGAAGATTAGCTAAAAGATCATCAAAATTCTTCTCATATTCTGGATAATTTTGGGTGCTGTAGCTTTTTACTTTTGCCAAAGAAGCTGCTTTTGCAATCGCATCATCTAAACCTCCAATTTTATCTACAAGTCCAATTTTTAATGCTTCTGCACCAGTCCAAACTCTGCCTTGAGCAATAGCATCAACTTGAGCAAATGTCATTTTTCGACCTTGAGCTACATGTGTCACAAAAGTTTTGTAAATGTGCTCCACACCTTCTAATGTAACGGCTTTAAATTTCTCATCGATTGGCACAAATGGACTGTAATTAGCGGAATTTTCATGTGTTTTAACTTGTTCCGTGTAAATTCCTATTTTAGTAGCCAATGGTGTAAAGTTTGGTAATATTCCAAAAACACCAATAGAACCTGTTATTGTATTTTCTTCGGCAAAAATAGTGTTGGCATTACAAGCGATGTAGTATCCGCCCGAAGCCGCATAATTCCCCATAGAAACTACTACGGGTTTTACTTTTTTAGTCAGTTCAATTTCTCTCCAAATCAAATCTGAGGTCAAAGCGCTTCCACCCGGACTGTCAATGCGAAGTACAATCGCTTTTACATCTTTGTTTTTTCTGGCTTCTTGCAACGAGCGTCGCATAGAACCTTCTCCAATAATGTTTACATCACCTTCGCCTCCCAGAATTTCTCCCTGGGCATAAATAATGGCAATTTCGTCTTTACTGTCGAAATTTTGCGATGTAGTAGCTACTTTTTGAGCATAATCTACAATAGCTACTTTATTGTAATCTTCGTCATTGCCTACTTTAAGCGCTTTTTTTATCGCTTTATGATACACGTCTTCATAAGCAATGATGTCAACTAATTTTTGGGATTTTGCCATTTCTGGAGTTCGGGCAAGAAGTCCATTTGCAATTTGATTCAATTTGGCCACAGATATATTTCTGCTTTTGGAAATGTCAGCGGTGATGGAACTCCAAACTGAATTTAACAAGGCGGTAGTTTGTTCTCTGTTGGCATCGCTCATTTTATTTTCTAAAAATGGCTCAACGGCACTTTTGTATTTTCCATGACGTATTACTTCTATTTTCAATCCTGATTTTTCCTGAAAGTCTTTAAAAAACATAATTTCAGAGGACAATCCCTTGAAATCCATTTCTCCAACGGGATTTATATATATTGGATTGGCAACGGAATTTAGGTAATATTCTTTCTGAGAATACGAATTGGCATAAGCCATAACGAATTTCCCAGATTTTTTAAAGCTCTCCAACGCATCTCTTAAAGCTTTGCTTTGCGCCATTCCTAATGACGAAGCATTGTTTAATATAGAAATACCTCTTATGTCATTGTCCGTTTTGGCTTCTTCAATGGCATTAATAATGTCTGACAGACCTACTTTTTTGTTTTCTGAAAAGATAGTCATCCACGGATCTTTATATTTTCCGGCGTAATCATTTCTTATGTCTTCCAAATCCAATTCGATAACCGAATTGCTTTTTACCGTTACACCTTCAGATTCACCTTCAAATATAGCTCCTATTAGGATGACTCCAAAAAAGAATAACATAAAAAAAACAAAAATACCTACAAGTGTCGCTAATACATTCCCTAAAAATTTCATAATTATATTTTTTTAATAGGTCGCAAAAAACGTAGAAATGTTACAAACAATTAGTTAGAATTTCCAAGTTTAATTATCAACACAGGATGCAAATATATTGCTAATTCTAAAATTCTTTTAGTTAATTTGCACTCAATTATGAAATCACAACATCAGGTCATTTTATCGATAGGAAGCAATCAAGGCAATCGTTTGGAAAACATCGAGCGTTGTTTAAAATTGATACATCAAGAAATTGGCACTGTAATCAAAGTTTCCAGATTATATGAGTCTCCGGCTTGGGGTTTTGAAAGTGATGCTTTTTATAATTGTGCGCTGGTTTTACACACATTTACGTCAGCACATAAAATTCTGGCTCAAGTTTTAAAAATCGAAAAGCGTTTGGGTCGCTTGCGAAATAAAACTCAAGAATACCAATCGCGTACGATTGACATTGATTTAATTGCTTTCGATTCAGAAATTATTGCTACCGAAAAACTCCAAATTCCGCATCCTCTAATGCAAAATAGGAATTTTGTTTTGCTACCAATTCAGGATTTAAATTTAGATTGGAAACATCCCATTCTTCAAAAAAATATTTCGGAATTATTGGTGTTGTCGCCGGATGAAAGTATTTGTACAATTGTTCAGAATTTGGAAAATCCATTGCAGAGTATTCCGTTGGAGCAATTTAATTATGTTGCTTTTGAAGGGAATATTGGTGCGGGAAAAACAACGTTGGCTACAAAAATTTCCGAGGATTTTAATGCGAAAACAGTATTGGAACGTTTTGCCGACAATCCATTTTTACCCAAATTTTACAAAGATCAAAATCGATATGCGTTTCCACTTGAAATGTCATTTTTGGCTGACCGATACCAGCAATTATCAGATGATTTGGCGCAATTTGATTTGTTCAAAGACTTTCTGGTTGCCGATTACCATATTTTTAAGTCGTTGATTTTTGCCAAAATAACTTTGGCCGAAGACGAATATCGTTTGTACCGCAACCTGTTTGATATTATCTACAGAGAAATGCCAAAACCGGATTTGTATATTTATTTGTATCAAAATTCAGAAAGGTTGCTACAAAATATTAAGAAACGCGGCAGAAGCTACGAACAAAAAATTCCAGCCGAATATTTGGACAAAATCAATAGCGGTTATTTGGATTATATTAAATCACAAAATGATTTGAATGTTCTGATTATTGATGTTTCTGATAGGGATTTTGTAAAAAATCAAGAAGATTATCTTTATATTTTAGATGAAATTCAAAAGAAGATTAAGTTTTAGAATTTGAAGTTTTATAAATTATCTTTTGAGGGAAAAATGGCCCCTTTTTTCAGGACTTCCCGCATCAATTTTTAATACATACCAATAATCCGAAGCGGGTAACAGTTTCTTATTAAAAGTTCCGTCCCAAGAGGGTTTAGCTGCGTTTAATTTCGTAATTAATTTACCATACCGATTAAAAATGGTTACTTCTGCCTCAGGATAATTTATCAACCCTTTTATTTCCCACACATCATTGTATGAATCGTTATTTGGCGTAAAAAACTTTGGAGCTATCAGTATAGTAAATGCTGCACTATCAATTCCGCATAAATTTATTTCTTTTGCAAACGCGGTTTGCAAACCGCTCGTTACATTAAAAAACACATTCGAACTTTGATAATTGATTCCGTCAACAGAAAATTCAAAATAGTCTTTTGTATTTTTTAAATAAATTACAACCGTAGTTTCGTTGACGTCGATTCTGTCGATCTCCGGAGTATCATGTTCAACTACAGTGATTTTTTTGGTACTGCTACAGTTGGCACTATTTGTTATTTTTACATTATAAGTATTGGGAGTTGTAACCTGAATTGTCTTTGTGGTTTCACCGGTGGACCATGAATAAGTCATGTTAGGGATTACTGCATCAAGAGTTAAGCTGCCAGATTTACAAAGTATTAATTCTTGGTCAGTAACTACCGGAGAATCGTAAATTATAATGTCAACAGCAACTCGATTCCCATTAGTACATCCGTCATTTACGGCTTCTGCGTAATAGGTTGTGTTTTGAGTACTATTTGGAACATCTAAACTTGTTCCAGTTCCTAGAATTGCACCGCCGGTTAAACTTGAATACCAGTTTATATTTCCGGTATCAGTGGTTGCTTGAAGTGTTACAGCTCCTGCTCCACATCTTGAAACTGTCGCATTGGTTGATGTTATGGTAGGAATTTTGTTTATGGTGGCTGTAACTGCAGTTCTGTTTGTGGGGCAGCCGGCATCAACATAATAGGTTTTTGTTGTGTTTAAAAAAGGGGTGTTGTACGTGTTGCCAGTGTATAAAAAGTTCCCACCGCTTGCCGCGTCATACCAATTTATGGTTCCGCCAAAGGCAGATGCTTGAAGTGTAACAATCCCTGAGTTACATCTTGACGCAGGAGTTGTTGATATTATTTGAGGAATTGTTATAATGGTGCTCGCTGAGATTTCAAGAGTTGGGTCATTCGGCATACCGCCGTATTCCACAATATATCCTTTGGGTTGATAATTTCCGTTTGCATCGCCATTTAATTGTAAATCATTCCAAGATCCCGGTGTTCCAACACCTGGTGCAGTTATGTGAGCATAGTGTTCTATACCGTTGCTATTGTTTGGTTCTCCAATATTCCAAAAAGAAAAAGTAGGACTTGATCCATTGATGGCTCCATTCCAAAACGTCACTCTGTCAACTGCTGGTCCCGTTACCCATTTCCAAACACCTTCTGTTTCTGTATCGCTACCACCAATCCATCCCGCACCAGGAGCTTGTTTTCCTGCTAATTGTGCTTCATCAGCGGCGGTGATTGTTGCTAAATATCCTTGAAGTCCAAAATACACACTCGTTTCAGCTGCTGCTTTTGCCGAATTCCAATTAATTCCTAGATTTGAAATATATTGATAATAATGACCATTTCTGGGTAAGTAGTTAGCTTGTCCAAGAGTGATTGAAAAGTTTCTGGTACCAGATGGAGTAGCCGAGGAATTACTGAAAGCAACATCTTTGATGGCTTTTACAAAGTCAGTATATAGTACTTTAGTTCCCGGAATTATATTGGATAATTTTAGTTTTCCTTCAAGAGGAGCCCATTCTGAGGCAATATTGGGGTGGAGTGCAAGATTATTTAATCTAAGTTCGTCCTGTCCATTAATATATCCTGAAGAAATTTGAATGTAGATTTCTTCAGTTCCGGTGTCAGTGGCATTTGCACCAGTTATATTTACGTCTGTCACTATTTTTAGTGCAGTTTGTGGACAGTAATTTTGATTGCCGGTGGCGGTGATTCTTGGAGCATTAGCTGTAATAGATGATTTTATTATTTCTTGTGGAGTGATAAAGCAGTTTTTATCACAGTTACAAAAGGGAATGGCAGAATAAGTAGCCATTGGTGCAAATAATAAAAAAGCTATTGTTATTATTAAGAAAGTATTATTTCTCATACGATACAGTATTGCGGTCCCTATTTTTTTTAAAATCTTTTATTTCGGCCAATTCATTTTTTGAAATAAATCCCAAACCACAATTCCTGCACTTACGGAAATATTTAAAGAATGTTTGGTGCCTAATTGTGGAATTTCGATACATCCATCACACAATGCAACTGCTTCCTGAGAAACACCATAAACTTCGTTTCCAAAAACTAAAGCATATTTCGCTCCTTTTACAACTTCAAAATTTTGAAGAAAAACGGCACTTTCTACTTGTTCTATGGCCAGAGTCATTATATCTTCCGTTTTTAATTTTTCGATAACTTCAAGAACATTTTCCCGATGTTCCCAAGTCACTGTTTCTGTTGCGCCAAGTGCTGTTTTATGAATTTCCTTGTTGGGAGGTGTGGCTGTAATTCCACACAAATATATTTTTTCAATTAGAAACGCATCGGCAGTTCTAAAAACAGAGCCAATATTATGTAAACTTCTAATATCATCTAATACCAAAATAAGTGGTGTTTTTTCAGATTTTTTAAAAGCTTCAATGGATTTTCGTTCCAGTTCGCTGTTTTCAAGCTTTCTCATACTTTGTAAATTATTCAAAAAAAAAGCTTCCGAAGTTAATGGAAGCTTTTTTGTGTATTTAATTATAATTTAGCTTTTCGATGCGTCAGCAGCTAAAACATTTCCTTTTATTGTAAGTGTTTTACTTGGTACAACTGCATTAGTTGTCAAGGTAACTGTTTTTGTAAATGCCTGACCCGCTCTTGACGTGTCATATTTTACTCCAATAACACCTTTTGCACCTGGAGCAATTGGCTCTTTTGGATACGTTGGTACAGTACAACCACAAGAACCTTGAGCATTAGTTATGATCAATGGCTTGTTACCGTTGTTAGTAAATACAAATTCACGACGACCGTCAGAGTTGTATGCAACATTACCGTAGTCAATAGTTTCTGTAACGAAAACCATTCCAGCACCATTTACTTTAGCAGTGGCGGCTTTAGTATTTGTTGCTTTTAATTTTTTTGATGTTTCCTGCGCATTAGAAGTAGTAACTCCTAAAACAACTAGCATGGCTAGAGCAATTATTTTTTTCATGTGTGTTTAATTTTAAAAAGATTTACAAATGTATATAAAAATTAGAATCTACGCCTTAATTTTTTCTTAAAAAAATAGTTTAATTTTTTGAAGTGGTAACATATTTATTTAAAAATCGATAAATTCGCCCAATATTTTTAATTTTTCAAACAGTAAACCATTGGCATCTAAAGATAAAATAGTTAAGGAGACACCGTTAATGAAACAATACAATGAGATTAAAAGGAAGTATCCTGATGCTTGTCTTTTGTTTCGTGTGGGCGATTTTTATGAGACATTTGGAGAAGATGCTGTACGTGCTTCTAAAATATTAGGAATTGTATTAACCAAGCGTGGAGCGGGTTCTGAGACAGAAACTGCCCTTGCCGGTTTTCCACATCACTCCTTGAATACGTATTTGCCCAAATTAGTCAAAGCAGGTCTTCGTGTGGCAATTTGTGATCAGCTTGAAGATCCAAAAATGACTAAAACCATCGTAAAACGTGGTGTTACAGAACTGGTAACTCCAGGGGTTTCCATGAACGATGAGGTTTTGCAGTCGAAAACTAATAATTTCTTGGCTTCCATTTATTTTGCCAATAAATCTATAGGAATTTCCTTTCTGGATGTTTCCACTGGAGAATTTTTAACGGCGCAAGGGAACGCCGAATATATTGATAAGTTGTTGCAGAATTTTAATCCCAGTGAAGTTCTGATTCCAAAAAATAATAAGAGTGATTTCCGGGAAATTTTCGGAGACGATTATCACAGTTTTTATCTGGAGGATTGGATTTATAAAGAAGATTACGCATTCGAAACCTTAACTAAGCATTTTCAGACGATTTCGTTGAAAGGCTTTGGAATCGAAGAATTGAAAGAAGGAATTATTGCCTCGGGAGCCATTTTGTATTATTTGTCGGAAACACAACACAATAAAGTTCAACATATCACAGCGATTCAGCGTATTGCAGAAGATGCTTACGTTTGGATGGACCGTTTTACCATTCGCAACCTGGAGTTATATCATAGTTACAATCCAAACGCGGTTACGCTGCTGGATGTGATTGATAAAACGCTTTCGCCAATGGGTGGTCGTTTGTTGAAACGTTGGCTCGCGTTACCGTTAAAAGACAGTCAAAAAATTCAGAGTCGGCACCAAGTGGTTTCGTATTTAAAAGAGAACCAAAGCGTTCTGAAAAACATTCAAAATCAAATAAAGCAAATTTCAGATTTGGAACGTTTGATTTCGAAAATTGCAGCTGGAAAAGTATCGCCTCGCGAAGTGGTTTATCTAAAAGAATCGTTAGATGCTATTATTCCGATAAAAACCTTGGCATTAGAAAGTCCGCAAGAAGCAGTAAAAGTTATTGGAGACAGTTTGCACAGTTGCGAATTGCTTCGGGAGAAAATAAAAACGGTTTTAAATCAAGATGCGCCTGTGGCTATTGCCAAAGGGAATGCGATTGCCAAGGGAATCAATGCCGAATTAGATGATTTACGAGCGATATCTACTTCCGGGAAGGAATTCTTGGAAGGAATTGAGAAACGAGAATCACAGCTAACGGGAATATCCTCTTTGAAAATTTCCTTTAATAATGTTTTTGGATATTACATTGAAGTCAGGAATATGCACAAGGATAAAGTGCCGACTGAATGGATTCGAAAACAAACCTTAGTCAATGCGGAACGCTACATTACTGAGGAATTAAAAGAATACGAAACTAAAATCCTGGGTGCCGAAGAGAAAATTCATAAAATAGAAGTAGAGTTATTCGAACAATTAGTCAATTGGATTGCGACGTATATTAAACCCGTTCAAATGAATGCCAATCTGATAGCCCAGTTGGATTGTTTGTGTTCTTTTACCCAATTGGCTATTGAAAATAAATATGTTTGTCCAGAACTAGACGAAACATTTGAACTGGAAATTAAGAACGGAAGACATCCTGTTATCGAAAAACAATTGCCGGTTGGCATGCCTTATATCGCCAATGATGTTTTCTTGGATCGTGAAACGCAACAATTGATTATGATCACGGGGCCTAATATGTCTGGAAAGTCGGCTATTTTGCGTCAAACTGCATTAATTGTGCTCTTGTGCCAAATGGGGAGTTTTGTCCCTGCTGACAGTGTGAGAATGGGAATTGTCGATAAAATATTTACCAGAGTAGGAGCCAGTGATAATATTTCGATGGGAGAATCTACTTTTATGGTTGAAATGAATGAAACAGCCTCCATCTTAAACAACATTTCCGATAGAAGTTTGGTGCTGTTGGATGAAATTGGAAGAGGAACGAGTACCTATGACGGAATTTCAATCGCGTGGGCAATTGCAGAGTTCTTACACGAACATCCTTCGCAACCCAAAACATTATTCGCAACGCATTATCATGAGCTGAATGAAATGAGTGAATCACTACCAAGAATTCAGAACTATAATGTGGCTGTCAAAGAATTGAAAGATACGGTGCTTTTTATTCGAAAATTGGTAAAAGGAGGAAGTGCCCATAGTTTTGGAATACATGTGGCAAAAATGGCCGGAATGCCTCAAATCGTCATTTTGAAAGCGCAAAAGCTTTTGAAAAAATTAGAAAAGAGCCATTCCAGTGATGCGCTGAACGGAATTAAAGCTGCAAAGGATGGCTCGAGCCTGAAAGGCGAACAGGCGGAGCAAATGCAAATGAGTTTCTTTAATCTTGATGATCCTTTATTGGAGGAAATCAAAGAAGGGATCTTAAATCTGGATATCAATACCATTACACCTATGGAAGCTTTGATGAAATTGAATGAGATTAAAAGAATGTTGACCAGAAAATAGTTTATTTTGTTTTAAAGTTGAGGTTATCAGAACATTAACTTTAATCTGCGATTTTTTTGTAAAAAAGGCTTGTATAATTCAATAAATGTCCTAGATTTGCATCCGCAATACAGAACAAGTATCGCGGTCCGTTCTAAAAATTGAAAATGCGAAAATAGCTCAGTTGGTAGAGCGCGACCTTGCCAAGGTCGAGGTCGCGGGTTCGAGCCCCGTTTTTCGCTCTAACACCTCATATTGCTCGGATGGTGAAATTGGTAGACACGCTGGACTTAAAATCCAGTGAACAGCAATGTTCGTGCGGGTTCAAGTCCCGCTCTGAGTACTAAAAAAGCTTCAAACTTTGTTTGAAGCTTTTTTTATTTTATAATAAATCCACTTAAAATTTTACGACACTCATATAATCACTTAAAGTTGTATTGTTTTTTGATGCAGGGTTAAAATCGTTATTGTGTGATTAGTTTTAATGTTACAATTTATTTCAAAATAAGTTATGGGTGCGTTTGTAATTAGTAAAAGATATAATGACGAATATAAGTTTGTTTTTACTTCCAGAAAGGGAAAGGTTGTTTTTACAAGCTTAAGTTATGAACTGAAATTTGAATGTGAGGAAGACATTGAAAGGTTTAAAGCAGATATTGAATCGGCTAACTTTTTAAAGTTCAAGTCTTCCAGTGGGAAGTTTTACTTTAAATTGATGTTAGGAGGCAATCATTTTGCAACAAGCAGAAAATATACTACTTCATTGCGTTTGCAAAAGGGAATTGATGAAATTGTACGCTATGGATCACTATCCGAAACATTAGACTTTTCAGCTAATGATTTTGTTTTTATCGATTGAATCTTTTAAATAAAGACATAAAAAAAGAGAGTCTCGGTTAGTTGCTGAGACTCTCTTTTTGTTTTTGAAAATCTGTTTCTCGAAAGAGGAGGATTTACAAATTAAAAAAGCCATCTCGCATAGCGGATGGCTTTAAAATTTTTAGAATTTGAGTTCTAATTATTTTTTTACTTCAGCAGCAGCATCAGTTGCAACAGCAGCAGCGTCAGTAGCAGCAGCAGCAGCAGAATCAACAACTTGTGCAGCAGAATCAACTACCATAGCAGCAGAATCAACTACCATAGCAGCAGAATCAACAGCAGTTGCAGAATCCTCAGCAGGAGCGTCAGCTTTTTTACATGATACAACAGTCAATACAGCAACAGCAGCTAAACTTAAAAATACTTTTTTCATCTTAATTTAATATAAAAGGTTAATTATTAATTCGTGGCAAAGATATAAATTTTTTAATATGTAAAATATTTTTTTATTTTTTTTTTAAAAAATAATATTTTTTGTCAACGCTGATACAAAGCTCAATTATTGTGCCAGTTAGAACAAATAATCAATAAATGAATAATATCGTTCTCTTACGCCTCTTTTTTGACTATTTTTGTTTTAAGTTTTTCTTTTTCAGGGATTTACTTTTCTTAGGGTGTACTAATTTTAATTCGCTGATTAAGTTTGTTGCCCCGGCATATTTATCCATAATGAACAAGATATAGCGTACATCGACCATTATATTTCTACAAATACTTGGATCATAGTAAAGGTCACTCATCGTTCCTTCCCAAACCCTGTCAAAATTAAGTCCGACTAAGTTTCCTTGAGCGTCAATTGCTGGGCTTCCTGAATTACCGCCAGTAGTGTGATTTGTGCCAATAAAGCAAACAGGCATTTTGCCATTTGCTCCATACGGTCCATAATCTTTGGTGTTGTATAAGTCCACTAATTTTTTAGGAACATCAAATTCATAATCCCCAGGGATGTATTTTTCCATAACGCCGTCTAAATACGTTATTGGAGTATAAACGGTAGCATCTTTTGGTTCATATCCTTTTACTTTTCCGTAAGTTACTCGTAAAGTACTGTTGGCATCAGGAAAAATGCGGCTTTCAGTATTCAATTCTAATTGGGCTTTCATATACGTGCGTTGCAATGCCGTTATAGTTAAGTTAATTTCATCGTATTTTGGTGCAACTTCTTTTGAATATTTATCGGCTAATTCTTTTACAAGCAGGAAACCGGGATCATTATTTAAATTCGTTAAAACAGTTCGGGTATCACCAGACAGCAATTGTTTTAGACCAGCATAATTTTGAAGTTTGGATTTTGTATATATTTCCGAAGCCAAATTTTTAGCATTCACTTTTGCCAAACTTTGCGGTAAAAATTGTTTTGGAGATTTTGTCGCATACAATTCAATCAATTGCTCAAAAACTTTTTCATCTACAGTTGCATTGAAATTTTTATAAAAATCAGCCAATGCGGTTATTAAATTGTTTTTTCGGTCTGTGAAGGATTGTTCTCCTTTTGCTTTAAAAACTTGTTCCAATTGATACAACTTGTAACCTGTACTGAGCAATTCGGTATTACGCAATACCACTTCCGTGAAATATTCTCTTGATACTGCGTAAGGAGCGATTTCTGCGTAGTATTTGTCAAAATCCGCCAACAGCGTTCCATATTCTTTTTCTTTGCCCGCTTTTGCTATTTTTTGCTGAAAAGCCTTTTCAGTTTCTCTTTTTACGGCAACAGCATTTGATTTTTTTAATCCTTGAGTTTCGCCAATCCATTTTTTCCAATAATTGGCAATACTCGCGTATTTTGAAGCGTACTGAATTTTAATGGCATTGTCTTTTCGCATAAAACCATCGGCAACTTTCAAGGCTTTGTCCCTGATTTCGATTTTTGCAGGATTCAGTTCGTTTACAATTTGTTCAATCGCAACCGAAGGTAAATATTCGCTTGTTTTTCCCGGATATCCAAAAACCAATGTAAAATCATCTTCGGCTACGCCATCCAGTGAAATAGGGAAGAAATGTTTGGGAGTGTAAGGCACATTGTCTTTTGAATAGGCAGCTGGGTGATTGTTTTTGTCAGCATAAATTCTAAACAAAGAAAAATCTCCGGTATGACGCGGCCAAACCCAGTTATCAGTATCAGAACCAAATTTCCCGATAGAGGACGGCGGCGCACCAACTAAACGCACATCAGTAAAGGTTTCAGTCACAAATAGCATGTATTGATTGCCTTCATAAAAGGTACGAATTTTGTTTTCCTGCCAACTTTCCTTTGGCAAAGAGCTGGATAATGCTGTAATATTTTCTTGAATTTTCTTTTGTTTTTCGGCTTCGTTGCTCATGGAAGCAGTTCCTGCCAAAACCAAAGTGGTTACATCTTCAATTTTTACCATAAAAGTAACTGTTAAACCCTCGTTCGCCAGTTCATCTTCCATTTTGTAAGCCCAAAAACCATCGGTCAGATAATCATGGTCTACAGTGGAATGCGATTGAATTTGTGAAAATCCGCAATGATGATTGGTCAGGATCAGTCCTTTTGGGGAAATAACTTCTGAGGTACAGCCCCCGTTAAAATGTGGAACCGCATCTTTCATGCTCGACTGATTTACATCATAAATGTCTTTTACGGACATTTTCATGCCCAGATTTTTCATTTCGGTTTCATTCATTCCTTTCAGCAGCGAAGGAATCCACATGCCGCCTTGCTGGGCTTGTAGCTGAATGACAAATAGTAATAGGAATAATTTTAAAAATTTCATGGTAGCAAATTTAGAGTGTAATTTTAGTTGATTTTGTACTGCATCAATTGCCTTTTGTGTGAGTCAAAACCATTGACAAGATACAATTTTTGTGCATTTTCATTATGCGGTTCCACTTCCAGATAAATCAGTTTTAAAGATAGTTTGTGACTTTCGGTTTTAATAAACGCAATAGCTTCGCTGCCAATTCCTTTTCCTCTCGCTTTTTCGATTATATACAATTCATCTAAAAAACCTATTCTTCCTTGGTATTCAAAACTAAAAATAAAGGTTAGAATTAGATATCCCACAATTTCGTTGTCGGATACAATCAGCCAAGCTTTTCCCAGATTTTCATTGGAAATAAATTCTTGAAACAAAGCTTTGGAAACTTCGACGGAAATGGGATAATCATCAATGGTATAGAATTCCTGCATCATTAAGACGATGGTTTCGATATCAGGAGCAGCCAGAGGTTTAAATTCAATCATGCAGAATGTTTTTTAAAATGATGGCAGTGGCGCCTTTATTCATTTGTACAAAAGTACTGCACATGTGTCCTTTTTCATTTCGGATGTCAGCATTGCGTATCAGGTTTTCAAGGGCTTCATCCAATTCTTTTTGATTGGCAACCGCAACGCAGGCATCCATATTGACCAGCGCGATTGCTTCAGCAAAATGGGAATAGTGGGGTCCAATAATTATTGGAACTCCAAAAGTTGCCGGCTCTAATACATTGTGAACTCCGGGATTTCCAAAACCACCACCCACATAAGCAATATCCGCATAACTGTAGATTTTGGTCAAAATACCAATCGTGTCAATTATAAAAACATCGAAATCAGCGAGATTCTGTCCTTCTTTTCCAGAGAATAAAACAGTTTTTTTGGTGATGCTGTTTTTTAATTGTTGAATTTGTTCGTCCTTTATATTATGTGGCGCAATAATAAATTTGACATTGAAAGTATTCGAATTGATAAAATTCACTATTAAATTTTCATCTTTTGGCCACGAACTTCCCACGACAATAGTGAGTGTGTTGTCTTTAAAATCAGAGATAAAATCCAACGAATTGTCTTTTTCTAAAATTGTGGACACGCGATCAAATCGTGTGTCACCAGAAACAGCAACGTTTGTTTTGCCTAACTGCTGCAGTAATTTTTTTGAAGTTTCATTTTGAACAAAAAAGTATGTGAACGCATCCAGCGCCTCTCGGTAAAAACCGCCATACCATTTGAAAAACAGTTGGTTCTTTCTAAGAATTCCAGAAACCAAATAGGTTTTGATGTTTAATTTTTTGAGTTCTGCTAAATAGTTAGGCCAGTATTCATATTTGATGAAAAACACTAAATCAGGATTTACAAGTTTCAAAAATTGTTTTGCATTTTTCTTAGTATCTAGTGGCAAATGCACCGTAACATCAGCAACGGTATTGTTTTTACGGACTTCATAACCCGAAGGAGAGAAAAAAGTCAGCACGATTTTGTGCGCAGGGAACTGCTCTTTTACCTTTTCAATGACGGGTAAGCCTTGCTCGTATTCGCCTAAGGAAGCGGCATGAAACCAGATTGTTTTGTCAATAGGTTTTATTTTTTGTTCCAAAACAAGAAAAACTATTTTCCTGCCTTCCACAAAAAGTTTCATTTTTGGACTGAAAAACGCTATGATTTCTAATAAAAATCCAGCAAATAGAACCATTAAATTATAGAGAAAAAGCATCATCAAAATTTTGAGGCTAAAATACGTTTTCTTTATATGAATTTCTTCCGCAGCAATATTTAAATTTAAGTTGTCAGGATCTCCCTATTTTATTTCATTGGAATATTATCTTTTTTTACTGTGGGTTGCATTGGTTTCAACTCATAAATAACTATTTTTGTTCTTCGTTTTGAGAAAGTATTTACGGTTTTTAGAAACGGTAATCTTTCGAACATTAAACAAAAATTGCAATGAAAAAAATCCAAATGGTTGACTTGAAAAGTCAATATGAAAAAATAAAAGACAGCGTTAACGTTTCTATTCAGGAAGTTTTAGACACTAACACTTATATTAACGGACCTCAAGTTCATCAATTTCAAAAATCCTTAGAAGAATATTTGGACGTAAAACATGTAATTCCGTGCGCCAACGGAACCGATGCGTTGCAAATTGCCATGATGGGACTGGATTTAAAACCCGGGGATGAGGTAATAACTGCTGATTTTACTTTTGCTGCAACAGTGGAAGTTATTGCTTTACTACAATTGACACCCGTTTTAGTTGATGTGGATATGTTTAATATGAATATTTCCATTGAAGGAATTAAAAAAGCGATTACGCCAAAAACAAAAGCGATTGTGCCGGTACATTTGTTTGGTCGTGCCGCCAATATGGAAGCTATAATGGCAATTGCCAAAGAATACAACTTATATGTTATAGAAGATAATGCGCAAGCGATTGGTGCCAACTGTAAATTTTCGGATGGCACTAAAAAGAAAGCGGGAACGATTGGACACGTTGGAGCGACTTCATTTTTTCCTTCTAAAAATCTTGGATGTTATGGAGACGGTGGAGCGATTTTTACCAATGATGATGCTTTGGCACACAAACTTCGTGGAATTGTAAATCACGGAATGTATGAGAGATACCACCATGATGTAGTAGGCGTAAATTCGCGTTTAGACAGTATTCAGGCAGCAGTTTTGAATGCAAAATTGCCTTTATTAGACGAGTATAGTAAAGCCAGACAAGATGCAGCCAGAAAATATTCAATTGCTTTTGAAGGTCATAAAAATATAGTTGCACCAAGTATTTGTTCCATTTGTGACTGTCACGTTTTTCATCAATATACATTGCGAATCATTGATGCGGATAGAAATGGCTTGATGCAACATTTATTGGATAAAGGAATTCCTTGTGCTATTTATTACCCAATTCCTTTGCATTCGCAAAAAGCATACGCGGATTCCCGTTACAAAGAAGAAAATTTTCCGATAACCAATCAATTAGTATCGGAAGTGCTTTCGTTGCCGATGCACACCGAATTAGAAGACGAGCAAATTAAGTTTATCACAGATTCGGTTCTAGAATATTTAGGATAATTTTAGGAGAGACGCGATTTATCGCGTCTTTTTTATAAAATTTAGGACTTACTAAATCGTATTTGTACAAAATAAGAAATCATGAAAATATTAGTCACAGGTGGTTTGGGTTTCATAGGATCGCATACTGTAGTAGAATTGCAAAACGAAGGATATGAAGTTATAGTTGTCGATAATTTATCAAATACTTCCTTAAGTGTTTTGGACGGAATTCAGAATATCACGGGAAAAATTCCGGCTTTCGAAAAATTAGATTTGCGCGAGAAAGAAAAAGTGCAGGATTTTTTCAAAAGGCATCATGACATTTTAGGTGTCATTCATTTTGCAGCTTCAAAAGCAGTGGGCGAAAGTGTTGAAAATCCATTGTTGTATTATGAAAATAATATAAATGCATTAGTTTATGTTTTGCAGGAACTGCAGCAAAAACCGGAAGCAAATTTCATTTTCAGTTCATCTTGCACGGTTTATGGTCAGGCCGAAAGTATGCCAATTACTGAAAATGCTTCAATTCAAACCGCGATGTCACCTTATGGAAACACAAAGCAAATAGGAGAGGAAATCATTACTGATACGACCAAGGTGACTAATATTAATGCCATTTTGTTGCGTTATTTTAATCCAATTGGGGCGCATCCTTCAACTGAAATTGGGGAATTACCTATTGGAGTTCCTCAAAATTTAGTGCCGTTTATTACGCAAACCGGTTTTGGATTGCGAAAAGAACTTTCGGTTTATGGAGATGATTATCCAACTCCGGATGGAACTGCAGTTCGTGATTATATTCACGTAGTCGATTTGGCGAAAGCCCATGTAATCGCTTTGCAACGTTTATTAAATAAAAAAAACACGGCCAAGGTAGAAACGTTTAATCTGGGAACCGGGACGGGTAGCTCGGTTTTAGAAGTCATTCATACTTTCGAAAAAGTGAGCGGTAAAAAATTGCCCTACAAAATTGTAGGTCGCAGAGAAGGTGATATAACTTCGGCTTACGCCAATACCGATAAAGCGAACGATATTTTGGGATGGAAAGCACAATCTACGCTAGAAGAAGCGATGGCAAGTGCTTGGAAATGGGAACAGAAGATTCGTTCATAGAATAATCCGTGTTCCGTTTTTATTATTCAATATAAAAATAGAATCCCAAATTATCGTGATGATAATTTGGGATTTTTATTTTCTAGATACTCAGGACTATTAATTAAGCATTCGCGGTAACCGCTTCTTTATCTATTTTTCCAATTAATCCGGCTAATACTTTTCCAGGACCTACTTCGGTAAACAAAGTTGCTCCGTCTTTTATCATTTGTTGTACGGATTGTGTCCATTTTACGGGAGCAGTCAATTGAATAATTAAATTTTTCTTGATTTCGCTTGGGTCAGAAACGGCACTTGCTGTTACATTTTGGTACACTGGACAAATAGGAGTTGAGAACGTCGTTGCTTCTATAGCAGCGGCCAGTTCTTCGCGAGCCGGTTCCATCATTGGAGAGTGAAAAGCACCGCCAACAGGCAACAATAATGCACGTTTTGCACCAGCGGCTTTCATCGCTTCACACGCTTTTTCTACTGCTGATGTTTCTCCTGAAATTACTAATTGTCCCGGGCAGTTATAATTTGCAGCTACTACAATTCCGTCAATGGAAGCACAAACTTCTTCAACGATATTGTCAGCCAATCCTAAAACGGCGGCCATTGTTGAGGGTTTTATTTCGCAGGCTTTTTGCATTGCCAAAGCGCGTTGTGAAACCAGTTTTAATCCGTCTTCAAAAGATAAAGCACCATTTGCTACTAAAGCTGAGAATTCACCTAATGAATGTCCCGCTACCATTTCTGGTTTGAAATCCTCCCCTAACGTTTTTGCTAAAATCACCGAATGCAGGAAAACGGCCGGTTGTGTCACTTTAGTTTCTTTTAATTCCTCGGCTGTTCCTTCAAACATGATGTCTGTGATGCGAAAACCTAAAATTGCATTGGCTTTTTCGAATAATTCTTTTGCGAGAGCGGAATTTTCATATAAGTCTTTACCCATTCCTGTGAATTGCGCGCCTTGACCTGGAAATACGTATGCTTTCATGTGTTTATTTTAAAGATTAAAAAAAAATAAAGACTGAAAAATAAATTTCAATCGGAATGCAAAAATACTATTTTTTGCGGTATTGTAAATAGGGTTGTTGTTTTCTTTAAAATTGACACTTTTATTAGTGTAACATTTAGAAATATTAAAGACTAATATCAAACATATCAAAGATTTAAATATTATGCGAAAAATATTCTCAGTTATTTTCCTGCTCTTTTTTGGTTTTTTCTTGTTTTACAACAATCTTCCCGTGATCAATTATGGATTTACTGGTTTTGCTTTTATTTTATTGCTGTTGTTGGTAATAGGGATCTTATTTTCTGCAGGTTTTACTATTTCTCAGCAAACAAAGCAAGTCAAGATTGTTTCCAAGCCCAGCAAGATTTTGTTTGTTTTGGTAGGAGTGCTTTTAGTTTATTGTATTGCGCTACCTTTTGTGACCAGCTTAAAAATGTTTAGAAGCGATTCGTATCAAAAATTAATAGGCGAGGTTAAAAACGGCCAAAAAATAACCAACCACATTGCTCCAATTTCTATTGATAAAATCCGTGTGGTCGATGAGGAACTAGCCCATCTTTTGGGAGAGAAAATTTTAGGTTCCCAACCAGCTTTGGGAAGCCAAGTAGAATTAGGTGATTTTTGTATACAAAAAGTAAATAATAACCTGTACTGGGTTGCTCCATTATTGCATTCGGGTTTTTTGAAATGGTTTAACAACCAAGAGGGAACTGCGGGATATGTTATGGTTTCTGCAACAAATGAACGTGATGTGAAATTAGTTCAGAGTGTAGGAGGGAAGAACATTAAGATTAAATACCAGCAAGGCGCTTACTTTCAAAGTGATATTCACAGACACGTTTATTTTAATGGAAATGCTACAGTTGGCCTGGCTGATTTTACTTTTGAGATTGACGATGTTGGAAATCCGTTTTGGATTGTCACTAAATATGTGAAAAAAATTGGTTTTTCAGGAAAAGACGCAATAGGTGTTGTAGTGGTTGATGCACAATCTGGAGCAATAAACGAATATTCAATTGCTAAAACGCCAAAATGGGTGGATCGAATTCAGCCTTTGGATTTTATAGAAAATCAGTTGAATGATTGGGGTGAATATGTTCACGGCTATTGGAATTTTTCTAATCAGGATAAACTGCAAATTACAGAGGGAATGACATTGGTATATGGAAAAGACAATAAATCTTATTGGTACACAGGATTGACTTCGGTTGGGAAAGAAGAATCTGCAGTAGGTTTTGTTTTGGTGGACACCAGAACGAAGGAAACTACTTTTTATAAACAAAGTGGCGCGACGGAATATGCGGCTCAAAGTTCGGCACAGGGGAAAGTTCAGGAAAAAGGGTATAAAGCATCTTTGCCTATTCCTTATAATATCAATAACATTCCCACGTATGTGATGACGCTTAAGGATAACGGTGGATTGGTGAAAATGTTTGCGATGGTTGCCATTTCAGATTATACAATTGTTGGCGTAGGCAATACGATGCGAGAAACCTTGACCTCGTTTAAAAACGTCTATAATATGGCGGATAATAAAATAAACCCGAATAGTTTGTCCAATAAAAAATCGCTGAAATCAATTGTAACCCGAATCCAGAATGATGTAAAAAACGGGAATAGTTTTTATTATTTTAAAGTCAAAGATTATCCTAATATATTTGTGGGTTCTTCACAAATATCCAATCAATTGCCGGTAACAATTGTAGGCGATAGTGTAAATATTTCTTTTGATGTAGATTTGGAAGAAGTTATTGATATTTCGAGTTTTGAGAATATCAATCTGAAGGTGACTATGAAATTGAAATAACTAAAAAATGGCTTAAAGAATTTTCTCTAAGCCCTTTTTTTTATTTTTTTGGCAGTAATTTAAAAGAGGTGACTTTGAATTTATTGTCAACCACTTTACCCACAACTTCCGCTTTTCTAATAGCAGCACAAAAACCATCACTGGCATGCGCATCGCCATGGGAATCAATAGAACTTCCGTCAACAAAATAGGATTTTCCATCAATGCGAACGGCTAATTCACAACCGTGTCCTTCCATCCCAAACTGGCATTGCCCGCAAGAAGCTTCAACGATTTGGGGTTTTGGCTCTTCTTTTTTATCTTTATCCTGAGCACTTACAAGTGTTGCAGAGAATAAAATAGCTAAGTATAGTATCTTTTTCATAAATGATTAAATTTTTACTTTAGCTAAGATACTGGTTTTTTTACATCGAATAATTTTTAAACATGTAAATCCACAATAATCTGGAAAGGCGAAGATTGATAGAAGCCATTGCGATAATCACAACAGCAATAATTGGAATAATTCTTAAATCGAAAGTTTCGGTAAAGAAAAATTGGGCAATAACATATGTAGCAATTCCTTGGGCTACTGTTAAACCATAATTTACATACATAGCTCCAAAAAAGTAGCCTGGTTCCTTTTCGAATTTATAATTACAATGAGAACAATATTTGTTCATTTTTGGAAATCCAAAATTAAAAAATATACTTTTTTCATTGAAAACTTTGCCTTTAAGGCAATGAGGGCAATCATTATTCAGGATGTGTACAATACTATTTGACATCGTCATTATTTTTTTCAAAGGTATTTCTTATTCCTGTCATGGATGTTTTCTATATTCGCTACTTATAGCACAATAAAGACATTTAGCGAAAGATGAGAAAATATCCTATTTATAACATTCAGCGCTTTAACTGTAATTCAGTCAACAGTGATTTATATATCAATACCTTTAAAAATCACCTAATCGACCATAATTTTTTGGAGGAACCGCACCGGCATAATTCCTATGTTCTGGTCTTTTTTACCAAAGGATCAGGAACACATGAAATTGATTTTGATATTTTTACGATTCAGCCGGGCAGTATGTTTTTTTTGCAACCCGGACAAATGCACCATTGGGACTTATCCGATGATGTTGAAGGTTTTGTGATTTTCTATTCGCAGGAAATGTATAACCTTTATTTTGGACAAAAAACTATCGGCGAATATCCGTTTTATTCTTCAATGGATAATAAGCCTGAAATGTTTTTTGACACATCTGAATCGAAGGCGATTCTCCCTTATTTTGAGAGTTTAATTTTAGAAACTCAGACAATTCAGCTGCTGAAGCAAGATAAAATCATGAATCTCTTGGATGTCATACACATTGAAATTGCCCGAAAATATAGTGAAACCTATTTCCATGAAGCGCATTCGTACAATGTAAAAATTAAAAATTTTGAAGTGCTTTTAGAGCAAAATTTTAAAATAGAAAAAGCAGCTTCTTTCTATGCTTCACAACTTAATATTACTTTAAAACACTTGAACCGGATTTGCAATGAAATCCTGCAAAAAACCACAACTGAAGTAATTACGGATAGAATCATTCTCGAAGCCAAACGCATGTTGATGGATAAAAAGTTTACCATCAATGAAATCGCAAGCGAATTAGGATTTGATGATTATTCGTATTTCACACGATTGTTTAAAAAACATACTGGAATGACTCCGACAAACTTTCGAATGGTTAGGCGATAACTCACAAGATGATAAAAGGGAACGCTGATGACACTCATTTAGCGGGTTTTTTCATCTTGTTTTCGTTATAATTTTGGAACTTTATTAAATGTAATTACGAATGCACAGTAATCAACGAGGCTGCATTTTTTGCTTTTTCTACCACTTCTTCAATTGGAGTTTCTACGGTATCACTTACTAAAGCCACTGCCATTCTGCGGTACGGTCTTGAAGTTGGTTTGCCAAAGATTCTGAAATCAGTTTTAGGTAAAGCCGCAATTTTTTCGATGCCAGAGTACGTTGGATTTGTGGAGTTTTCCGAAGCTAAAATGACTGCACTGGCTCCCGCTTTTTCTAATGTAATTTCAAAAATAGGCAAACTTAAAATAGCGCGTAAATGCAATTCAAATTCATTGAAGTTTTGTGTTCCGGCCAAAGTTACCATTCCGGTATCATGCGGACGCGGCGATAGTTCCGAGAAATAAACGCCGTCATCAGTCAAGAAAAATTCGACTCCAAAAAGTCCTGCACCGCCCAAAGCTTCGGTTACTTTTTCGGCCATGTCTTGCGCTTCGTATAAATCCTTATCGGAAATTCTGGCGGGTTGCCAGCTTTCCTGATAATCGCCTCGTTCTTGTCTATGGCCTATTGGCGCACAAAAAAGTGTCGGATTATTGTTCTGAACTACGGTTAATAAAGTGATTTCCGAATTGAATTTGACAAACGCTTCTACAATCACTTCTACGACATCTCCACGGGAACCTTCAACGGCATACTTCCATGCTTTTTCGATATCGGCTTCGGTTTTTATGGTGGATTGTCCTTTTCCGGACGAAGACATTAATGGTTTTACCACGCACGGCATTCCAACGGCTTCAACGCCTTTTTGTAATTCCTCAGCAGTGGTGGCGTAGCGATAATTTGCGGTTTTTAATCCTAATTCTTTAGATGCTAAATCCCGAATCGCTTTCCTATTCATCGTGAAGTTCGCCGCTTTCGCAGAAGGAACTACGGTAATTCCGTGCTTTTCGTATTCATAAAAACGCTCGGTTCTGATGGCTTCTATTTCTGGAACAATAAAATTAGGTTTATGTTTGGCAACGATTTTGTCTAACGCTTCTCCGTCAAGCATGTTGATGACTTCAAAATCATGGGCAACTTGCATGGCTGGAGCATTTTCGTAACTGTCCACCGCAATTACGATTTGCCCGATGCGTTGTGCAGCGATTGTAAATTCTTTTCCTAGTTCGCCTGAGCCGAGAAGTAGTATTTTCATTTTTTGAAGTCTTAATTGGAATGTAAAAATACTAAATTGCTTTTTTATCACTGCAGATTTGCTATAAACTTTGCCCGAAAGTCAGCAGATTGTGATCCGGATCCAATATCGAAAATTCTTTTTGGCCCCACGGTTTGATTTCCAAAGGGCCATTGGGATGAATGGCAACGCCATTGTTCAAGAAGTTTTTATATACGGTTTCAATATCCTGCACCCGAATGTAAACTCCTGAGTAATTTTCAACAGAATCAAGGGTAGCAAACTCAAAAAAATGAATTTCAATATTGTCTTTTTGCACCATCAAATACCCGTCAAAGTCGGCGTTGCCCCATTCCTGAAATCCTAATTGGGTGATATAGAAATCCCGTGTAATCGCTTTGTTGCGCATGGGTAACTTTGGGTTGATGGCGGTGAGCATGATGGTTTGGGTTGCGTGTGAATGTAAGAAATTGTTTTTGGAATAATGTTAAGAGATTGTAGCAAGTTTATCTCAATTTTAAATATTTATTTTCTCTAATTGTCTTTTTTCATAAATATTTCAAGTAATATGACACGCTTTGCATGAATGGGATCGAATTACAAACACTTTTCTTTTCATTCAGCACAAATTTTTTTAAAAGCATCGACCTCCAATATACCACTTTTCTCATTGATATAGGCATACTTTTTATTCTTCACTTTCTATTGTATTAATTAATGATTCAGTGTCAGCGTTATCGTTTACATTCTTAATCGCCTCTTTTGCATTTTTCAGGGGGTAAATCGGAGATTCTCTGACCCCAATCCTTCTTCCTCCTTCATCAAAATTCCAAAACTCAATAATATCGATCCCTCTTTTTCTAGGCTCCATAAATAAAGAAAAATCTAATGTGTAAGCTTCATATCTTCCCGGTCTACCAGAGGCGGCAGATGTATCAGGTTCAATTACGTGAATTAATTTTCCATCCATTAATTGGAGAATAAATTCGTGAGCTTCTTGTTCTTGTTGAGCTTCTTCTTGAGAAATAAGAAAACTAGTTCTTTTCTTGTCTGATATGCAGAACAATAGTAGGTTTCTAAATACTCTTTCTATTGCTTGAGCATCGGAGCTTACATCTGTCCTCAGATTTTGTAATTTATTTCTGTATGAAAAGCTACTAGCTGCTTTCCATACATTTGTGGGTGTTAGATGTCTTAATTGACCAGATGAAACGGCTATATCAATTGCATTTATGAAAATTGTCAAGAAGTCCCTTGGGACACCACCAGAAGCAATTACTAATTTTTCAAATGCCTGTTGATTGAATAGCTCTGTAGTAGCATCTAATATCCCAACTTTTTGTCCCAAAGAGTTTAATAAATTAGCTAAAAACTCAGTTGGAGATGTTAAATCTTCCAAGGTTCTATCTAAATTGATTTGTTCGATATCTTGTTCAAGAACAACACCGATGGTTTGCCCATCATTTCTAACCAAATTTGTACGATGACGTACTGTACCAACTTTTAAGTAGAAGTCAGTACCTCTAACTAAGCGATGTAAATAATCTAATACATCTGGTTGTCTTTCTTTTTTTAGTAAATAAAAATCATCAAGAAGTATATAAGCGGCGTCTAATTTAATTCTCTTTATTTCATCAATGAGAGATTTTTTGAAGTCGCTTATATATCGTTCCAATGTATCAAGTTTGTTTTCTTCAAACTCACTTAATATTCCTTTTGAATTAGTTCTTCCATAATTAGCCTCTAGACCTTTTGAATTACCTTTTCCACTATAACTGGTCAATTGGGTTTCTTCTTGTTTTACTTTTCTATGTTCTGCCTGGTCTAATAATTTTCTTAGTAATTCGATGTTCTTTTGAATGCTTGTTTTCTTAAATATTAACTTTCTCCACCATTGTTTTGCTGAAGGAGTGTTTTCCATTATTGATAGAAGTAACCTAATTAAAACATCTGGATATCCTAATCTTTTTATTTCATCCGTTTCGATATAAATATTTAAGGAATTCTTTTCATTATTTACGCTGTTTTTAAAATGCACCAACAAACATGATTTCCCAGAGCCTCTTCGTCCAAAAATAATTTGGTGTTGTTTAGCTTTTAATCGATCTAGGTGGTCAGCAACATCAATATAAATAGGGTCTTGATTAGGTCTAACTCTGAATGAATCTTTAATTAGATTTTTTAAATTCGTTACTTTTTTGTCATTTAACATTGATGTCATTTTTAAAAGTTACCTACATGCATATACCACTCGTAAAGTTGTTCCAATTTCCCTACAATCGAGTGACTTTGTATAACATAATGGCGTTTGATTTATTTCCCTAAAAGTATAAAATTAATATTACAAATTTATAAATTTTTATTATTTAATAATTGATTTTAAAGATTTTAGAAAATTATGAGCTATTCGTACAGGATTAGGATTAATAGGATTTTAGCACGGTTTGCGTGAGGGAGTGCAGCGGAAATCCTTTATATTTTTTCTTTAAAAATATAAAGATTGTAGCGAAAAGCCCGACCCTTGTGGTCACGCCCAAATACTAAAAAGCCCCAAGAAAATCTTGAGGCTTTGTTTATATACTGGAAGTTGGATTTTTGACGTTCCAACTTTCGACTTTAAGACTTTTGACTATAGCGCCACCGCTTCTTTAATTCGGCGTAAGGCTTCAATTAGCAATTCTTCGCTGGTTGCGTAAGAAAAACGGATACAGTCTGGGTTACCAAATGCGTCACCGGTTACGGTTGCTACATTAGCTTCGCCCAAAAGATACATAGAAAAATCATTGGCATCCTTGATAAACGTTCCTCTTAATGTTTTTCTGAAGAAAGAAGAAACGTCTGGGAATACATAAAAAGCACCTTCTGGGACGTTAATTTTTACTCCTGGAATATCTTTTAGCAATCCAACGACTAAATCTCTACGGCTATGGAAAGCGTCTACCATGTGTTTTAGAACACTTGGATCAGCATCTACTGCGGTAATGGTAGCACGTTGTGCAATACTATTGGCACCACTTGTTACTTGACCTTGAATTTTTGTACACGCTTTAGCGATGAATTCTGGTGCGCCAATATATCCAATTCTCCAACCTGTCATAGCGAAAGCCTTGGCAACTCCATTTACGGTAATAGTTCTTTCTAACATTCCTGGGATAGATGCGATGCTGCAAAAAGTTCCAGAGAAATTAATGTGTTCGTAGATTTCGTCAGCAACAACATATACGTGTGGGTGTTTTTCCAACACTTTGGCAAGAGCCGTTAATTCTTCTCTGTTGTACACCGATCCGCTTGGGTTACAAGGTGAACTGAACCACATCATTTTTGTTTTTGGTGTGATCGCTGCTTCTAATTGTTCTGGTGTGATTTTGAAATCAGTTTCGACAGAAGTTGGAACTTCTACAGGAATCCCACCTGATAATTTTACAATTTCGAAATACGAAACCCAGTAAGGAGCCGGTAAAATTACTTCGTCACCATCGTTTAACATTACTTGAGCTATGTTGTATAACGATTGTTTTGCTCCTGTTGATACTACAATTTGAGAGGGTTTATACTCTAAATCATTGTCTCTTTTGAATTTTCTGCAAATGGCTTCTTTTAATTCTAAATATCCTTCTACCGGAGAATAAGTACTGTAATTTTCGTCAATCGCCTTTTTAGCTGCTTCTTTTATAAAATCAGGTGTATTAAAGTCCGGTTCTCCTAAACTCAAACTGATGATGTCTTTTCCTTGTGATTTTAATTCTCTGGCTAAAGCCGCCATTGCTAATGTTTGAGAGGTAGATAAATTATTTATTCTATCGGATAATGGATTCATTTTAATAGGTTGTAGTTAGTTTTTTATTTGAGTAGAGATGCCTGCAGAGATGCACCGCAGTGCATCTTTTCTAAACGTTGTGCTTTTTAATGATTATGTAAGTTCTGGTTTCATTCCCAACTCTTTCAAATGTTTGAAATGGGCAATAACAGCGCTTCGCATTGTTTTGTATTCGTAATACGGCAAGTTGCATTCTTGAGCGGTTTCTTTTACGATACTGGCAATTTTACCATAATGTACGTGGCTGATATTTGGGAAAATATGGTGTTCAATTTGGTGATTCAATCCGCCGGTGTACCAGTTTACGATTTTGTTTTTTGGAGCAAAATTCGTTGTTGTGAACAATTGGTGAATGGCCCAAGTATTGTCCATTTCGCCTAATTCATTTGGAGATGGATTCGTAGTTTCTTCAACAACGTGCGCTAACTGGAACACAACACTTAGAATTAGACCAGCTGTATAATGCATCACGAAGAAACCGATAAGAACTTTCCACCACGTAATTCCAATAACGATTGGTAACACGATCCAGATAGAAACGTAAATTATTTTAGTGATGATTAGAGTCGTCCAAAGTGTTTTTGGGCTTTTTGCTTCTCCGTAAGATAATTTTCTTTTCAAGTAGCTTCTCATCTGTTTAAAGTCAGTTGTGATAGCCCAATTGAACGTTAACAATCCGTATAAGAATACCGAATAATATTGCTGAAAACGGTGAAAGTTATACCATTTGGCATCTTTTGTAAAACGAATCACGCGTCCGGCATCTAAATCCTCATCATGACCCGGAATGTTTGTATAAGTATGATGTAAAACATTATGTTGCACTTGCCAGTTGTATACATTTCCTGCCAAAACATAAATAGTTCCACCCATGAATTTGTTGACCCAAGTTTTATTAGAATAGGAGCCATGATTTCCATCATGCATCACATTCATTCCTACTCCTGCCATTCCAATTCCCATAACTATTGTCAACAGAAGATGTGCCCAAAATGGCATGCCAAGTGTTAGAATTAAAAAGTAAGGCGCCAGGAAAACCGAAAAGAGAATCATAGTTTTTACATATAGTTTCCAGTTGCCTGTTTTTTGTATGTTGTTTTCTTTAAAGTAGTTGTTAACCCGTGAGTTAAGTGTTCTAAAGAACTTTAAGCTATCTTGCTTAGCAAATGTTGGAGCATTATTATTCATATGTATTTAATAAAGTTCAAAGGTAATTATTATAAATTTTTGGATATACAAATTTGACATAAATATTTTAACTCTAAAGTATTACTTTTGTTAAAAAATTAATAGATGGACGAGATTCTTAAGTATTTTCCTAATTTAACTGATATTCAGAAAGAACAGTTCGAAAAACTGAATTTTTTATACCACGATTGGAATGAAAAAATCAATGTTATTTCGAGAAAAGATATTGATGCCTTGTACATCAAACATATTTTGCATTCATTGGGAATAGCCAAAATAATAAACTTTGAACCCGGAACGTATGTTCTGGATGTAGGCACTGGTGGAGGATTTCCTGGAATTCCATTGGCGATTCTTTTTCCGGAAACCCGTTTTTATTTGATTGATGTTATTGCCAAAAAGATAAAAGTGGTCCAGGCTGTTGCCGAAGGATTGGAATTGAAAAATGTAAAAGCGGAGCAAATGCGTGCTGAAAATGTAAAAGGAGATTTCGATTTTATCGTGAGTCGTGCCGTAACGAATATGCCGGATTTTGTTTCTTGGGTGAAAACCAAAATCAAAAAAAACAACAAACACGAATTGAAAAACGGAATTCTTTATTTAAAAGGAGGCGATTTAACCGAAGAATTAAAGGATTTTCCGAAAGCTACTGAATACAATCTTGCTGACTTTTTTGAAGATGAATTCTTTGAAACTAAGAAAGTGGTACATGTGCCATTGAAGTTTACGAGTTAGGTTATTACTTCGTTCCTCACAATGACAGTAATAAAACAAAACCGAGAGAAATTCAAATCAATTGAATTTCTCTCGGTTTTTTACATAATTAAATGAGGTTGCTTAGTTCCTCACAATGACTTTATTCTCCCAAAAACGCGTATCTGTAATCTACTGGAGTGATAAAAGTTTCTTTGATCGTTCTTGGCGAAGCCCAACGCAATAAATTCAATGCTGAACCTGCTTTATCATTCGTTCCAGATGCTCTTGCACCACCAAAAGGTTGCATTCCTACAACGGCTCCTGTTGGTTTGTCATTGATATAGAAATTCCCGGCTGCATTTTGCAATTTGGTAGTTGCCTGCTCAATTGCATAACGGTCTTGACTAAAAACAGCACCTGTCAAAGCATATTCTGAAGTCGTGTCAACTAGTTCCAAAGTTTCTTCCCATTTATCGTCTTCATAAACGAAAATCGTCATTACAGGTCCAAATAATTCCGTTTCCATTGTGGTGTAATGTGGGTTTGTCGTAACAATTATTGTTGGTTCAATAAAATAACCAACCGATTTGTCGTAATTACCTCCAACGATTATTTCAGCATCAGTATCTTTTTTGGCTTGGTCAATAAAACTAGCCAATTTGTCAAAAGATCCTTCATGAATCACTGCAGTAATAAAGTTACCAAAATCTTCCGGAGAACCCATTTTCATGGATTTGGTGTCGGTGATAAGTTGTTCTTTTACAGCTGGCCACAAAGTTCTAGGAACGTAAGACCTAGAAGCTGCTGAACATTTTTGACCTTGAAATTCAAATGCACCGCGAACAATTCCTGTTGCCACTTGTTTTGGATTTGAACTTGAGTGCGCAATGATAAAGTCTTTTCCTCCAGTTTCTCCTACAATTCTTGGGTAGGTTTTGTAATGATGAATATTAGTCCCAATTTTTGCCCAAATATCTTTGAATACATGAGTTGAACCTGTAAAGTGAATTCCTGCGAAATCACGGCTTGCCAAAACAGTGTCGGTAATCATCAAAGCATCTCCAAAAACTACGTTGATAACGCCATCAGGAACACCAGCTTCTTTAAATACTTCAATAATGATTTGTGCAGAGAAAACTTGGCTGTCGCTTGGTTTCCAGATCACAACATTACCCATCATTGCAGCACTTGCGGGAAGATTTCCGGCAATGGCAGTAAAGTTAAATGGAGTAATCGCGTATACAAAACCTTCAAGAGGTCTGTATTCTAAGCGGTTCCACATATCTGAATTTGAACTAGGCTGATCACCGTAAATTTGCGTCATGAATTCTACATTGAAACGTAAGAAATCAATAAATTCACAAGAAGCATCAATTTCTGCCTGATGTATGTTTTTAGATTGTGCAATCATAGTTGCAGCATTTATTCTCGCTCTGTAAGGACCAGCAATAAGTTCAGCTGCTTTCAGGAAAATAGCTGCTCTTTGTTCCCAAGCCATATTTGCCCACGCTGTTTTAGCTTCTAATGCGTTTGCAATTGCTTGCTCAACATGTACTTTTTCGGCTAAATGATAGGTTCCTACGACGTGTTTGTGATCGTGAGGAGCAGTCATATTTTTTGTGTTTCCAGTTCTAATTTCTTCGCTTCCAATATATAATGGCACGTCGATTTTAGAATTCCACATTTTTGTGTAAGCTGCTTGTACAGCTGCTTTTTCTGGTGAATTTGGTGCATAACCTTTTACTGGTTCGTTTACCGCTTTTGGTACATGAAAAAATCCTTTTAACATATTTGTAAAATTATAAAATTAGAAATCCTTGTAATGTCTGTTTTAATAAGTCACAAAAGTACGAAGGATTGTTTGAAAAAAGACATTTTTTGCTGTAAACTAAAAGTAACAACTTTTGATTATTGTGTATTAAGTCAGATAGAAATGGTAAAATTGATGCGGTCTCTTTGTATTTTTTCTTGTGAAATAAGAGCGATTTTAGGAGCTTTTGTTTTACTTATAAAAAAATAAAAGGATGACGAAGACTTTAAATTAATTGCTTCGGCTATTGGTACTTTCAATTACGGGTGCTGGATGAGCTACTGAAAAAAATGATGGGATTTTTAATTCAGAGCAAAAGGAGCGCATAATCTGAAAGTAGGAACTATCACTTTGAAATTTTTTGTGGAGGTAAAATTGATCATGTTGAAATACCCTTTCATTGCGCCATACGGTGAAGAAAGTAAACAGCCAGAACTGTATGTATGCAATTCACCAGGTTTTAAAACTGGTTTTTTTCCAATTACACCTTCGCCATCAACAATTTCGATTTCATTTAAAGAATCAAAAATTTCCCAATGGCGGGAAATCAACTGAACAGAATCCTTACTGTGATTTTCGATTGTGATTACGTAACTAAAGGCAAAATGGATCTTGTAGTTTTTGAAGTAAGTACCCTCAAAACTAGTCAATACTGAAATTTTTATACCTCTTGTTATTTGAGAAACCATGTAAAATGGATGAAATGTGATTATTATTGACAAATTTACAAAAAAATGGTATCTTTTTGTTAAAAGTCAAAAAAGTTTTTTAGTTAATTATATTTACGGAACTCGCCATTCCTTTGCCCACAACTCTGTCGTATCGGTCAATGCTTTCTCTATAATAAACTAGAATGGTATACTCATTTTCTGTTTGGTAGAAATTGCCGTCTATTGCATTTTCCTGATCAATGACTCCTTGGTCATCCGCTATGGTGTATTGAAAATTTGTAAATCCTTGTTTAATTAAAATGGCTTTCTCATAAATTCCCTTTTTAGAATTGTAATCCATTTTAAATTCAGGACTTAAGTTGTAATTATTAAACATTCCAGTGACATAAATGTTTTTGTTCAATCGGAAACTGGGTGCCGAAAGGCTGAAATATACCCAGGCATAATCCGCTTCGATCTCGCTCTTCGTTACATTTAAATTATTGATAACAAAACCGCCATTTACATCTTGAGTGAATGAGTAAGGCTGGTTTGCTCTTGCATCACTGGTAAACAGAAATGACCCATAAATGGGCGTATTAGAATCGATTCGGGCTACATTGTTGCTTGCGGATCGTATGTCTTTGTTTTCAAAAAATAGAAATTCGTTTCCCGCCCAAAACTGAGTTTCGCTATCGTATTTGTAAATTAAATCATTGCCAATGGTGTATTGAGGCGCAATGTTTTTTAGAGCTGTTTTCCATTGCCCGTTTTGAAGCGCAAGCACTTTGACGTTTCGCAGCGGATTTTGGAACGTAATTGTATTTGATTTGATACTGAAATCCAAATTTTGTTTTGCTTCAATATTGCTTACTGTTCGCGCTCTTTTCACCTGAATGGGAACCGTAACCAAATCTTCATAGATAATAAATTTTCTGGAAAACACTACTTCTTTGTTTTCGTCCAATACTTTAATCATGTAATTTCCGCTGATCTTTAATTGTTGCGTAAACTGATTTGGAATCGCTAATTTGTAATGAGAGTAGATTTGCAAAGTGTTGAATGAATTGGTGTAATCCTGAATTCTTTGATTGTCAAAACCTTCCAGGTATTCATTTTTAGGGATTGCTGTTGGGTTCCAGTTGTAATCGCAATGAATTATTTCGTAATAATAATTGGCTTCATTGCCAAAAAGATCATCAAATTCTAATTGAAATCCTTCTCCTAATTTTAAAAATGGAATTATATTTTGGTTATTCTGAATAAAAGAAATAGTCTTAATGTGGTACGGAGGGGCGATTTCTTTTTCTGCTTGCGCAAAAGAAAAACAGGAAAAAAATACACTGAGAATAAGAAAAGCTATTTTGAGAAAAGGTTTCGTCATTGTCTAGAACTTATGATTGGGTAAATATAACAATTACCTTTTGTTTTTGGTAAATGATGTGTTTTTAGGTCACTATTTTTTTTGTGCGTAATATCTGTTAATTTTATCTTAATCCAAGTTATTTTTAATTGCTAACTAGCTAGTTTTACTTTAAATAAACAAACCTTATGAAAAAAATCAACAAATTAGTATTTGGCGTTTTGCTTTTTCCATTAGCGGCTTTTGCCCAACAAATGGATTATTCAAAAGCCATTCCTTTTGATCCGAGCGTGAAGACTGGAAAATTGGAAAATGGATTAACCTATTACATCAAGAAAAATGCCAAACCGGAAAACAAAGTAGATTTGCGCTTAGTCGTCAATGCGGGATCTATTTTAGAAACTGATGACCAACAAGGATTAGCGCATTTTATGGAGCACATATGTTTTAATGGAACCAAGCGCTTTCAAAAAACCAATTGGTTGATTATTTACAGAGTATCGGTGTAAAGTTTGGACAACATTTAAATGCCTACACCAGTTTTGATGAAACAGTTTATTTTTTACCAATTCCATCAGACAATCCTGAAAAATTGGAAAAAGGATTTCAAATTATTGAAGATTGGGCTTTTAATACGGTTTTGACTCCGGAAGAAATCGACAAAGAAAGAGGAGTTGTTCTGGAAGAATATAGGTTAGGTTTAGGAGCCGGAAAAAGAATGCAGGCACGTTATATTTCTAAAATGATGCATGAATCTCATTATGCGGAGCGTTTGCCAATTGGTCAAAGAGAAATTTTAGAAAAATTCAAACACCAGTCGTTAATTAATTTTTACAAGGATTGGTACCGTCCAAATTTGATGAGCGTAATTGTCGTAGGTGATATTGATGTTGATGCCATGGAGCAGAAGATTATTTCTCATTTTTCAGGGTATAAAAATCCAGCTAATGAAAAACCTAGAAAATTTTATGACGTTCCTAATCATAAGGAAACTTTTGTAGCTGTTGAAAGTGATAAAGAAGCATCAAGCGCTCAAGTACAATTGATGTACAAAGATTACGGCGCTCCAAAACCAGTAGTGAATGTTGGTGATTTTAAGAATTATATTGTTGAGGGATTATTCTCAACGTTGTTAAATACGCGATTGGGTGAATTGACTAACTCAGCGACACCGCCATTTACTTATGGATATTCGTATTACGGAGGAACTTTTGCCCGAAATAAAAAAGCATATCAATCTTTGGCGATGTCTCAGGAAGATAAACAATTAAGCGCTTTAAAAGTGTTGGTGACTGAAAATGAAAGAGCTAAGAAATTTGGATTTACTCAAGGAGAATTAGATCGTTCTAAATCAGAATTTCTTGCTGCTATTGAAAAAGCGTACAATGACAGAGATAAAACCAACTCCGTGAATTTTGTTGGAGAATACCAATCTAATTTCTTGGAAAAAGAGCCCGTTCCCGGAATCGAATGGACGTATCAAACGATGAAACAATTGATGCCTTTGATTGATTTGAAGGATGTAAACAATTTGATTAAGGATTATGTTAAAGAGGATAACCGTGTTGTTATTCTTACTGGTCCTGAAAAAGAAGGTTTGAAAAAAGTTACGGAACAACAGGTTCTTGATGCTTTGAAAATTAATACAGATGATCTTAAGCCCTATGAAGATGCAGTCGTCGCTACAAGTTTAATACGAAATGAGATTAAACCGGGTACAATTGTTACGCGTGAAAGTAATGCTAAAATTGGAACGAAAACGTTAGTATTGTCCAATGGTGTAAAGGTAACGTATAAAAATACAGATTTCAAAAATGATGAGATTCTTTTTGAAGCAGTGAGTCTTGGTGGAACTAATTTATATACTAACGAGGATATGAAAAAAGTTCAATTTGCTAATGGAGCCTTGGCAGAAGCCGGATTCTCAGGATTAAAATTGAATGATATCAATAAATTTATGACGGGTAAAATTGCACGAGTAAGTCCATATATTGGTAGTGCTACCGAAGGTTTAAGAGGGAATGCCACTCCCAAGGATTTAGAGTATTTGTTCCAAATGACGTATGCGTACTTCACGGATTTAAACTATGATCCTGAAGCTTTTGAAGGCTTTAAACAAAAGCAGTCTAGTTTCTTTAAGAATATGGCTTCGCAACCACAAAACTATTTTCAACAAGAGTTTTATACTTATCTGAATAAAGAAAATCCAAGATTCAACGGAATTATGCCGACGGATCAGTCGTGGGCTGCAACAGATTACAAGTTAGCCTACACTAAATACAAAGAGCGTTTTGCCAACGCTGCTGATTTTGAGTTTTATTTCGTTGGAAACATTGACGATAAAATTATGGAAGCATATGCCGTAAAATATTTAGCATCTTTGGCTACTACTAATAAAAAAGAGAAAGCAGTAGATTTAGGATATAGAATGCTAAAAGGAGATTTGAAAAAAGTGGTTAATAAAGGAACAGATCCTAAAAGTAATGTAACTATTATGTATTATGGAGATGCAAAATATTCTGCTAAAGATGCCATGACAATGCAGGCACTTGGCGAAGTATTGACCATAAAATTGATTGAACAATTGCGTGAAAACGAAAGTGGAGTATATGGCGTGTCCGCAAGAGGAAGTTGGAATAAAATTCCAAATGGTTCATATAGTTTCAATATTGGTTTTCCATGTGGACCGGATAATGCTGAAAAATTAACAGCCTCCGCTTTAAAAGAACTTCAAAACATCATCGATAATGGACCGGATGAAAAAGATGTGGCTAAATTCAAAGAAGGGGAACTGGCTGATTTCAGAAAAGACAGCAAAGAAAACAGATACTGGTTGTCTAACTTTACAAGATCTTACATCAATGGAAACAGTCCTGAAGAGGTTTTGAAATTTGAGGAAGCTGTAAATGCAGTTAATGCAAAAGATATTCAGAACATTGCCAAAAAATATCTTACCAAAGATAAAGTAATTGGAATGTTGATGCCAGAAAAAAAATAAACCAATTTAGTTATAAACTAAAAACCTGCTAAAATTAACTTTAGCAGGTTTTTTTATGGTGAATTACTTAAAACAAATCGGGATAATTTCCCCTTTGGCCAAGCAATATTTTTTTACTAATTCGGGTGCAATTTTATCAGTGTAATCTTCTTCAATTACTTTGAAACCGATACTTCGTAATTTATCAAAATAATCACGGCCATAAATCCGAACGTGATCGTATTGACCAAAGATTTTAGCACGTTCTTTTTGATCCGTAATGGTGTCATCAGCAAAAGTTGTTGCTCTGGACAAATCCTGTGGAATTTGTAAAATTGCCATTCCACCGGGCTTCAAAACGCGATACAATTCCTGCATGGCTTTTGTGTCATCCGGAATGTGTTCTAAAACATGGTTACAAAGAATAACATCATATTGATTATCCTCAAAAGGCAAATTACAAATGTCCGCTTTCACATCTGCTAACGGTGAAAATAAATCGGTTGTCGTGTAATCGAGATTTTTTTGGTTTCGAAACAATTTATAAAACGCTTGTTCCGGTGCAAAATGCAAAACTTTTAATGCTGAATTTGTTTCAGCATCTCTTAACTTTATTCTTTTAATATTTGCAACCGAAGAACCTGAAACGAGTTCAGGTTGAAAAAAATCAGTTTCTTTATTTAGATACAACCACAGTAAGCGGTGTCTTTCCAGAGAGAGTGTACTTGGCGAAAGCACATTATTTCGCTGTGTTCCGTAACCGTATGGCAAAAACATTTTGAAACTTTTACCGTCAATAGGATCAGTGAATGTTGTTCCTTTTAAGGCAAATGCAAGAACTGGTCGCGCTACATAACTTAAACGAATAAGTATTGGCCGCGGAATGGTATTGAGTATAAGTTTAAAGAGTTTTTTCACAGTCAATTGATATATTTAAACACGAATTTCACTAATTTTCACAAATAAATCAGTTGTGAAAAATATGAATTTTATTAATTTTAGATTGTTATTAAAGAATTATTCTTTGATATTTGAGGCTGTCTTCACCAAAATTAACTAATAATCCTAGTTTGTTTTGGGAAGCTGCCAGATAATTTAAAGTTTGTTTTATTTCACCACTCGTTAAACTTTGAATTGCTTTTATTTCTAAAATAATTTCATTAAAAGCGACAAAATCTGCAAAATAATAACTTGGTAAAATGGTGTCTTTGTACGATATTTTATATTTGGATTCTCTGTTGTAAGGAATTTCATTTTTCTTTAATTCATATTCTAAAGCATCTCCATATACATTCTCGTTATGACCTTTGCCAAGAATTTTGTGAACTTCCATACACAATCCTATAATTTTGTATGTTTCTTCTTTTAAATAAAATTCCGCCATTTTTTTGAAAATTTAATCTGTGTAAATCTGTGGAATCTGTGTTTAAATTATAAAAGGTTTTTGTCTAAACTCATCTTCTTCAGTACTCACAATTCCCAACGCTTTATAAACATAAGCAAACGTGGATAAAATTTCCGGTTTTCCATCGATAATAGCAACGTCATGTTCAAAATGGGCACTTGGTTTTCCGTCAGCAGTCGTGATTGTCCAGCCGTCCTTGTGTTGCTTGATGTTTCGGGTACCCATATTAATCATTGGTTCAATCGCGACAACCATTCCTTCTACAAAAAGTTTTCCTCTGCCTTTTTTGCCATAATTAGGCATTTCAGGATCTTCATGCATTTTTTGGCCCAAGCCGTGACCCACTAATTCACGAACCACACCATAACCATGCGATTCGGTATATTTTTGAATTGCGTTTCCAACATCTTCTACGCGGTTTCCTAATTTGAATTCGCGGATGCCAACGTACAAGCTATCTTTGGTTACCTGCAATAATTTTTTAGTTTCAGGAGAGACTTCACCTATCTCGAAAGAATACGCGTGATCGCCGTGATATCCATTTTTGTATGCGCCACAATCTACTGAAATTACATCACCACTTTTTAAAGGTGTGTTGTTCGGAATCCCATGAACTACTTGCGCATTTGGACTCATGCATAGTGAATTTGGGAAACCATATAATCCAAGAAAACTTGGTTCAGCTCCATGATCACGAATGAATGTTTCGGCTAATTTGTCCAGATATAACGTTGTGACTCCTTCTTTGATCTCAGAAGCAATCATTCCTAATGTTTTGGATACGATCAATGCACTTTCGCGCATTAATTCTATTTCTTCTCGTGATTTTACAATAATCATAATTTCGAATTTTCAGTTTGCAAAAGTACAATTTTATAATTATTTAATCCGGATTGGCCATTATTTTAAAAAGCTCTGAATTTGAAATGTAAAAGCGGTTTTCCAAAGCAATCTTCGAAAGTTGCGCAATTACTAAATTATTCTCACGGGTATTTATTAAAAACAGTGAACTTTCACCAAAAGAAAATAATCTTTCTTCTGAATTTAACATCGTGCGATTATCCTGAACCAAACTTTTTATGAGCTCTTTTTGTCTTAACAAGGATTCAATTTCCATTTTTTGGGCATTGATTTTATTGGTCAACTGTACTTTTTCTAAGTCCAATGTAAATTCGGTTTCCTGTACTTTGTATTTCGCCAATTTCAAACTTCCGCGTTCTTTTCGAAGAAATAAAGGAAAATAAAAATCCAATCCGATTTTATAATCCTCAAATTGATAATTATCAAGATAGCTAGGTTCTGAAATATAGGAGTAACCCACATCAATTTTAGGTAAAAGCATGTTAGCCTTGAGTTTTCTCTCTACATTTAGCATGTCAATCTTGCTTTGCAACGCATTTATTTTTGGATGATTGGTGATGGAGAAATCCGTATTCAGTAAATCATTGGTTTTTAAACTTTCCTGAATCGTGAATTCCAATTGAATTTCGGGAATTAATTCATCGGATAATTCAAGCGGAATGTTGTTTTCCAACCAAAGAAAATTAGCGAGTTCTAATTTGGCTTTAGCCAATTTAAGCTTTGAATCTTCTAAATTTAATATGCGGTTTTTTACAATAATTCCCGCTTCAACACTGTCTATCGCAGGTTTGTCTCCTTGTTTAATTAACGATTGAATTCCTTTCAATCTTACTTGCGCATTTTTGTTATATTCCTCATATAATTGCACTTCATTGAAGTTTTTCTTCCAATTAAAATATGCTAACGAAGCATCATACAACACTACAATAGCCTGCAATTTTCGTTCTGCCTGACTCAACTGAATTTGCATTTTTGCTTTTCGTACATCCGCCATCCTCTGATTGATAAATAAACCTTGTCCAAGCGGAACAGTTACACCCAGCGAAGTTAAGCCTTGATTGGGAAGCGTATTTTGGGGATTCAAATACACACCTTCACTATTATCAAAGCCCGCTTTAATCTCGATTCCATACCAAGTTGGAATTTTGAAACTGCTGTTCAAAATAGAATAATATTCGGTGTCTTTAAATTGTTTTTTGCTGAAATCGACTTCAATTTTTGGATCAAATCCACCGCGAGCCATCATCAAATTAGCTTGTGCTTTATTGATTTCTAAGTTGGCATTCTTCACCAGTGGATGGTATTTTTTTACATAACCCAAAAACTCGGTGTAAGTGAATTCTTTTGAGTTAATATCTTGAGCTGACGCAACGAACCCAAAAAATAAAAACGCTAAAAATAGGTGTTTCATTATTTCTTTTCTTTTGTGGTTTTGGTCGTTGGTTTGTAATAATTTGGAGGGAATCCGTTCAATGTTCTCCAAATTTCAAACCAAACAGGTACATTATGCAGCAAGGCAATAGTTTGCGCTCCTGCTCCTATACTTAATTGTTTCGGCCATTTATCTTCGTTTTTATCGGGAGCAATTAATACCCGGTATTTGCCATTTTCACTAATGAAGTTTTCAATAGCAACAATTTCACCGCCAAAGGTTCCATAAGACATGTTGGGCCATCCTGAAAATACAATGGTGGGCCATCCATCAAACCAAACCCGTACTTTTTCGCCCTTGCTTAGCAGTGGCAAATCTATTGGGTTTACAAAAGTTTCAACGGCTATGTCATATTGTGAAGGCATTATGGTTGCAATTGGCGTTCCTTCTTTGATAGTTTCTCCTAAACCAGATTGTATAGCCCTATTAATATAGCCATTTTGCGATGCTTTGATGTAATACATGCCGTTTCGAATGCTGTAATTGGCATATTGATTTTCGAGTTTATTTACCTGCGCATCAGTATCGTACTGACTGCTGAGTGCTGTAAATTTGTCACTATTGGCCTTAGAGACTTTCTCAGCATATTCCGCGCTTAGTCTGTTTATTTCAACTTTTGCGTTTATAAGCTCGTTTTTACTGGTTAAATATTTATTTTCCTGCGTGATAATTTTAGCTTCCACTTCTTGTAATTTCAGCCTTTTTTCTTCAATATCAGTCAAAGGTTTTAACCCTTCTTTATTCAGCTGGACGGAGCGATTGTATTGTGTATTGGCTATTTTTAATTGGGTTTTCACGGCTACCAAATCCATGCTGTCACTTTCAATTTTTAAGCGAGATTGCTTGATTTTATTTTGTGCTTGTTCCTGTTTCAAGACTTTTTCTCTTTCAATGGCTTCTATTTGACCTGAAAGTGTAGTTACTTTTGAGCTATATGATTGTAATGATTGTTTCTTGGCATCTATTTGATTTTTTGTATTTTGAATTAAATTTGGATCCATGTAATCTTCTTTTATCTCTGAAAGGAATACAATTGTATCGCCTTTCTTGACAAAATCACCTTCTTGAACATACCATTTTTCTAAGCGTCCAGAAATCACACTTTGAATAGATTGCGGTCTTTGGTCTGGTTTTAATGTAGTGACGCTTCCGGATCCTGAAATGTTTTGTGTCCAAGGCAGAAACAATGCTGTTACAGCTATAATTGATACAACTGCGATAATTTTATTTAAAATTTTATAATGGGGCCTGTTTGTCAAGTTTTTTACCGTAGCAAAACGATCTAATGGCTGCAGTTTTGTTCTATTATCAGATATGTTTAGCATGACTAATTATTTTTTAAATCCAGTTGAATAGCTCCATTTTGCATGGTGATAATGCGATTGCATTTGGTTTTCCAATATGGATTTTTTGAGGAAACGATTATCGTCCAGTTGTTTTTATCGGAAGTAAGGAAATCAATAATTTCATTAGCAACTTTAATGTCCATCATGTCCGTTGGGTCTTCATAAAAAAGCACTTTTGGTTTGTGTAATATACTTCTGGCCAGAAGTACTTTTTCAGCGTCAGAAGAAGTTAATTGTTTACCTTCTGGAAAAATGTGAGTATCGAGACCCTTTGAGAGTGTTTTAACAAAGCTGGAAAGTTGGACGCCCTCAATAGCCCATTTTAGATTTTCATTGCTTACGGAGTTGCTATTAAAGGTAATGTTTTCTAATAGTGTTCCTTCAAATGGTGTTTCACCGTGTATAACACCGCCAATTTGTGAACGATATTGTTTCAAGTTAATTTTTCTAAAGGTATCGTCATTTATGTAAAAAGTACCGGACGTAGGTTGTAATAAACCAGATAATATTCGGATTAGCGTTGTTTTTCCAGAGCCATTTGGTCCCTCAATTGCTATCTTTTCTCCTTGTTCAATTTTTAATGACAAATTACTCAATATTTCTTTGTTTGAATGGGGAAATTTAAAAGTAAGATTTTCTATTTCTAATGAAATATTAGCGTAACAAATATCGCTGTCGAATGCTGTTTCTTCATCTAATTCGAGATCAGTTACTTGTCCTATTTTTTCGATAGAAGTTAGGACGTCATAAAATGTTTCCAGTCCAACAATTATTTTTTCGACTGAATTGATGACCAATAAAATAATAATTTCTGCTGCTACAAATTGTCCTATGTTCATTTGCTGTGATAGGACCAAAAAACCACCGATAGATAATAAACTCCCGGTAATCAATATTTTAAAAATAATTAACTGGCTAAATTGCCTTTTGATTACGTTAAAATGTTTTTCTCGATAATTTAAGTAATCACTTACTATATCATTGTTTTTTTGCAAGCCAAAATTGTAATGAAGGTCATTTTTAAAACTGTAATTATTTCGAGCTAATTCTTGTAGCCAACCCGCAACTTTATATTTGAATTTTGATTCTTTTAAGCTGGTTTCCAGTCCTGATCTATAGGAAAATTTGAATATAAAATACAAAAGGAAAAACAGTAAAACACCAAATACAATAAAGTAAGGGTGGTACAAGGATAGTAAAATTACTCCAAAAACAATTTGTAACAACGCCGCTGAAAAATCAGTTAATAGTTTAGAAGTTCCTTTTTGAATGGTCATCGTGTCAAAAAAGCGGTTGGCTAATTCTGGCGGATACGAATTGTACAATTGATCCATTTTTATTTTTGGCAATCGGGCCGCAAATTCAAATGAGGAACGGACGAATATTTTTTGTTGCAAATTTTCGGTAATTCTTAGTTGCATTAAAGATAAAATCCCAACTAATGCCACACCAAAAATTACTAAAATAATTAAAACTATCCAGGAAGCACTTACTCTTCCGGATTGAATAAAGTTGGTGATTGCCTGAATTCCCAGCGGCAAAGACAAGCTTATTAATCCTGCAAAAATTGCGTAAAAAAATATTTGATAGACATCTTTTCTATCTAATGCAAGTAGTTTATAAAAACGATTTAAAGGAGTCATAATAGCTGTGATTTGTTTTATCGTAAGACATTTTTAATAAGATTCAGGTAAAAGTGGGTGGTGGTAACGGATTCATTACAATCGGTTATGGTTTTTAAATGCTCCTTGAGGAAATGTTGGTGTAAGCTACCCTCAACTATTGTTGAAACTAGTGATTTTGCGAAGGGATAACTTGGATTGACCTCGTTTACAATTGCCACAATGCGATTGATTACCCTTTTGTAAATTAAAAAAAAACCCTCCTTGTTTTCCTGATCTATCTCTTTTGTCTGAAATGTTTTCGTGAATTCCGCAATAATAATATTATTTAAAATGGCTTCATTGATATGCTCCGTATCGGTGTCATCTGTAACTTTTTCAGTTACGATGGTTATTGCTTTGTTCAGTTTTTCAACTGGATCTGTTATATTTGTTGTAGCAAAAAGAAGTTTGTATTCCATCCAACTCCAATACCACGAGGATAAATAAATTAACAATTTATGTTTATTTTCAAAATATCGATAGATGGAGCTTTCATTGGAACCAATTTTTTCACCCAATTTTTTGAATGTGAAATTATCAAATCCAATTTCGTCAATTAAAATAATTCCTTGTTCGATGATTTTTTTGCCCAAAGGAGATGTTTCTGGATTCTTAACGTATATTTTTTCGTTGACTTGTATCTTTACGTTAGCTAGTATGGTATTCATAATCGATGATGTTTGTATAATTGTTTCAGCAATGCGGTGTTTAAAAAAGCCTTTCGTTAAATAAAATATAATTATGAAGTCTCATACTGTAAAGATTAAAATTAGTGGATTGAAGACTAATAAATTTCTTGTAAAAAGCACCGCAGAAGAAACAAAACGGTTAAAGATACTACTGCAAAATCAGAATAAAAGTGATCCTTTGAACGTACCTCTTTTGTATCTCTTTAGTTTGCGACTGATAAACAACAACATTAAAATTAAAATGAACGTGATTGGGTTTTATTTTAAAACAAATCAGATACGATAAATAATTAAGTTTTGCTACTACCAAAAAATTTACTTTTCTTATTTTGTTTTTTACAGTTTGATTCTAAATCCAAAATTCAAATTTTCTTCAGAACGATTTGGAACTATGATTTTGTTATAACGCATATCTAAGAACTGTAAATGCTCTAATTGTTTGATTTCTTTTGGAATCTCATTGAATTGATTGTTATTTAAATATAAAAATTCTAGATTTTTCAAACTACCAATAGTATTTGGTACACTATTTAAATTGTCATTTTCTAAATGCAATATTCGCAAAGAAGGCATTTTGCTCATTATTTTGATGTTTGCCTCTAAATTTAAATTCTTTTCATCATTTAAAAACAGTTCTTCTAAGCTTCTTAACTTCCAAAAATCTTCTGGTAATACTGAAAAATCATTTCCACTTAATTCTAATATTTTAAGTTTTGATAAAAGGATTATCTCCTTTGGAAGTTCCTTTAAGTGATCGTTTTTCAAACTTAGGTATTCAAGATTAATAAATTTTGACCAACTAATACCGTCTAGTTTTAATGTTTGATTACTCAAGTTCAGTCGAAATACTTTATCCGGATCCTTTAATGCTAGTTCAATATTTGTAAACTCCTTTTTGATATCATTTGAATTAGATATTTGCCCAAAGCTCAAATGGGCAATAAGAATAACGGCGATAGTGTATATAATTTTCATTTTATTATATTTAGTCGGTTTTTTGTTACTATTAAGGCAGTGTTAACAACGATTATTTAAGATTCACTCGATCGCTAGTGTCACGAATCCAGCCTGTTGTTACAAAACCTACATATTAATTGCGAATATAATAGTAATACTATTGACAATAATGGTATTTAACTTTTATTTATAAAAAAAGCTACTCGTGTTAAGAGTAGCTCTTTGTTAAATATATATAAATAGGTTATAGTAAAGAATGACAAGTCATTGCTTCGGGTTTTTCTATTCCCATTAATTCCAAGATAGTTGGAGCAATATCACCAAGAACTCCATCATGAATGATCCTTAAATCTTTATCCACTAAAATAATTGGGACAGGATTTGTAGTATGCGCGGTATTTGGACTTCCGTCAGGATTAATCATCGTCTCACAGTTTCCGTGATCGGCAATTACGATGGTTGTATAATTGTGGGCTAATGCTGTCGTGATTACACTTTCTACGCATTTATCAACGGCTTCACATGCTTTTATCGCTGCACTCATAATCCCGGTATGTCCTACCATATCGCCGTTAGCAAAATTCAGGCAAACAAAATCCACTTCTTCTTTTTCCAATTCAGGAATCAAAGCAACAGTCAATTCAGAAGCGCTCATTTCAGGCTGCAAATCATAAGTGGCAACCTTTGGAGAGTTTTTCAAAATACGGCTTTCGCCAATAAAAGGCCGTTCTCTTCCACCGGAAAAGAAGAAAGTCACGTGAGGATATTTCTCCGTTTCGGCAATACGAATTTGCTTTTTGTGAGCTTTCTCCAAAACCTCACCAAGCGTTTCCGTGATATTATCTTTATTATAAACGACTTTTACGTTTTTGTACGTTTCGTCATAATTGGTTAGTGTAACATAATACAAATTGAGTTTGTGCATGTTTTGTTCATGACAATCCATTTGAGTCAATACTTCCGTTAATTCTCTTCCTCTGTCCGTTCTGAAATTAAAGAAAATAACCACGTCATCTTCTTCAATTGTGGCTAATGGTTGGTCATATTCATCGACCATAACCATTGGGTGAATGAATTCATCGGTTACATTTACTTCATAACTTTCTTCGATGTTAGCGACTGCATTTCTTGAATGTGTTCCAATTCCGTTTACCAATAAATCGTAGGCGAGTTTTACTCTTTCCCAGCGTCTGTCACGATCCATTGCATAATAACGTCCCACAACCGAAGCTAGTTTTACGGTTGTATTAACGATATAATCCTGTAAATCCTGAATGTAATGTTTGCCGGATTTTGGGTCTACGTCACGACCATCAGTAAACGCGTGAACGAAAACTTTTTGTAATCCGTGTTGTTGCGTCGCGTCAATCAAGCCACGTAAGTGAGAAGTATGAGAGTGTACGCCACCATCTGAAACCAGACCTAAAAAGTGTACTTTTTTATTGTTTATTCGGGCATACGTAAAGGCATCAACTAAAACTTGCTCCTTGGCTAAAGTATCGTGTGCAACAGCAAGATTAATTTTGGCTAAATCCTGATATACAATTCTTCCGGCACCTAGATTCATATGACCTACTTCACTGTTTCCCATTTGGCCGTCAGGAAGTCCAACATTTAAACCATCTGTTCGAAGTTGAGCACTTGGATAATTTCTATAGAGACTATTGATAAATGGGACGTTGGCATTGTCAATTGCTGATACCTTAGGGTCAGGAGATTTTCCCCAACCGTCCAAAATCATAAGAATTACTTTTTTGTTCATTGTACTTTATTTTAAACAAAGGTAAAGTATTTCTAAAAATGTTCGAATGAATGGAAATCACTATTATACATTCAGCGGTGATCCACAACAAAAAATGATTATTTTGTTGCGGATAGTTATCTTTTTTATAGTTAATGCATTTAGAATTTATTCTTAACCTGATTGTAATCTATAAAATATCGCACACTTATCGAGAAAACATGACTCAAGGCATCGTTATTCAGTAAATTGGTGATATTTTCAGTAAATTTTTTATTGATGTTTCGGTCAAAACCGCCTGAATTATTTCGATATAAAACTGAAACTTGACTTCCCGGCGCGAACCACCAAGAGTAAGACAAATCAGCATTCCAGGAATAAAAACTCGAGTTTTTGTTGTCTGTGTATCCCGCAAAATCAGCCAGTCTTCCGTTTTGTAATAATGATAAAGCGTTTTTATTTTCGGCATACGACCAGTATTGACGTAAAGCAATATTAAATGTCATTTGACTGTTCAGTGAATACTTCCCGGAAAGCGCATTGGAATACGTAATTACATTTCTATTCGCAAAAATTATAGTATTTGGCGTAGCTGAATTGAGGTCATCATTAATGCTGTCAATGTAGCCTTTATTATTGTTTTGTCTAAAAAAGTTGAAGTTATAGTTCAATGATAATTTATCATTAAAACGATATCTTGGACCCACAGAAAAACCATAGGAATTTCTTCCAGCCTCATCAAAAACAGCGTAAGATGGATTAAAATCAAAAGCGAAACTATTGTTGTAATTGGTTGAAATGTATATAAATCCGCCAATCTTTGTAGGTTTTATAACGTATCTGTCAGTGGTTCTCGGTTCATAATAATCATAAGTTTCGATAGGGTTAACATCAAAGCCTATTCCTAAATAATGATTTTTTTTAGTATTCGAATTAATCTGGAAGTTTATATTGCCGGACTGTAACTTACCGGTTTCTTTTTGAAATTGCGAATACGTGTTTATTCGGGCATTAAAGGAGTTAAAATACTTCGTTGGATTAAGGATTCGATAACTGCCGTTACCATATAGACTGTAATAGTTAGTCTCAAAGTTGATTCCTAAATCATTGTTGTCAAAATCTTTGGTTGTGATGTCAGCTCCCACACCATAACGGAATTTGCCACTGGTTTCGGAGAAATTCAATTGGGAATTAATTCCTTTTTTATCTTCTGCACGATTGATGTAACTGTATTTGAAATCACCCGCAAGGTTGTAAGTGTTTTTCTTGGTATTCAAATCCCAGACTAATGCCGTCACATTTCCATCTCTAAAACTCCCGTTTCTGGTAACATTTGTGTTTACAAATGCAACGGAGGAATTTTTGCGAAAGCGCTGGTCTAGTACCAAAACATTGTAGTTTGCCAGTGGTTCCACTACTTCTTTTCGTATTTCTTGTGTATTAATATTTTGAAATGATGCGAAAGTTTTTTCGGTAACAGCATTCAGAATTCCTATTCCCAACCCATTTTTAGTTCTGCCAGAAACTTTAAAAGCATTGATAAGGTTGACACTTGCTGGATTGTCAATAATTTTTTCATTGGCACCAGCGGTTGGATAATTGGTTGGGTTTCCCCCAATTCGTCTCGAGTATACTAAATTACCTTTACTAAACAAATCAGTTCCTTCCGTGAAAAAAGGTCTGTTTTCATTAAATTGTTGTTCAAATGGACCTAAATTTAGGATTTGATCATCGTATTTTGTTTGTCCAAAATCAGGAATTAAAATCATATCCAGAGTAAAAGCGTCATTTATTCCATACTTTAAATCCAGTCCGCCTTTAAGCGTTCCGTATGTTTTTTGTCTCGCGTCAGCATTTACATAAAAAGAAGAATATGGTAAAAGAAAAAGTCGGGTAGGTGGTTTTATGTTTTCAATTCCTTCCAAAACTCCGGTTTGTTGGGTGAAAGTTCCTAGTTTAGAATCAATGAAATTCCAAGTGTATTTATGACGGTCTCGTCTTATTTCTCTGAAAAAATTAAGTCCCCAAGTTTGTTTGTTTTCTCCAGAAAAACGCAGTGCAGCATACGGAATCCGCATTTCTACCACCCAACCTTTATCCGTAATAACAGCTTTGCTTTTCCAAACTGCGTCCCATGAATAATCCTCGCCATTAGTATCAGTAGTGATACAATCGGCCTGACCGTCAGCAGCATTTACAAAAAACTGAAAATCTTGCTGTCCGTCATTGAACCCATTAATAAAAACACCAAAAACGTCTGAAGTACCAAAATTATCCCGTTGCGTAATTTCTCTTAAGATTTTTTTAGGATTGTCATCGAGCATCAGCGCTCCGATGTAGATCGCGTCATTATCGTATAATACCCTAATTTCAGTTTTTTTATTTTCAGGAATTGTTTTGCCGTTATCAGGTTCAAACATAATGAAATCTGAAGCTACTGCCGCAGATTGCCAAATCGTTTCATCTAAGTTTCCATCAACTTCAATTTTTTCTGAAATGAATTTGGTTTGTAATGTTTTTTTTTGGCTGTAACCGATAAAAGACAGTAATAAACAACAAAAGAGGAAGTGATTTTTCATGAAACGATTGATTGATTGGTGATTGATGCTAAATTATAAAAACCAAAATAGTTTCACAGGCAGCAATCACCAGTCCACTGAATAGTTTGAATGAATAGACTCCATTTTCAATGATATGTTACAGTTTGATTTAAAAAAATTAAAATTTATTTTTTACTGAATTGTAATCAATAAAATAGCGAATGCTTACAGAAAGCACGTTAGTAAGGTCACTACTGAAGATGTTTTTAAGATTTTTGGACAAATCTTTTTCTACTACGCTGGCTCTTTCTAAACCATAATTACGGTACAAAATAGATATTTCGCTTCCGGGAGCAAACCACCATGAATACGATAAATCGAAGTTCCAGGAATTAAAATTCCTATCTTTATTTTGTGCGTAAGTGCTGTTTGGGGTCAGATAACCGCTGTCTTGTAAAGTGAAAAACTCATGGTTTTTAGAATACGACCAATAATACCGTATGGTTAGATTGATGGTCATTTTGTTGTTGAGAGCATATTTCCCAGTAAAATCATGCTGAGCAGTTTCTCTGGTACGTTCGGCAAAAAAGATTTCGGTTTTGTCAGTATCAACCCAGCCACGATCGTTAGTTTTGTTAAAATATTCCAATACATAAGTAAGAGAAAATCTGTCATTAAATCTGTATTTTGGACTTATGTACAACCCATAAACGTTTCTGTCTTTCTCATTAGATATTGTTACTGACGGTTGCAGAACGATGGTGAAAGGATTATTGTCATTGGAAGTGAAATTTACAACTGCAAAAACTTTTTGTGGCAAAAACACATATTTACCATATTCACGGGGTTCGTAAAAATCATATGTTTTGAATGGTGAAAATTCAACAACAAACTCTAAAGCGTCGTTACTTAAAGTTCTTGCTTTAATTTCTGTGCCAAAAGCTCCGGTTTGTAATTTTCCAGAGGTGTTGTCCATTTCAAAATTAATATATTGATTGATCCTGAAAGTATTAAAAAGTTTCGTTGGATTTACAATTCTGTAGCTTCCATTGGCATAAGCATTATGATAATTGGAATAAAAATTGATTCCCAAATCATTAATATCATAATTTTCTGAAACATATTTTCCGGAAAACCCATAACGATATTTCCCACTCGTTTTTGCAAAACCTATTTCGGTTTTAAAACCATCGTAATCTTCAATTGCGTTGATAACGCTGTATTTGAAATCTCCATACAAATTATAGGTATTTTGTTTTGTGTTTAAATCAAATAACAAAGCAGAGGAATTTGCATCTCTGAAATCGCTATTTCGGGTGGTATTTGCATTTACAAAAGAAACAGATGAGTTTTGGTTGAAACGCTGATCCAAAACAAACATATTATAATTAGTCAATGGTTCAATTACTTCTTTTCTAATTTCTCCTGTGTCATTATTTTTTATAGTAGCCTTTGTTTTTTCAGTAACGGCATTCAGGAATCCAATTCCTAATCCTTTCTCAGTACGACCTGATATTTTTATGGCATTCAGTAAATCTACGGTACTTGGATAATTAATGGTTTCTTCTTCATTGGCAAGGAGTAATTCAGTAGTGGAACCGCCACCAATTCTTCGAGAATAAAACAATCCTCCTTTGCTAAATAAATCAGTTCCTTCAGTAAAAAAAGGTCTGTTTTCTTCTAATTGTTGCTCGAAAGGTTCTAAATATAATATTGCATTATCAAATTTTGTCTGTCCAAAATCAGGAACCAAAATTGCATCTAATGTAAAGGAATCGTTGATGCCGTATTTTATATCCAACCCAGCTTTTAAAGTAATACCTGAACCAATATCACTTTGTTGGTAGTAAGCAGAGGAATACGGAATCAAGAAAAGTCGAGTTGGAGTTTGTATATTTTCAATTCCTTGAAGAATTCCTGCTTGTGGAATTACCGCCCCAATTTTAGTATCAATCCTATTCCACGTATATTTTTGCACATCCCGCTTAATTTCGCGCATAAAGTTTAATCCCCAATTTTGTTTGTCAGCTTTTGAAAAACGTAAAGCAGCGTAAGGAATTTTCATTTCCACAACCCAACCCAATTCGGTGATCGCAACTTCACTATCCCAAATGGCATCCCAAGTAAAATCTTCATAATCCTCGGTCGCTAAACAATCCATTTGTACACCTGCGGCACTCACGAAAAATCTAAAATCCTGTTGGCCATCATTAAAACCATTGATGTAAACGGAGAAATGATCCGAAACCCCAAAAACATCTCTGTTAGTTATTTCTTTCTGAATTTTGCCGGGTTCGTTATCATACAGCATTGCCGATATGTAAATAGCATCATTGTCATAGAGCACTTTTACTTCTGTTTTTTTATCATTGTTTATGGGTTTTCCATTATCAGGTTCAAACATGATAAAATCTGAAGCAATTGAAGCCGATTCCCAGATTTTCTCATTGATCTTTCCGTCGATTGTAATGTTTTCTATGATGGATTTTGCTTGAAGTGTCTTTTTTTGACCAAAGGTGTTAATACTGCAAATAATTAAAAAAAGTAATGATAAATAAATACGTTTTGACATGAATTATTGTTGTATGTGGGCAAAAATAACAAAAATAGTAGATAATGTATTTTTATTTTCTTGCGTTTAAACAATTTTTTTCACTATATTTTGTTATATTAAGATTAAAGTTTTTATAATTTTTGTTTTTACGGTGCTATTATGTGTAGGTTTGCCACCGAGAAATAAAGTTTAACTTAAAAAGAATCAATGATATATAAAATATTTCCTGCTGTTTTGTTTTTGCTGTTTTCATTTTCTACTAGCAAACCAAATTCTTCTGAACCAAAAAACAGTAAATCTGCAACACACGCAGAAGTAATTACTTCTGGAAAATTAATGGCCTCAAGTATAGATGCAAAGGTTGAAATGGTTTACAGCAGCTTACATTCCGACAAATTTGCGTTACCAAAACTAGAAAGTTTTGCTGTTGCCTTGAAAGGATATTATTCTTTGAAAGAAAAAGGATTGATTAAGAAAGACATTTTAACTTTGGTCGATTTTAGTTTATCATCTAATACCAAAAGACTTTGGGTAATTGATTTAACTACGGGAAATGTATTGTTTCACTCTCTTGTTGCTCATGGAAGAAATACAGGCGAAGAATTCGCTAATAATTTTTCAAATGCAGCTGAATCTTTTAAAAGCAGTTTAGGATTTTATGCTACAGGTGAAATTTACAATGGCAAACACGGCACGTCACTTCGTTTAGATGGTTTAGAAAAAGGAGTAAATGACAATGCAAGAGCAAGAGGTGTAGTAATGCACGCGGCTGATTATGTTTCTAATTCGTTTATCAAAAATAACCACAGATTAGGAAGAAGCCAAGGCTGTCCTGCTGTTCCTACTGAATTATCCAAAGAGATTATCAGCGTTATAAAAGACAAATCATGTTTCTTTGTTTATCATCCTTCAAGAGTTTCTAATTTTGGAGCAAAATCAATTTCGTAATTTATCGTACAAAGCAGCATCAAGATTGTAAATGTCATCTCTGAAAATCAATTTATTGTTTTCGCTCCAAGCGGTCCAATACAATAAGTATAATGCGATTTCTTTTCGGATGTTAACAAATTTTGTTCTCTCGTTTTGTAACGTCTCTGTAATTTTTGCCAAATTCCAATTGACTTTGTCATCTAATATATATTCTGTTAATTCTAATGGATTGTCTACTCTTACGCAGCCAGAACTTAATGAACGGTCTATTTTGTCAAAATAATCCCTGTGATTCGTATCGTGTAAATAAACCGAAAAACGATTTGGAAAAATAATTTTTACCATGCCCAACGAATTGAAAGTACCCGGGCTTTGCACGTAGCGATACGTTATAGCTTGAGACGATTGCCATTCATCAGGACTTACAATTCTTCCATTACTATCGTAAACTTTAATATTTGATTGAGTCAAGTAGTTTCGGCTTTTTAGAATAGCAGGAATTACATCTTCTCTCAGGATGGTTGGCGGAACCGTCCAAGTTGGGTTAAAAACGACTTGTGTCAATTTAGAACTCAATACCGGTGTTTTTCTTTTTGCTCTTCCCACGATGACTCTGTGCGTTCTCAACGTATCGTTGTTGTTAACCAGTGTCAACTTGTAATCAGGAATATTAATGATTAAGTATTCCTTTCCCATTTGTTTTGGATACCATTTCCAGCGTTCCAGATTTACGAGAATTTGTTGTTTTCGTTGGTTTTTAGAAAAATTGAGAGATGCAATTGTTCCTGCTCCAATTTTTGCATCTGCGGCTAAACCGTGCCGACTTTGAAATTTTTTTAAGGCATTTACCGTTTCTTCATCGTAAATCGGGGAAAGGCTGTCTTTAGGTTGCAATTCTTTCCAATAAATTAATCTCTTCTTGATGGCAATTAGGGAAGGATTGGTGTCATTAGTCGTTATTATTTTTGTAAATTTTATCGGCTTGAAATCATCTTTTGGAAAAGTATTAATTTGTCGAAGTGCTTTTTTTAATCTTTTGTAAACAATATGATTGGGTTTCAGTTGTTCTATTGTGTAAGCCAAAGAATCGGTTTGAAGTAATAGGGCAACAGTTGCATTTAAGTCAATATAGTTTTCTTTCAAATCCCAGTTTTTGTATAATTTTCGGGGATTTAGTCTTCCATTAGTAAGATGTGAGATGTATTTTTGCAAACAGGAGGTCAATAAAATATCATATTTTACAATGTCTAAAGAGTCTAAAGTTGTTGCTCTTTTTTCAAAATCATATAATGTTTTTAGGTTGTAATCCTCCGGATTGAGTCCCTCTTCACTTGATTTGAGAAGCTCGGCTAAAACTATTTTCCTCTTTTTTTCTGATTGCCAAACCGTTCTGTAATTTGTGGAGCTATAAAAATCCTTTAGCACTTTGTTGTGCGACGAAATTACAACAGCAGAATCAATGTTAGTTGGTTTTCCTTCCGGTTGCACACGAGGTTTTACAATCTCTTTTTTCAAGATTACCTCACTTTTTAGTCCTTCTTTCTTGCAGCTTATAAAGATGCACAGTAACACAATCAGAAATAAATTATTCATCATTTATAGCTTTAAACATGACAATATGTTTCTCGACTCCTTGTATTTCAAAAGGCAGTCCTTTTGTTTGGTATTCCATTTTTGCACAAAAACAAATGGATTCCTTTGTGATATTGAGCCAGATTAAATCTGGTTTTTGTTTACTGTATTATTTTTCAGCATAAATAATCAGTTTTTCGCCGAAATTTTTTTTTAATGCTGTTTCAAAACGGATATTCCATGAATTTGTAATTGTTTTTCAATGGTAAACGAATCATTTTTTGATTCAAATAAGGAAATCACTTCCAAGAGATTGTCGGAGCCATAAAGTCCAGAATGAACGGTAGTTTTTAAAGTATTGCTATCAAAACGATAACTTTCTATGAGTTTTTCAGCCCAAAGAACAACATGTAGTGCCGGAAATGTCTTCAAAGCAATTATTTGTTTGATGTTTTTCATTGTTTTGTAAAAATATTTTTTGGGTATTATAAAGGTATAATATTTTCATATTAAATTCTTTATGATTTGTATCTCCTTAAATAAAAGAAACTCTGGGAGTGTGTTTGCGACTTTTTAAGAAAAAAACTTGCATTGAAGTAAACTTATTAATTATATTTGCACCGTTGTTAATGCGAAAGTAGCTCAGTTGGTAGAGCTCCAGCCTTCCAAGCTGGTTGTCGCGAGTTCGAGCCTCGTCTTTCGCTCTAAGTTTCAAGTTTTATTTTGAGATTTTATTTTATTGTTATAATGCGAAAGTAGCTCAGTTGGTAGAGCTCCAGCCTTCCAAGCTGGTTGTCGCGAGTTCGAGCCTCGTCTTTCGCTCCAAAAACCTCAAACTTTTGTTTGAGGTTTTTTATTTTAAGGTTGTGCGAGTCCCGAAGATTTGAAATATCCGCTTAAGAGATTGATATGGGAAGTCTCGGCTTTAACTCTTCAAAGCCGAAACTTAATTGTTTCGGCTTTTTTTATTTAATTTTTCAACATTACTTTATAAAGTTCAAATCAGTTCCCGTTTCTAATTCTTCAATTTCTTGATTTTGTCTAAAGAGTCTGGCGGTAAGATTGCCTTTCAAAATGATTTTATCTCCTTTTACGTCAAGCCAACTGCCTTCTCTCAAACCTAAAACCGGAACAGTATTAAAAGCATGATATTCCATAATTCGGGTTTCTCTGGTTTCGCCCATGTGTTTGGAACTGGTGTCGGGGTCTAAATAATGAGGATTTAAATTGAAAGGAATTAATCCCAGAGTTTTAAAACTTGGCGGATAAACAATGGGCATGTCGTTAGTAGTTTGCATTGTAAGTCCACAAATATTGCTTCCTGCGCTTGTTCCTAAATAAGGAGTGCCGTTTTTCACAACTTCCGAAAGGATTTCCATAACATTGTTCTTATGTAATTGCAATACGAGTACAAATGTGTTTCCGCCGCCCGTGAAAATTCCTTCTGCATTTTTTATTGCTTGTACGGCATCCTCAAATTCATGAATTCCGATTACTTTTTTATTTATTTTGGCGAAAGCTAAGCTTACCATTGTGGTATATTCCTCATGCGAAATACCGCCAGGTCTAGCGTAAGGAATAAAAAGAATCGTATTGCAGTTTTGAAAATGCAATTGCAATTCTGGTAATAAATACTCCAGATAATTCTCGTTTGCAAGTGTAGAGGTACTTGCGATTAGTATATTTTTCATTTTTGGTGGATAATTTGTGCAAAGGTATTAAATCGGTCTTTTTTATTTCAAATTTTTAATTAACATTTTTTTACCAACCCATTAATAATTAATTTGGAATGCATTAAGATACTTTTACGAGGTGTCAATAATGACTGTTTGAATGATGATTAGAATTGTGTATTTATTTTTGGCTTTTGCTGCGACGAACGTTCTGTCGCAAGAGGCCCCCCGAACGCAATTATACGGAAAAGTGACTGCTGATGTTTCGGTTTTGGAAGGTATTTATGTCATAAATAAAAAAACACAGAAGGCTTCTGTTACAAATCAAGAAGGTAATTTCTCAATTCAGGCAGCAGTGGGTGATACGTTGCTGTTTTCGGCATCGCAATTCAAGGAAACTAAGTTACTTTTGACTCAAGATCATTTTGCTCAAGGAATTCTGTATGTAAAAGTGACACCTTTAATGAATCAATTGCGTGAGGTGATTGTTCGAAATGGGATTAACGGCGTTTCATTAGGAATTGTTCCCAAAGGACAAAAAATATATACTCCAGCAGAACGAAAGTTGTATACTGCCACTCACCTCAATGCTAGTGCTAATGTGGGTAGCATGATGGGAGGATCTATTTCCGCAGATCCATTATTGAATTGGTTTTCGGGAAGAACGAAAATGTTGAAAAAAGAACTTGAAGTCGAGAAGAAAGAATCCTATTTGAGACAATTAGAGAATCTGTTTGCCACGGATTATTTTGTGAGTACATTAAAAATACCGGCGGAGTATGTCAAAGGATTTCAATACTATAGCATCGAAAATGAACGCTTTGTCACTGTTTTAAAATCTAAAAACGTTACAATGACTACTTTTTTGATAGTAGAATTAGCAACAAAGTATAAAGAAATAATTGCCAGTGAAAATTAAATATACGCTACAGTTTATAATCCTTTTATTGGTTCAAGTTACTTTTGGGCAGACCAATATCATAAAGGAAATTCGAGGAAAAATCACCGCAGATTCTGTTGCAGTGGATCGCATTACTATTGTAAATGTGTCAACAGAAAAAACAACGGTTTCAGATGTTAATGGCTTTTTTACAATTCCCGTAAAAGAAGGCGATGTTCTGGTTTTCACAGCCGTTAATTTAGAAGGTCTTCGCAGGAAAATTAACAAACAGGATATGCTGCAGGAAGTTATTTCGGTTTTGATGATTTCTAAAAGCATTGTTTTGAAAGAGGTTGTGGTCAATGAATCTGCTATTTCGGCCGAGAGTTTAGGCATTATTCCGTACGGTCAAAAAAAATACAGCGCTGCTGAAAGAAAATTATACACCGCAACTTCCGGTGGAGGAATCGATGGATTGCTGAACACTATTTCAGGACGAAAAGCCATGCTGAAAAAAGAAATTATAATTGAGAAGAAAGAACAGTTATTGGCGAGAATTGATGTGCTTTTTGAAGATAAATATTATACGGAAACATTAAGAATACCGGAGGATTATATCAAAGGATTCCAGTATTATTGTGTGGATGATGCTGCTTTTGCAAACGCACTACGAGATAAAAACAAGACACTGGTTATGTATTTAATTGTCAAACTTGCAGAAAATTATAACGAAATAATAGTCCTTGAAAATAATTAGCATTTTAACGGGAATGTTGTTATTACTGTGCCAGATTTCTTTGGGACAAACTCTCGATGAAAAGCTGCTGCAAGGAAAAATCAGCGTAGATTCTGTTGGCGTAAATGGAATTAATATCTTAAATTTAACAAACGGAAAAGCAACGCAAACAAATAGTTCTGGAGAATTTTTTATTTTGGCGAAAGCCAATGACATATTGGTCTTTACTGCTGTAAATCTTAAAAAGTATAGGAAAACAATTAGCTTTAGTGATTTTGAACTTGGGAAGATGTCAATTATTCTGGAGCCTAAAATTACAGAATTGAAGGAGGTAATTGTAAATAAAAATGAAATTAACGCGCTTTCATTGGGTGTTGTAACTAGAGATCCGGTGAAATATAGTCCTGCAGAACGAAGGTTGAGAACCGCTGGAGATTTCAAACCGATAGAATTATTGCAGCTTTTAGGTGGTTCGATGCCACTAGATCCGTTAATAAACAAGATCAATGGAAGAACGAAACGGCTTAAGAAATTAGTTATTTTGGAGAAAAAAGAAAACTTTATTAAATTGATTTCTGAATTGTTCAGTCAAGAATACTTTACGGTTCAACTTGGAATTGCAAATGATTACGTAAATGGGTTTAAATATTTCATCGTGGAAAATGAAAATTTTTTGAAAGTTTTAGAATCCAAAAATGAAGAAAGAACCTCGTTTTTTATGGTAGCTTTGGCGCAAGAATACAAAGACATACTAAACAATGAAAATTGACTGGAATAAAAAACACAAAACTTAAAACATCGAGATGACAACGACAATAAAAATTCTTTGTTTGCTTTTCTTTTGCCAACATTCTTTTGGGCAAAACGAAAACAGAAAGTCACTGCACGGTCAGTTTGTAAATGAATTAGCTTTGGTGGACAACGGTTATGTTTTTAATCTAAATTCGAAAACGAGAACTTTTATCAGCAATCAGGGTTTTTTTGACATTTTGGCTAAGGCCAAAGATACTTTGCTGGTTTCGAGCCCTTCTTTTAAATCCAAAAAAATAGTACTGCAGGGGAAAGATTTTTCTAAACCGTTGTTTGTGGTTGCTTTAGAAATGCAAACTACAGTTTTGAAAGAAGTAATTGTAAAAGGTAAAACGGATATAAAGCCAGCCATTGGCAATTCTCAAGAAATTGTAGAAATGCAATTTACTGACGATGCGAAATCTTCCCCGGTAAACAGAACCATGCCTTCGGACGGAACTATAGAAAATGGAATGGATTTTGTTAAAATATTTAAGATGGTTTCCAAAGTATTTAAAAAAGATTCGGCTGAACAAGCAGGATTGAATGCGCGAGTAGATTTTTCTGACGCAGTTTCCAAAGGTTTGGACCGCTATTTTTTTACCAATACTTTGAAGTTGAAAACTGAAGAAATTGGTCTTTTTCTGGATTATTGCGAAAACGATCCAAAATCAAAAAATCTTTTGAAAGAAGAAGATGAGTTTTTACTAATTGATTTTTTAATCACCAAGAACGAAGAATTTAAAAGAATTACTACTACACAAAAATGAAAAAAACAATCTTAATTACTTTTTTTGGGTTACTGTCTTTAACGTTAGCATCTTTTAATGTACATAAGTTTTATGTGGCATTGTATCAAGTGAATTACGCTCCGGAAAAGAAAATGCTTCAAATAACAGCTCGTATATTCGTTGATGATTTAAATAATGCCATTGGAAAAAAGTATGGTAAGAGAATTAATTTGGGTTCAGAAAATGAAACTATTGAAGATGTAACTCTTTTGAAAAAATACTTCAATGAAAAATTCTACATCAAGGTAAACGGTCAGGCAAAGCCCGTCAATTTTTTAAGTAAAGAGATGGAAGGCGATGTTCTCATCTGTTATTTCAGCATGAAAGAAATCCAAAAAATAAATGCGCTGCAAATCTATAATGCAGTAATTACCGAAGGTAATTCAGAGCAACAGAACATTATGCATTTTAATGTTTTGGGAGTCAAAAACACGTTACTTTTTACAGAGTCTTCGTCCAAGGAAGTGTTAAAATATTAATTAATTTAGATACATCTACTTAAAATTATTATTTTCACACATTGAAATAACCAGATTTCCAACTATGAAAAAATTATCTTTATTATTATTTTTCCCTGCATTATTGTTTGCACAGGAAAAAACGGCACCAGTCGCGCCAAAACCAGCCGGAAAGTACGACACCAATAAGTTTAGCCAAATGTATGATTTGTTAGCAACCCCTAATATGTTTCGTACCGCTTCAGGGGCACCAGGTCCAGCTTATTATCAACAACAAGCGGATTATAAAATCAACATTGAGCTTGACGACAAAAATTCTAGATTAAGCGGTTCCGAAACCGTTACCTATTACAATAATTCCCCGGACACTTTAGAATATTTATGGGTACAATTAGACCAAAATCAAGCTGCGAAAAACTCACAGACTCCATTGGCAGAAAGCCAAAGAATGGAACAGGTTTTTCCGGCAGGAAACTTTGCTAATAAATTTTTGAAACAAGAATTAGAGCGTGGATTCAACATCGAGTTTGTGAAAGATGCTAAAGGAAACTCATTGTCGTATACCATCAATCAAACGATGATGCGTATCAATTTGGCAGCGCCATTGAAACCTGGTGAAAAATTTTCTTTTGCAATCAAATGGTCTTACAACATCAATAATTACAGACAAGATGGTGGTCGTTCAGGATATGAACTATTCGAAAAAGACGGAAATAAGTTATATGTAATTGCTCAGTTCTATCCTAGAATGGCGGTTTATAATGATGTTGAAGGATGGCAGAATATGCAGTTCTGGGGAACGGGAGAATTTACATTGCCTTTTGGAAATTTTGATGTAAATATTACAGTGCCTGCGGACCACGTTATGGAAGCAACAGGAGAGCTGATGAATAGAAGTGAAGTGTTTACTCCGGAACAAGTGAAAAGATATGAATTAGCTATGAAATCTTACGATAATCCAGTTGTTATCGTAACACAAGCAGAAGCAGAAGCAACCGAAAAAGGATTTTCTGATAAGAAGAAAACATGGAGATTTAGCGCTAAAAACGTAAGGGACTTTGGAATTGCCACTTCCAGAAAATTTATTTATGATGCTATGGCAGTTAAATTAAGTGAGAAAACGGTAATGGCAATTTCAGTTTATCCTAAAGAGAGTAATCCTTTATGGGGAGAAACTTCAACGAGAACTGTAGCACATACGCTGAAAAGTTATTCTGCACATACATTTGATTATCCTTATCCAAAAGCGGTTTCAGTATCTGCGGAAGATCAAGGTATGGAATACCCAATGATTTGTTGGAATTACGGTCGTCCTGACGAAAAAGGAGTGACCAGCGAACGTATTAAAAACGGTATGATTGGAGTGGTGGTGCATGAAGTAGGACACAATTTTTTCCCTATGATTGTCAATTCTGATGAGCGTCAGTGGTCTTGGATGGATGAAGGATTGAATACCTTTATGCAATACATGGCCGAACAGGAAATGGGAACGAATTTCCCTTCCAGTCGTGGTCCTGCAAGCAAAATTGTTCCTTATATGAGTGGTGATCAAAATTTTTTAGAGCCTATTATGTCTAACTCTGAAACAATAGTTCAATTTGGTGCAAACGCTTATGGTAAGCCGGCAACAGGATTGAATATTCTTAGAGAAACAATCATGGGAAGAGAATTATTTGACCATGCTTTTAAAGTATACGCAAACCGATGGAAATTTAAGCATCCTACTCCGGAAGACTTTTTTAGGACCATGGAAGATGCATCAGCAATAGATTTAGACTGGTTTTTCAGAGGATGGTTTTACTCCACTGATTTTGTAGATATCGGAGTGAAAGAAGTAAAACAATATTACGTATCTGAGGCTGCAACTAAAGAATTAAAAGACGCTGTCGTAAGAAGAGGACGTTTTGGTCAGGAAAAAGGACCTTTCATATATTTAGTTCCTGGATCAAGCGAAGAATTATCCGCTAAAGATAAGAAAGCATTAGCGATTTCAGATGTAAATTTATTATCGGAGTATGTAAATAAAAACTTTACAGCTGATGAAAAAACAAAATTAAAATCGCCTAAATATTTCTATGAAGTAGAGTTCAACAAACCGGGAGGAATGTTGATGCCAATTATCGTTGAGTTAACTTATGATGATAATTCAAAAGAAACGTTCAAATATCCAGCTCAAATTTGGAGAAAAAACAATGATACCGCTAAGAAAGTTTACGCGACTGAAAAAGCTATCAAAAAAATCCAAGTAGATCCAAAGTTAGAAACGGCGGATATCGATGTGACTAATAATACGTGGCCAAAAGAAGAAGTAAAGTCCAAATTCGACTAGACAAACAAATATTGCAAAAAAAGACTCTGAAAAGAGTCTTTTTTTTTATGAAAAAATTAAAAGTCAAAGATTCAAAATTTAATATCTTTGTAGTAATCAAAAATAAAAAAATATGTTTGGCATAGGTGGAGGCGAATTAATTTTTATCATGTTTATAGTACTCATGCTTTTTGGGTCAGATAAAGTACCGGAAATTGCCCGAACTATGGGTAAAGCAATGGCACAACTGAAAAATGCTACAAATGATATCAAAAGTGAAATTCAAAAAGGAGCAGAGGCCAATGGATTTGATACAAAATCATTGAGCGATTTCAGAGGCAATATTACTTCAGAAATTAATAAAGCTAAGGACAATCTATTGGGTGATACGACGCAATTTAACGATATCACCGGAAATATTACCTCCGAAATTAATAAAGCTAAAGACAGTTTATTGGCAGATACTACCGCTCCGATTGAAACTGCGAAAGAAGAGACAGAAGACATTACAGGACCTATAAAACGTCAGGTGTAATGTTGAAAAATTTTCTTTCCTTGGATACGGAATTATTTGTGTTTTTAAATGGTTTAGGATCAAAGACCTATGACGGGCTTTGGTTACTTATTACCAAACAAAGCAATTGGATTCCACTATTTCTACTTTTGTTGTATGTTATTTTTAAAAAACTGGGAGCAAAACAAACGCTTTATTTACTATTGTTTGTAGCGGTATTAGTTACGTTTACAGATCAAACGACAAATTTGTTCAAAAACGGATTCCAACGTTTACGTCCTTGTAATAATCCAGAAATCAATTCGTATATACGCATCGTTCAAATCCGAAACTCATTTAGTTTTTTCTCGGGACATGCAGCAAACTCGATGGCAGTCGCGACATTTTTATATTTTAATTTTAAAGATAAAATCAAATTTTTCGGTTTTCTGTTTTTATGGCCGTTGATTTTTGCTTACAGCAGAATTTATCTGGGATTGCATTATCCATTAGACATTTTATCCGGCTATTTGTTTGGATTCATTTCTGGATTTTTGATTTTTATTGTATACAAAATAGCACAAGAAAGATATTTTCCGCAACCTATTAATTGGTAGGAGCAATTTCCTGCTGTCCGCTGTATCTTTTCTAGTCCTGAAAAAAGCTCAGGACTAGAAAAGGATGCCGCTTCCGTCAGGGCTAGCACATTTGTTATTAATAGAACTTTTTATATTAAAGAACTCTGCTTACCGTTAATCCATCGCGAATAGGTAGTAAAACGGTTTCTACGCGGGGATCCGTTGCTAATAATTGATTGTATTCCAGCAATATTTTTGTGCTCAAATCTTTAGGATTCAGTGGTTCCAAAACTTTTCCGCTCCACAGTACATTGTCCGATAAAATTATGCCGCCTTTATTCATTTTTGGAAGAATCAATTCAAAATAGTTGAGGTAATTTTCCTTATCGGCGTCAATAAAAACCAAATCAAATTTCAAGTCAAGCGCTGGAATGATGCCAACTGCTTCCCCTAAATGCTGAATGATTTGTTTCCCCCAAGGTGATTTGTCAAAATGTTTTCTTTGAAAATCAAGTAATTCTTCTTTGATGTCAATTGTATGCAACTGTCCGTTTTCCTGCATGCCTTCGCACAAACACAAAGCGGAATAACCAGTATATGTTCCAATTTCCAGAATATTAATCGGTCGAATCAATTTAGACAACATACTCAAAACCCGACCTTGAAAATGCCCACTCAACATTCGCGGCAGCAGAATTTTTTGGTAAGTTTCTTTGTTTAAAGCCGCCAGTAAAGCCGGTTCTTTTTCAGAATGTTGTTCGATATAATCTTCTAATTCTTGGGAAATGAAATGCATTATTTTAAACTTTTTTCAATTGAGAGCAAAGTTATCAAATTATCAAATCAACAAATCAACAAATTGTCATTAAATTTGCAGCATGGAAATTGAGAAAAAAGACATACGATCTTTATCAAAAGAACAACTACGCGATTTTTTTGTCGCTAATAATGATAAAGCCTTTCGGGGTAACCAAGTCTATGAATGGTTGTGGAGCAAGGGTGCACATAGTTTTAAGGACATGACAAATGTTTCTAAAGGAACACGTACCATGCTGGAAACACATTTTGTTATCAATCACATTAAAGTAGATACGATGCAGCGCAGTGAAGACGGAACCGTGAAAAATGCGGTACGTTTGCATGATGGTTTGGTAGTTGAGTCGGTTTTGATACCTACAAATACAAGAACTACAGCTTGTGTTTCCAGTCAAGTAGGTTGTAGTTTGGATTGTAATTTTTGCGCCACAGCGCGCTTAAAAAGAATGCGAAATCTGGAGCCGGCTGAAATTTACGACCAGGTAATTGCCATTGATAAAGAAAGCCGTTTGTATTACAATCATCCGTTGTCGAATATTGTTTTTATGGGAATGGGTGAGCCGCTTATGAATTACAACAATGTATTGAAGGCAATCGAAATGATTACGTCTCCGGAAGGTTTAGGGATGTCTCCCAAGAGAATTATGCTTTCAACGTCTGGAGTTCCCAAAATGATAAAAAAACTCGCAGATGATGACGTGAAATTTAAATTAGCAGTTTCATTACACTCAGCAATCGATGAAATACGTTCCCGAATAATGCCGTTTAGTGCTAATTTTCCTTTGGCAGATTTACGCGAATCACTAGAATATTGGTACCGAAAAACCAAAAGTAAAATTTCTTACGAATATGTCGTTTGGAAAGATATTAATGATAATAAGGCTTCAATCGATGCTTTGGTAAAGTTTTGTAAATACGTTCCTTGTAAAGTGAATCTGATCGAATACAATCCAATTGACGATGGAGAATTTCAGCAAGCTTCAGAAGAATCAATTAATGCATACATAAAAGCACTGGAAGCAAGCGGAATTGTGGTAAAAGTGCGAAGAAGCCGCGGAAAAGACATCGATGCAGCCTGTGGGCAACTTGCCAACAAAGAAGCATAAAAAGGTGTCCGCTAATTATGCAAATTCACAGCGATAATTATTGATTTGAATGGCGTATTTTTTTTAGCAATACAATTTCGTGGAATTCAACTTAAATAATCAATAGAATTTGGGTCAATTTAAGTAATTTGTAACTAAAAATTTTAAAAGCGAATGCTGTCAAATAGTTGCTGTTTTTTTATTTGGAAAGCAGTATATTTGAACTCAAATGAATATTACTTCACAAATAAAACAGCCCATCTTTGACGAAATGGAACTTTTTGAAAAAAAGTTCTACGAATCGATGACTTCACAAGTGGCTTTGTTAAATAGAATTACATATTATATCGTCAACAGAAAAGGAAAACAAATGCGTCCGATGTTCGTTTTTCTGACTGCTAAAATGGTTTCGGCTGGAATAGTAAATGAAAGGACCTATCGTGGAGCTTGCGTTATCGAGCTGATTCATACCGCCACATTAGTTCACGATGATGTTGTAGATGACAGTAATCGCAGAAGAGGTTTTTTCTCCCTTAATGCACTTTGGAAAAATAAAATTGCTGTTTTGGTTGGTGATTATTTATTGTCCAAGGGATTATTACTTTCTATCGATAATGGAGATTTCGATTTGCTTCGAATTATTTCTGTCGCGGTTCGTGAAATGAGCGAAGGCGAATTACTTCAAATTGAAAAAGCAAGAAGACTTGACATCACAGAGGATATTTATTATGAAATTATTCGACAAAAGACAGCGACACTTATTGCTGCTTGTTGTGCTCTAGGGGCAAGATCCGTTATCGAGGATGAAATTCAGGTAGAAAACATGCGGAAATTTGGAGAACTCATTGGCATGGCTTTCCAGATAAAAGATGATTTATTCGATTACACCGATGAAGCTATTGGTAAACCAACAGGAATTGATATCAAAGAACAAAAGATGACTTTACCGCTCATTTATGTTTTGAATACATGTACTTCAAAAGAGAAAACATGGCTTATCAATTCCATTAAAAACCATAATAAAGATAAAAAACGCGTCAAAGAAGTTATTGCTTTTGTAAAAAACAATAAGGGTTTGCTTTATGCGGAACAAAAAATGGTTGAATTTCAGCAAGAAGCACTTTTATTGCTGGATAATTATCCAAATTCAGAGTTTAAAGACGCATTAATTTTGATGGTTAATTACGTCATTGAAAGAAAAAAGTAATTTTTTTTTAGAATATTTTCTCTCGTTACCGATGGCTTTCATTGACTTTTTTTATATTCCAACTTTAAAATCAAAAAAATTTATAGATCAGATGCAACCTTTTTGCATTGTCAATCGTCTATGTTAATAGAGATGAGGTTCAATTTCAAGAATCTATTGCAATAGCAATGAGAGATATTGAAATTGAAATTGATTTTTGCCATTGAAATTATTTATGAAAGTAATCAACTTACATCACGGGGAAAATGAATTAATCCAGTTGGCTGTCGAAAACAATCGACAGGCGCAACAGCAGATTTATACCCAATTTTCTCCAAAAATGTTAAGCGTTTGCCGCCAATACATAAAAGACATTCATCAGGCCGAAGATATCATGATTACAGCTTTTATGAAAGCGTTTACGAATTTGAAGAATTTTCAGTTTAAAGGAAGTTTCGAAGGTTGGATTAGGAGAATCATGGTAAATGAATGTATTTCTTTTATCCGAGTTGAAAAAAAACTGAAATATAGTGAAGATGAAACCGATTTTGAAGAAAGCTGCAACAACATCGAAAGCCAATTTTCAATAGACGATATTCAATTTATGATTGATAGTTTGCCGGATGGCTATAAAATGGTTTTTAATTTATATGCTATTGAGGGATACAAACATCACGAAATTGCAACTATGTTGGGGATTAAGGAAGGAACATCCAAATCGCAATTATCACATGCAAGGAAAATGCTGCAAGGGCAGATTAGTAAAATGAAAAATTATGAGTATGGAACTGAATAATTTAGAAACACAGTTCAAGGAGCAATTAAATTCTAGGGAAATCAAACCATCAGAAATGGCTTGGAGTAAACTGGATGAGCTGCTTACGGTGGCTGAAAAACCAAAAGCGAAATTTCATTGGTTGTTTATGGCGGCAAGTTTTGTTGGATTTTTATTGATAGGAGCAGTTTTTTTTAATAATTCTGAAACTGTAAAAATAAGTACGGATACTCGGGTAGTTTTGGAACAAAAAAAAGAGGTCAGGAATTTAAATGAGCCAGAAATAATCAATGAAGCAGTTTTGCCTGGCCAAATTAAAAAAACAACAGTGCAGGAACATGAAGTTGTTGCCAACAATACTATTTTAAAAAAGTCTCCAAAACAACTTAATACTAAAGAGGAGGAGGTTTCAATCATCAATCCAACAAAAGAGAATAACGACATAGTTAATACTTCTGAAAACAAGAATTTTCCATCAACAAGAGGCAATAGATACGTTTCAGCAGAAAAATTATTGGCAGAAGTTAGCAATACTAAATTTGAACCAAAAGTTGCCGATAGATCAATTGAAAAAACTAGAAAAGCTATTTCAATAAATCCAAACAGTTTATTGTCAAATGCTGAAACAGAATTAAATCAATCTTTTAGGGAATCAGCATTGGACAAATTCAACAAAAATTTTAATGCCATAAAAACAGTTTTAGTCAATAGAAATTACGAAGAATAAATATAAATCAATCATCAATCAAAAAACGAAAATTATGCGGAAAATTATTTTAATCACAGTACTACTTTTATCTGCCTTTTTAACAAAAGTAAATGCGCAAGAAAAAGGCAATTATAAAAATATTCTAGACTGGACTTATTGGGAACCTGCGTCACCAAATTATGAAAGGAGTTTTGAAAAGAACCCCGAATTCAAAGAAGAAAATATTTTAACCATTAAATCGATTAAAAACAAAATCAATGGTTTTGGTACAATCATGAAAACAATAAAACCAGACTTATACTTAGGGAAAACGGTAAAAATGTCAGGATATTTAAAATGTGAAAATATTAAATCTTGGGCTGGTTTATGGATGCGTGTGGATTACTATGATGTGGCTGTTTTGGCTTTTGATAACATGCGCAAAAATCCCATAAAAGGCACAAAAGATTGGGCTAAATATGAAATTGTATTGCACGTACCAGCAGATGCAACTTCTGTTTCATACGGAGTTTTATTAGATGAAACAGGTCAGGTTTGGTTTAAAGATATTGTTTTAGAACTAGTTGATGAAACTACACCTGAAACGGGATTTACTAAAGGAAGAGATCATAAATCAATTCCATTTGAGACCCAAGCAAAAGCAATTGCCAATCAAATTAAAACAATAACGGACACTCAGAAAAATGCTTTAAAAACTGAAATAGATGCTTTAGATAAAGAAGTTGCAAAAGGAATAATTTCTAAAGAAAAAGTAGAAGAACTCAAATTGAAAAAAGCGGAAGAACGCGCCGCTAATATTGAAACAAAAGTCGCTATTGAAGAGGGAAAATTAAATCAATTAATTCAAGATAAAGTTGATGGAAAGTTTGATGAAGAAAATGGAAATAGTAGTGGTAGTACAAGTTTCATTATAGGAAGTAGTACTGATTCCATTGGGAAGAATAAAAGAGAAATCAATATTACATCCATGAAAGTTTACAACGGCCAAAGAGACAAAGAAGACCGACAATCAAAACGAACTACAAGTCAGGTAGTTTTTGCTACAGGATTGAATAATGTGGTGACTAATAAAAGTGTCGAAAAATCAGATTTCAGGTATTTAGGTTCTGATTTTTCTGAAATAGGCGTTTCTTATAATAGCAGAATCGCAAAAAACAACAATTTACTTCATGCTAAATATGGCTTGTCCCTAATGTACAATAATCTTCGTCCTACTGATAATCGTAGTTTTGTAATCAATGGGAAAGAGACTAATCTGGTTATTAATTCTATTGATATTACAGATTCTCGTTTCAGAAATGTATATTTAGTGGCGCCAATTCATTTAGAGTTTGATTTTTCGGGTAAAAAAATGAAAGACAATATACCATTTTTCAGAACGCATCAAAGTGTTCGTTTTGGTATCGGTGGTTATGCAGGAATCAATTTGAAGTCAAAGCAAATTATAAAGTATGATGACAATGATTTGAAAGCTACTGAAAGAACTAAAGGGGATTTTAATGCCAGTAATTTTATTTATGGTTTGAGTTCTTATATTGGATATAGATCGACCAGTTTGTACTTGAAATATGATTTGAATCCTTTGTTTAAAGAGAATTTGGTAAAGCAAAACAACGTTTCGTTAGGACTGCGTTTTGATTTCAATTAGAAATTGTTTTAGTTCGTTTTATACTTATAAAGCACTTTGAAAGAAGTGCTTTTTTTTGTTTTAGGTACTCAAGCATTAGCCATTTTGCAAATAATCTGCCAGCGAATTGTGTATCGGAGAAATTAAAGTGATTGTAGTGCCTTGGTTTTTCTTATTTTAATTTCAAATTTCACTTCAAATTTTGGTACAGTTTTTTACTAGGAAATATACCTTGTTCCAGACTCGTTTTATTTCTTTTGTTTACATCGGGGCCTTTTTTATTCATTATAGGAAAAACTTTTTTAGTGGTAGATCCATCTCGAAAATTTCGGATTGTAATTACATATTGAAGATCCCATTTTTTTCCTGAAATACGTACTTTAAAATAATCTTCGAAAAATTCCAGACCACTTTTAATAAATTGATATAAAATTTAAAAATATTATTGTTCATTGATTTTTAAATTATAAATAAAAACGTTGGATGTTATTATAATATTCGCATTGACTTTAGTTTTTAAAATTTCTAGTGCAACTATAAGGGAAATATTAAGAGAATTTGCTTAATAATTTAGGTAGTACAATGACTTCATATTTTAAGTTGTGATACAATTTTACTTTAGGTATTTTCGGTAAATATTTTCGCTATATATATTGTTTTTTATTTAAAGTAGAAGCTTTTTATCTCATTATTTCATCATTTTTGGGTGATAATAAAACAAATAAGTTTTGAGTTATATTACAAAGGGCCATTTGAAAGAATGATTATCCGAATCTATTGTGCCGTCAACTAATTTAATTCTAAAAAAAGTGTTTCAATTTACACTGTAAGCTTTATTTTGTATCAATGTAAAAAACAAAATAACGATTAATATCCTATATTTTTTAAAGATTTCAGACTTGTTAGTTTTAAACATTTCCTGAAATTAATTAGAGTTTTTTTGATGTAAAGGAAGTAATATTTTTATTCTAGTACCTTCATTTACTTTTGAGACGATAGAAAAGATACCATCTGATTTCTTAACAATAATTCTACTTAAAAAAAGTCCCAGACCTAATCCTTGATGCTCATTTTCTTCACGATTAAATTGCTGCGCTGCGCCTATTCGGCTTAATTCCTGCTTACTTAAACCAATCCCAAAGTCTCTAATCACTAATTCATAATATTCATCATTATGTTGTTCTCCAGAAACAATTATGATTTTATTATCAGATGAGAATTTTAATGCGTTGTCAATTAATTCATAAAATATAAATTGTAAATGTTTTTGACTAACTTTTATTGTTGCTTTATCAATTTCGAACGTGATTCTTTTCTCCTGACCTTCATGAATTTTAAATATTTTTTCTTTTGTATGTAGAAATGTATTGAAGATTTCACAAGTAGAATTATCATTAAATTCAATTAAGTTATTTTTAATATTTTGATAAAGAAGTACATTTGTTAATGTTCGATACAGCCGTTCTCCTGAAACTTTTATGGCATTGTTTAGTTCCATAACCTCTTTTTTGTTCAGATGTTCTTTATATCCAGTTAGTAGTTCAATAGAACCTAAAATTCCATTAAGCGGAGTGTTTATTTCATGTAGAAATGAATTTCTTTTTCCAGGATATAGATTATTGCTCGTGTTTTTTATTTTCTCAAATCTGTTGATTTTTGATTCAATCACGGTTGTTAGTTCTTTTATTTTAAATGGTTTATGCAAGAAGTCATCTGCCCCTTGTATTAAGCATTTGCGCATGAGATTGGTTTCTTTTTTGGCTGTCAAAAAAATAAAGGGAATAGTGTTTAAAGAAGGAATATCTTTAATAATTTCATGTAAGGCATTGCCATCCATAACTGGCATCATGATATCACATAAAATTAAGTCGGGGTCCCAGTACTCTAATATATCGAGAGCTTCTTGACCATTTTTGGCCGTTTTTACATCGTAGTCTTGATAGAGAAGAAGTTCACTAATGGTCTCTCTTAGGTTTAATTCGTCATCAACCAAGAGAATTTTATTTTTGTGCATAAGGGAATAGTAATATAATTTGTGTTCCAAGGTTTTCTTGGCTTTGCAGTTCGATTTTGCCTTCGAGAAATTCTGTGAATTGTTTTACAATCACTAATCCTAGACCAGAGCCTATAATTGTAGTGGTGTTTGAAGCTCTGAAAAAGGATGTAAAAAGATTTTGCATTTCTTTTTTGGGAATTCCGATACCATAGTCTGTAACTTGAATTTCAATTTCTTTTTCTAAATAGTTAATTTTCAGTTGTGGATTTGCTTTGCCTGCAGAATATTTAAATGCATTGCTTATTAAGTTTGTTAGTATATGAGTTAACAAAGTCTCGTCTGAGTAAAATATTTTCGCACTACCAGTTATTTCCATATTAATTTTGCGACCGCATCTTTCATTATCAAAATAAGTTAAAATTAGTGTACTTAAGAATTGTTCAAAGTTTAGAGGTTGAATTTCTTTTTCGATATTTCTTGATTCATATTGTCCAAAAATCAAAATATTATTCATAAGTAGTGTCATTCTATCTACTTCACTTTTTATTCTTTTTGTTATTGCACCAAAATCGTCAATAATAGTAGTACTTAAGTGTTTAAGTTTTATATCGAGAAGTTCTGAATTAGAATAAATAACCGCTAATGGTGTTCTAAATTGATGTGAAGCCATGGATACAAATTGAGACTTCAATTCGTTAAGTTTTTTTTCCTTAATGAATGCTACTTTCATGATTCGTTCATTTTTTACTCTTTCACTTATATCTCTAGAAGAGGTTTGAAATCCAACAACTTCATTGCTTGCTGTTATAATGACTTTAGTTGACAATTCTAGCCAAATGTAGCAATCTTTTTTATTTTTGAATCGAATCGATATTTCGCCAATTAGTTCGTTCTGAATGATCTTTTCGTAATATTTTTGAATAGATTTTAAATCTTTCTTCATTATAAAATTGCAAGGAGATTTGCTCAATAATTCTTGTGGTTTATACCCAAGGATTTCACAAGAAGAAGGCGATAGATAAGTAAAATTGCCGGCTAAGTCATGTTGACAAATTAAATCATTAGAATTTTCAGCTATAAATCTAAATTTTTCTTCAGATAATTTTAGTTGGTATTCTTTATCTGTCAGTTCACTGATATCAATATACGTTCCTATAATTTTTACAGGTATTTGATCTTTATCTTTTTTAATCATGCCAAAATATTTTACTGTAACATAATGACCTTTTTTGTGTAATATTCTTCTAACACCACCATAATTTTTAGATTTACCAATGATGTAATTATTTATTTCACTTGAAATTTTATCGATCTCATCAGGATGGGAATTTTCGAAGAATAAATCATAAGCATCTAAAATCTCGTCATTTGTATACCCTAATATACTCGGCCAATTATTAGATATAGAACCAATATTGGTAGCAAGGTCTAATTCCCACATAGCTTGATTAGAATTTGACATGTAAAAATCAAATTTTTCAATGTTTGTTTTTAACTTCGAAGCGGTTGCATCTTGATTCAGGCGAAGACCTATGTTTTTGGCAATAGTATGAAGAGCATAAACTTCTTCTTCAGTCCATTGTCTTTTGTTTTTGCAGTCATCATATCCTATCCAGCCCCAGAAATCATTGTTAGAAAATATGGGAGTGAAAAGGTAAGATTGGATACCTTGCATTTCCATTGTAGCTTTGAATAAAGTATTATCACTATCTCTGACTACTCCAAAAATTGGCTCATCGAGAGATAATGAATCGTAAAGTCCTGGAAATTCGTCATACGATAATCCGCTTAAAGCGGGATTCCCGAGATAAGGTTCAATATTAGTATTACACCATTCATATTGATAATAAAGTTTCAGGTTACCGTTGATAATTTTATTAATAAAAATATAACACCTGTCAATATCTTGTTCAGCTCCAATACCACTGATACAAAAGTTAAGTGCATCATTTATATTTGTCTCTTTTAACAAATGATTGTTGGCTTTTGAAATACACCGCAATAGACTCTTCACTTGCTGTTTTCAGTATATAAATTGGGTATTATTTTTGGTTTTATCATTATAATGGTTGTTTATTTTACGCTATGTAGATTAATTTAGTGAATTATAAGTGTTATTAATATTATTGTTAAAAATGGAATATTGCATATTTAATAATAGTTCTTTAGGATAAAATTTAATTCATTATTAAATTGTTGTCGGCAGCGTTTCTGTTGTCTTAGATTATATTTTTTCTTTTAATTCAAAACCATTCTGTTACGCTTTCTATCAATTAGTATTCAATGATCCGTTATAAAATGAATTACCTTTTGATTTTGCTCTGAAAAGGGCTTCAAAGCAAAAAAAGAGCTCGATGCCAAACTCGCAGTATCACTTTTCAATGATTTTTTTTGTTAGCAGTTTACATCGGAATGGTCTTTTAAAAAGAGCTAAAATGACTTTATTAAAAATATTAAATAGATGCTTTTGTCCGGTGGCAGTGAGGTCAGTACAATTTATATTAAAGAATTTGTTTGACGCTACAAAAATATCATTATCAATGAGCAACGAAAATATAGAAAAGGTAACGGAGAAATGATTTAACTACTTATAAGTTAAAGTAAAAAACGAATAACTTAAAATTTAATTAACTAATTTTACTTAGTGATAAATTTAAAAACAAAGATTGCGTTAATTGAGGATGACCTCGCTTTGGGGGAAGCAATGTTAGAACTTCTGGTTTTGAGTGATTTTGAAGTAAATTGGCTTAAAGATGGAGCTAATGCTTTACTTTATTTTAAAAATAACATCCCTGATGTTATCATAAGTGATTTAATGATGCCAATTATAGATGGTGAGGAACTGTTTTTAAAAATCAGAAAAAACCGTAAGTTTAAAACTATACCGTTTATTGTTATCACCGCAAATATAGATGATAATATTAAGTTTAAGCAATTGGAAAATGGAGTCAATGATTTTATCACTAAACCCTTTAAAGTTCAGGAGCTGATCTATAAAATTAGAAATGTTGTTGAACTAAAAAAAAATATAGAGAAAAAATATTCTCCTGATCCGTTTTCAAAAGTAACTGTTAAACTGTCTACAAAGGATTTTTTAACAACTCTTAATGAGATAATTACAAAAAACGTAAAATCAAAAATTAATATCAACGAGCTATCTAATCAACTGTTTATTAGTAAGTCAACATTAGATAAAAGAGTAAGAAAATTGACTAATAAAAATATCAGTCAGTATATTCGGGAGTTTAAACTTGATTATGCTGTATATCTGATTGACTTAGGAGAGAGAAATATACAGTATTTAGTTGAGGAAACAGGATTTAACTCTTTTTCTTATTTCACCACTAGTTTCAGAGCTTACCTAAAAGTAACGCCCAGAGACTATATTAAAACAATCATAATTGAAAAACAGCATCTAGTATAAGATTGAACCGGAGTACTGGATATACATCAATACTAATACAATCTACAAAAGCATATATATTTAACACTTTTTTTCAAAGTGTTTTTTATGCTTTTAAATTATTGATAAATTATTGTAACGTAAAAGGAATATCTACATGTTATCGCGGATGGTAAATTAGTTTTACCTGCTCAGTGAAAATAGGATTGTTTAAACTGAAATTATTAAAAAATGAAAATCAGTCCAATCCGAAGATTTGTGGAATTATTTAGACCTTGGGTCATTTTACGACAATGGAATGAAAGCTGAAACAAAAAAATGTTAAGTAAGAATTCTCGCGCTTGATATCGCGTTGTTTTTGGTAATATTAGAATTACTGTTGTCAAATTATAATATAGTAAGTGATTGAAAAGCGCAAGAAAGTTTCCAATTGTTTTTTTAGGGATCTATTTTACCGTCGGTAATAATTTGGACTTCTGTAAGTTTCAGTGATTGAAGGCGAATAAATTGACGGTACATACTACATAGCTAAATTTTTATTAGCAACAGTTGCTCTCTGGTTTGAGACAAAAATTATGAAACGGTAATTAACGATGTTTTTAAAAAAAGTTAAGATGATGAACGATAATACAAATCTAAAGAGAAGTCAAAATGTGGTACAAGAGAATCCGCTATACCTTGTTTCAGAATCAAAACTTATTTTTCGAAACAAGTATACCATAATAAACTTAAGTCAAATATCAAATATAAGGCTGATCAAATACAGAAGCTTTCGTTTAAATATTACCCTTTTAGTATTATTTTATGCATTGTACATAATTGTGTCATCGTATCTCAATTTTGATTGTATTTTGCTAGATATAACTATTGGACTTATCCCAATATTAGTCTCATTTACCATTAAAAGATATCCCTGTAAATTGCTTATAAATGTGAACAATTGTAATTATAATGAAATAGCTGTTGGGAAAACTAATCTTAGCTTTGCGAAAATGTTAGTCGATAGTTTTTCGCCTGTGATTAGTTTGCCAAACGATTCCAGTCAACACTCTAAGACGACTTTTCTGAAAGCGTTATAGTACTTTCCTTAACTATCAGTGTGTCTTTGCAATAATAAGTTTTTATACCTCAATGAACTTAGATTCTAGTTAATTAAAGGTAAAATATAAAACAATTTATTCTTTTTGCCTGAAATAATTTGAGTCTTAATTTAGATAGTATTGTAAGCACAATAAAAAAATATAGGATAAAGACAACGATAAAAGCTTAAAAATTTATCATGCGCGTTGTCGTTTTTTTGTTGTGAAAAACACGATTAATTTTTGCATTATTTTTTTATACTTGGCGATAAACATTTTTACAGTAACAGTAACGTAAAATTTTAAATTTTACTTCTTTCTTTTTAACAGATCTGTCAAAAAAAGGGAAAACACATATTGCTTAATATATTTGTGCACAACAATGCATTTCTTACCTGACAGCTTGCTTAAAATTTGTTGTAAGTGATAAATTTTATAATTAAGATTTGGTTGATTATTGTAAGCTGTCGTGGTAGGAATTACAAGGTTTGTAAACACAGTAATTAAGTTTATATAAACTAAGAAGATTATTTTTTTGTCTTATGAATTATTTAGACCATTCAAAACCGTTAATTTATGGTTTTTTTACTTTTGTTTTTGTGTAACGGAAATTGTAACGTTACCTTTGTTCCCTCATCAACTGAACTTTCTACTTTTATAGTTCCTGAATTTTTTTCTGTAAACGTTTTAACAATAGAGAGTCCCAAGCCTGTTCCTTGAATTCCAGTGGTGTTGGACGCCCTAAAAAAGCTGTTGAAAAGTTTATGTTGATCGGCTTTTGGAATTCCGATACCATCATCGATAATTTCTAATTTAATAGTGTCTTCTGAAGTGAAAATATTAAGTACAACATCACCACATCCGACAGAATATTTGAACGCGTTATCAAGTATATTAAACAGCGAGTATTCCATTAGGTTTTTATCAGCAAGAATAGTAAAAGATTCTCCTTGATTTAAAATTTTTACTTTTCGTCCGTCTTTTTGGTCCGAATAATTGACGTTAATTATGTTTTGACAAACTTGCTTTAAATCAAAATGGATTGGGTTCAACTCCGTTTTTCCTGCATCCTCTTTAGAAATTATTAATACGGTATTCATTAAGTCAACTATTCGATCGATTTCTTCTGTGATTATTGTAACTCGTTTTTTTAGACGATTATCATTAGAGGGATTATTGTTTTCTAAATACATTGTGATTAATTCGGCGCTAGTTCTTATAGTGGTCATTGGCGTTCGAAACTCATGTGATATTGTGGCTACTAAATTAGTTCGTAATTCATTTAGTTCTCGTTCTCTTGTCAAAGTATTTACGATTATTTCTTCTGCTTCTTTTTGTTGAGTAATATCGCGACTACTAGATTGAAATCCTATAGTCAAGCCATTGTCAGTGAGCATGCTAGCTTTGGTTTCGAGCCATTTATAATCACCTTTTTTGGTTAAAAATCTACATTGTACAGATTCATCATCTTTCTTTTCAATGAAGTTATAAAATTTTTCTAACAGTTCTTTTAAATTATCGGGATGAACATAATCTAAAGCAGATTTGCCTAAAAGCTCTTCAGGGGTATAGCCTAAGAGTTTTTTTATGGAGGGTGAAATGTATTCAAAAATGGTGTTTAAGTTATGTAAACAGACCAAATCGACTGTATTGTCAGCTAATAAGCGATACATACTTTTAGCTTCGTTAAGCTGAATAGTTTTGTTTTTATTGTTTTCATCGGTTAATAATTTGTTTTCCTCTTCAATTTTTTTTCTTTCGGTAATATTAACAATTTGTGGAATATAATGCTGAATTTCTCCAATATTATTTCTTACCAAAGAAACGGAAAAATGCACCCAAACTAATGATTTGTTTTTATGAATGTACCTTTTTTCTATATTGAAATTAGAAGCTTTTCCTAAAACTAATTTTTCCTTATTTGCTAAATCTTGGGCTATATCTTCAAAATAAGTAATTTCTTGACAAGTAAATGTTTTAAACTCTTCTTTAGAATATCCCAACATTTCACACAAGCGATCATTCACCTCAATCCAATAGCCATCAATATCTACAATAGCCATTCCTACGGCCGAATGCTGAAATGCTCCTTTAAATTGTTCTTCGCTTTGTTGTAATTCATTTTTTAGCTTTTTTTCTTCTGTGATATCTTTCATGGCACCAATAATGCGAATGGCTATCCCTTCTTCATTTCGAACGATTACTACTTTGTCACTTATAGAGGCATACGTACAATCGGATTTTAAATAGCGGTATTCAAACGAGCATTTGTGCGTATTACTATTTAAGGCTTCAGTAAGCGATTCGAGATAGGATACTTTGTCTTCTGAATGAATAAAATTTTCGTATTCTTGTCTTTTTATAATATTGTTCTCAAATTGATGTCCAAAAAGATCGCAATAGCTCCCCCCAACATAAATTTCATCAGTAATTATGTTCCAATCCCAAAGCGCATCCGAAGTAGCTTTACTAGAATAAGCAAAACGTTCATTGCTGATGATTAATGCTTCCTCAGCATTTTTAAGTGCTGTAATATCATTGAAGGAGCTTATTACATAAAGTAATTCATTTGAGTCTCCAAAGACGGGAATAGCGTTAACTAATAACCAAATTAGGTCGTTATGGAGGGGGCGATGAACACCCATAACAATATTATTTATTGGTTTTAAATGTTGTATCGCCTGTGCTACAGGATGATTATCAGCTAGGAAAGTTGATCCATCTAGATGAATTACTTTCCGCGGAGCATCAAAACAGGTTTTGCCAAGCAATTGATCTTCGTTAAGACCGAGCATTTCGCATGCAGCTTTGTTGTTTTTCAGTATTTCAGATTGGGGTCCCTGAACTAAAATACCAACAGCTACGTTCTGAAGAATACTTTGAGTAAGTTGTCTGCTTTGCAGGATTTCTTCTTGAATCTTCTTGTTCTCAGTAATGTCAACGCCAAAACCTACCATCATTTCAAGGGATCCATCGTCGCGAAAAACAGGAGTTAATTTTCGTGTATAAATTGCTTGTTTACCATTCAAACTCTCAATGGTGTCCTCCCATTCAATTAAACGCTTAGATTCTACGGCTTGTAAAAACTTGATACGTCTCATTTTTGCAAAAGTATCATCCCTGCCAGTATGTTTTGCGTATTCAAAATCATTTTTCCCTAAAATGAATTTTCTTAATTCATTATTTTTAATGGCTGCTGGATTTAAATATGTGTATCTATAATCACTATCAAAAACAGCAACATCCGTAGGAAGTCTGTCTAATATTTTTTCATAAAAGTCCTTTTGTAATACAATTTTTTGTAATGCTTCACTATATTCTGTTATATCTCTACAATTTCCTCTATAAATTTTCTCTCCTTCCTTTATAGATGCTTTTATGCTAAATACATGCCACACATAGTATCCATTTTTATGTAAAATTCGATAGGTGATTTCGTTTAATATTTCTCCGAAATCACTTGTAATGAAAAAAGTAGTAACCATTTCTAAGTCATCTGGGTGCAAGAATAAAAGGTTTTTTTTACCAATTACCTCGTGAGTTTGATGTCCTAAAAGAGTTGTCCAGTTTGTAGAAACATAAGTGATTATTCCGTCAGAATTCAGTTCGAAAAAAATCTCTTTTGAATTGTCGATAAAGGATTGAAATTGAGTTTTTTCCGCATTAATTTCCGTTTCCAGAATATAAATTTTTTGCCATAATTTGAAAGTAGCTTGAATTTGTGAAACGGAATAATCTAATGTCTTTAATTCTGTCTCGGATAGTTTTTTAGGAGTCGAATCCATGATGTAAAGTATTCCTATACAATTGTTATTAATTGATATGGGAAATCCGGCCAAGAAAGACAAGTCATTAAAAATAGTATTTTTAATTGATTTATGAAGGGGATTTTTATTTATATCGGGAAAAATACAGATCGTGTTTTTTTTGATTATTTGATCATTATAAATCGACAACCCTTCAGGGATATTAAATGAATAATCTAACCCTTTTTTAGCAATAAAAAATGGTGTATCAGTTTTAGTCAGTATGATAGCTATATATGGAACTTTACAAAGTTCCGCGGTATGGGATAGGATAGTACTGAATTCTTGATGCAAATTTTTATTGTTAAACAAAATGGATGGGTTTTTATTTAAAATTAAAGGACGTGATTTTTATACATTAACAGCTTATAATAGAATAAATGGAACGCTTAATTAGACTTAGAAGTGCAAAATAACTCTTATTTTATTGTAAACAAAAATGTATCAAATATTAATTAAAAATTTAAGAAAAACGAGGATAATTTGCAGTTATTTTTTGGGATATTAGACTTGTAATTTTAAAATCTTTAGTTTGAATTATTGTCTTTTTTATTGTGTTTTAATTATTTAATGAATAATAAGTTTGATTAAACTTTGTAACTTTGGATTTTAAAAATAAATAATTTGATTTCAAAAGCTACTATTGATATTGTTTTCGAAACTGCTCGAGTAGAGGAGGTTATTGGTGATTTTGTAAACTTAAAACGTGCAGGAAGTAACTGGAAGGGTTTGAGCCCTTTTTCTGAAGAGCGTTCTCCCTCGTTTATGGTTTCGCCGGCTAAAGGGATTTGGAAAGATTTTAGTTCTGGAAAAGGTGGAAATTCCGTGGCTTTCCTAATGGAGCATTCTCATTTTACGTACCCGGAAGCCATTCGGTACTTAGCTAAAAAATACAATATTGAAATTGAAGAAACGGAGCAAACCGATCAAGAAAAAGCGCTTACGGATGTTCGGGAAAGTATGTATTTGGTATCGGAATTTGCAAAAACCTATTTTAATAACACCCTTTTAAATTCGGAAGAAGGGAAAGCAATTGGGTATTCTTATTTTAAAGAAAGAGGATTTACGAATGAGACTATCAAGAAATTTAGTTTAGGATATTCGCCTGAAAGTTGGGATGCTTTTACCAAAGAAGCTTTAGGCAAAGGATATAAATTAGAGTTTCTGGAAAGTACGGGACTTACAATTCCTAGAGATGACAGGCCATTTGATAGGTTTAAAGGCCGTGTGATGTTTCCTATAGAAAGCATGTCAGGACGAGTTCTTGGTTTTGGAGGTCGTATTCTTACAAATGATAAAAAAGCGGCAAAATACCTGAATTCCCCTGAAAGTGAAATTTACCACAAAAGCAAAGTGTTGTATGGTATTTTTCAAGCCAAACAATCCATTGCGAAATTAAATAATTGTTATCTTGTTGAAGGATATACGGATGTAATTCAATTCAATCAATCTGGGATTGAGAACGTTGTAGCTTCATCTGGAACTGCATTGACGCCTGACCAAATCCGATTAATTAATAGATTGACTAAAAATATAACGGTGCTTTTTGACGGGGATGCAGCCGGTTTACGAGCATCAGTTCGAGGAATTGATTTGATTCTTGAAGAAGGTATGAATGTAAAAGTCTGTACTTTTCCTGATGGTGAAGATCCGGACAGCTTTGCCAAAAAAACATCCTATGATGATTTAGTTTTATATCTCGAAAATAATGCTAAGGATTTTATTCAGTTCAAAGCATCGCTTTTGATGAATGAAGCCAAGAATGATCCTATCAAAAAAGCCGACTTAATTAGGGATATGGTCGTAAGTATTTCAAAAATTCCAGACAGGATTCAACGTGAAATTTATATTCAGGAATGTTCCCGAATTATGGATATTTCGGAGCAGGTTTTACAAAGTACCTTGGCGCAATTAGTTCAAAAAGATGTTGCTGAAGTTGGAAAAAAACAAAAGCAAAAAGAGTTGCAGAATGCTTTTGACTATGTTAAAAATGAAGACGGAGTTGAGACCGATAAAGTCGATTCTTTATATGGATTTGAACGTAAAATAATTGAAATTCTTTTGCTTTACGGTAATAAAACTGAAAATTTTGAAGAAGTTCTATTAAAGTCAAATGATGAAGGAGAAATAGTAGATGTTACTGAAATTAGAGAATTGAAAGTTTTTCAGAAAATTTATTTGAGTTTGCAAGATGATGAAGTCGAATTTGCCAGTCCTATATTTAGGGAGATTTATAAAAATTTGATAGATTATTATTTGCAGAATGAGGATTCTGGACTTGAGAAATATATAAATCATTTTCAGTCAGGTATCCCAGTTGAAGTGACTAACATAATAATGGAGGATGAGAAAAATATATTGCATAATTGGGTAGGTCAAAATATTTTTCCTAAAACTAAAGAAGAAATGCTAAATCAGGATGTCTCTGATACATTACTTACTTTAAGATGGTTTTTACTCAGTGAAATTATCGAAGGGCTAAAAAATTCTGTCTCAAATGATCCAGATTCGAATAATACGGAGTCACTTTCTTTAGTGATGAATTATATTGAATTAAGAGGGAAATTTTCAAAAAAATTAGGGAGAGTTGTGGTGCGTTATCATTGAAGGAATATGATTTTTTCTTCCAAATTGATAAATTAAAAAGCTCTGTATCATCTGAACCTGATACAGATAATACAGAGCTTCTGTGTTTGAATATGTGTTACAACACATTAAATCATTCTTTTTCAAAAAAAATAGGAAGAGTAATTTCTAGATATTACTAAACAATCTCTAATTTTTTAGCTTTGTCTACTAAATCGACAAGATTAGTAACGTTCAGTTTGGTTAACAATCGCAGTTTGTAAGTAGAAATCGTTTTTTCGTTGAGGTTTAAAATTTCAGCAATTTCATGATTCTTTTTTCCTCCACTTAAATAACGTAAAACTTCTACCTCACGGTTAGAAAGTTTGCGGTACAAACGTTCGCTTTTACTTTGTTTAGCAATCAAGGCTAAGTTTTTCTTTACGGTTTCATTCATGATTATCTTACCTTGGGAAACTTTTACAATCGAAATTCCTAAAGTTTCTAACTTTTCTGATTTATGCACAAAGCCAGATACTCCGGCTTTTATGGCATTTGGCGCATAAATTTGTTCTGAAAGCCCACTGAAAATAATAATTTTTGTTTTTGGAAAGTTTTTTAAGACCGCTTTAATCTCAAAAATACTGGAAAGACCTTCCAGCTCCAAATCTAATACTAATACATCAATGTCTTTTGTTTGAAGGATATCCCGTACCATCAAGAAATTGCCGACATTGGCAACTATTGAGATGTCTGCATTATCTTTAAAGTAAGATTTTACTCCAAAATGCACAACAGGGTAGTTATCGGCTATACATACTTTAATCATAATTTTAAATTTTTAGAATTGTTTGTAATTGGAAATGTAAAATTAATAAATAAATTCTGTAATTAATTGTAAATCAATATAAAATATCATTTCTTTATCATTTTGTGATAAAACAAACGGGAATTGGCATTATTTTGTGTTGATTAATGAGATTTAATCGTTTGTAAATTTCAAAAACAATTTTTTCTCTTCCTGAAAAATCTTTCGCTGTTTTACCGGCCTCATTTGCTAACATTGCCAATTCTAATTCATCATAACTGGCTCCTAACTGATCTTCATCGCTTCGGTCGTCACCAAATAATCCATCAGTTGGTGATGCCTTTAAGATCGATTCTGGAACTTTTAAATAATTTCCCAAAAGAAAGACTTCAGACTTCATTAAATCAGCAATTGGACTTAAATCTACTCCGCCGTCGCCATATTTCGTATAAAAACCCACTCCAAAATCTTCTACTTTGTTTCCGGTGCCGGCAACTAATAATCCATGTATTCCTGCGAAATAATATAAAGTGGTCATCCTTAATCTCGCACGTGTATTTGCGAGTGCGAGATGAACTTTTTCGGTATTTGAATAATCAGGAACTGCATTTTTGAACGTTTCAAAAAGATTCGTCAAGTCGGCTTCGGTACTTATTACGTTAGGAAATCGTTGTTTTAATTGTCCTATGTGTTCACGCGCTCGTGTTACATGGCATGCTGCCTGATGAATGGGCATTTCCACACATAAAACTTTTAATCCTGTTTGAGCGCATAGTGTTGAGGTAACTGCTGAATCAACACCACCTGAAATGCCAATTACAAATCCATTTACTTTTGCATTTTCAGCGTACGTTTTTAACCAGTTTACAATTTGATTATTTACTTTTTCAACTTCGATTTTACTTTTTTTAGTCATAATAATTAACGTTTTAAAAAGCAGGAATGTATATTTGCAAAATCAATTCGTTATGCATTCGTTTCCCAGAATTCTTTGGAAACAAATTTAATTAATATATATGAAAAAATATGTGTTTCTTGTAGTCTTTTGTCTCGTTATTTTATCCTGTGACAAGAAAACTAAAGTTGAAAGTGCTGTGACAGCAATTCCTTTGAATATAAAGGTGGAGCGTTTTGATAAGATATTTTTTGAAACCGAACCAAAAGATTTAGAGAAAGTAAAAAAAGAATTTCCATTTTTTTTCCCGGCCGGAAATGACAACAGTGTTTGGTTGAATAAAATGCGGGATCCGTTATGGAGAGAATTGTACACGGAAGTTCAAAAAAAATATGCTGATTTTGAACCTGTAAAACAAGAGCTAAATACACTTTTTAAACATATTAAATATTATTTTCCAGAAACAAAATCACCAAAAGTAATTACCATAATCTCCGAAATGGATTATAATAATAAAGCTATTTATGCGGATAGTCTGGTAATTGTTTCACTGGAATTGTATTTAGGAAAAGGACATAAGTTTTATCAGTTTCCAAATTATTTAAAACAAAATTTTGAGGAAAGACAAATCGCTCCGGATATAGTTTCAAGTTTTTCGGCACGCAAAATCCCACCTGAAACGGAAAAAGATTTGTTGAGTCAAATGATTTATTACGGAAAGCAATTGTATTTAAAGGATTTACTTTTGCCTGAATATACTGATGCCGAAAAAATGGGGTATACTCCTGAGCAAATAACGTGGTGTCAAGAAAATGAAAGTTACATGTGGCGTTATTTTATTGAAAAAGAAATACTTTATAGTAATGATCAAAAGTTAATTCCCCGATTTATAAATCCAGCTCCATTTTCTAAATTTTATTTAGAAATTGATAATGAATCGCCGGGACAAGTTGGAGCCTGGATTGGTTGGCAAATGGTTCGCTCTTACATGAAAAATAATGAAGTGCCTATTGCTGATTTGCTAAAAACAAGCGCAAAAGAAATATTTGTGAAATCAAAATACAAACCCAAAAAATAATGTCAAATAAAAATACATCAGAAATTAAATTTCTAATTGAATTAGATGAAAATCGTGTTCCGGAAAAATTAATGTGGTCTGCAAAAGACGGTGGAGTAGAACTAGAAGAGGCAAAAGCAATTATGCTGTCGGTTTGGGACAGCAAGGCAAAAGAAAGTATGCGAATCGATTTATGGACCAAAGATATGCCAGTGGATGAGATGAAAATTTTCTTTCACCAGACTTTAGTGGCAATGTCAGAAACATTTAAGCGCGCTACTGATGATGAGAAAATGGCGGATACGATGAAAGATTTCTGTGATTATTTTGCAGAGAAACTGGATTTGACAAAATAGAGTAAGTTCAATTCTAAAAATAAAATCCCAAAACTTTAAAACTTAAGTTTTGGGATTTTTTATACTTTCTTTATTGGTTTCTAAAATTGACTGTTATTCTTGAAAACCTCTTGATTTACTTCGTCAATATAGCTTAGTAATTCTTCTTTACCTGTTGATTCAGTTGCTGAAGTCACAAAGTAGTGTGGCATTTCGGCCCAATTGTTAGCAAACATTTTCTTTTTGTAAGCCGCAACATGCGAATCTATTTTTACCTTACTGATTTTATCTGCTTTGGTGAAAACAATGCAAAAAGGAATTTCGCTTTCGCCCATATAGGACATAAATTCGATATCGATGGTTTGCGCTTCATGACGAATGTCAATCAGAACAAATGCACAAACCAGTTGCTCTCTGGTTTCAAAATAATCAGTGATGAATTCCTGAAATATAGATTTCGTTTTTTTAGAAACTTTGGCATATCCATAACCGGGTAAATCGACTAAGAACCAATTGTTGTTAATCAAAAAATGATTTATCAGTTGAGTTTTTCCTGGTCTTCCAGATGTTTTTGCTAATTTTTTCTGGTTCGTTATCATGTTGATCAACGAAGATTTCCCCACATTTGATCGGCCAATAAAAGCATATTCAGGTAAAAAATCTTTTGGGCATTTAGTTACATCAGAGTTGCTGATAACAAATTCGGCGGTATTAATTTTCATTTTTTCTAGGTGTAAAATTCTCCTATTGAGTTTAATGTACTGCTAAATGGGTGTTGGTCAACCATTCTTCTAACAAACGATTAAACTCATCTGGATGTTCCATCATCGCAGCATGGCCGCATTTGTCAATCCAGTATAAAGTAGAATTAGGTAATAATTTATGAAACTCTTCTGCAACATCTGGAGGAGTAACTTTGTCATTTTTTCCCCAAATGATACAAGTTTGAACATGCATTTTTGGCAAATCTTTTGCCATATTATGACGGATGGCACTTTTGGCAATTGTCAGTGTTTTGATCAGTTTTATTCGGTCATTTACAGACGCGTAAACTTCATCAATTAGTTCTTTTGTAGCTACTTTCGGGTCATAAAACACATCTTCGGCTTTTTTCTTAATGTATTCGTAATCTCCTCTTTTTGGATAACTGTCACCCATGGCACTTTCATAAAGTCCTGAACTACCCGTTATAACTAGACCTGCAACTTTTTCGGGATACATTTTAGTGTGGTACAAAGCGATATGACCACCTAATGAATTTCCTAAAAGTATGACGCGTTCTAAACCTTTGAATGTGATAAAGTCTTTAACATATTTTGCAAAACTTTTTACATTCGTTTTCAGAATATTTTGAGTGTAAATGGGTAAGTCTGGAATGATTATTTTATATCCTCTTGTAGAGAAGTAACTGGCAACCGCGTCAAAGTTACTGAGTCCTCCCATCAATCCATGCAAGATGACAATTGGAGTTCCTTCACCAGCTTCATAATAGCTGTATCTACCTTCTTTTTTATAGTGTTTTTCCATTTTTTTTGAATCCCGATTTTCAATTTTGACAAATATAGGTTTTAATAAATAAAAATGAATTTTTACAACAATTTTTAATTGTAAAATTATCCTTATTGATATAAAAACAGCGTAGTTTTTTTCCAAAATGAAGGTGCTTTTTCGCTTTTTTTTACTTTTGTTAATACTACATAAAATTGAAAATTCTTTGTGTTTTATCCTCTTTTTTTTATAACATTATGTTTCTTACAAATAAAATAAAACAGAGCTAATGTATTGATTGTGCATAAATTATACGTTTTTGTCCAAAAGCGGTTAAACTTATTAACAAAGTGGTATATAGTGGTAGATTGTGGTAATATTTTTTATATTTTTGCTCTATACCATTTAACACTTTTTTTGTTTGGATACAATTGTCGGGACATATGAATGTAAAGTCGATGCCAAAGGAAGGCTGCTCATGCCAGCACCCTTAAAAAAGCAGTTGGCTACTTCACTTCAAAACGGATTTGTTTTGAAGCGTTCTGTTTTTCAGCCGTGTCTGGAATTATATCCTATGCAGGAATGGAATTTGATGATGCAAAAAATCAATAAACTAAACCGATTTGTAAAGAAAAACAATGACTTTATCCGCCGGTTTACTGCTGGTGTCAAAGTGGTTGAAATCGATGCTTTGGGACGATTGTTGGTACCGAAGGATTTAGTGACTTTTGCCAGTATTGCAAAAGAAGTGGTATTCTCATCAGCAGTGAATATTGTTGAGATTTGGGATAAAGATTTATACGAAAAATCAATAAGTGGCGAAGATGTTGATTTTGCAGATTTGGCCGAGGAAGTAATGGGAAATATAAATGACGACGACAATGGAATATCATAATCCAGTTTTGCTTCAAGCATCTGTAGATGGTTTAAATATTAAGCCTGACGGCATTTATGTGGATGTAACTTTTGGCGGAGGCGGTCATTCAAAAGAGATTTTGAAACGGCTTGGGCCTAACGGAAAGTTATTTGCTTTTGATCAGGACGAAGACGCGCTGGCAAATACCCTGAAAGACGAAAGATTTACGCTGATTAATGAAAATTTTCGTTTTATAAAACGGTTTTTGCGTTTTCATGGAGTGAAAAGTGTGGATGGAATTTTAGCTGATTTAGGAGTTTCCTCCCATCAGTTTGATGTTCCTGAAAGAGGTTTTTCTACTCGTTTTGATGCTGGATTGGATATGCGAATGAGTCAGAAAAATGATTTGAATGCTTTCCGCGTGGTAAATGAATATGATGAGGCAAATTTAAAGAGAGTTTTTTTGGATTATGGAGAATTAAAAAATGCTCCCGTTTTGGCAAGAACAATTATAGAAGCCAGAGAGCTAAAGCCCATCAAAACAACAGATGAATTGAAAGAGGTTTTGGCGCGCTATCTACCTGAAAGAGTCAAAAATAAAATTTTGGCGCAAATCTATCAGGCCATTCGAATTGAAGTGAATCAGGAGATGGATGTTTTGAAAGAGTTTTTGGAACAATCGCTAGAAATATTGAATCCGGGCGGAAGATTGAGTGTAATATCTTACCATTCATTAGAGGACAGATTAGTAAAAAGGTTTGTAAAAAACGGAATGTTTGAGGGAGAACCTGAACGCGATTTTTTTGGAAATTTTTCTGTTCCTTTCAAAACCATTGGAAAACTAATTGTTCCGGATGTTGCTGAAATAAAAGAAAATAATAGAGCCAGAAGTGCAAAATTAAGAATTGCTGAAAAGCGATAAGTACAACTCAGTTTCCCGAAAATGGAATTTTCCTAATTGAGACAAGACAAATACTAATTTTTAACATCCCGGTGCCCTTTCCTTGGGAGAGAATCGGGGAGAAGACTTATGAAAAACGGAGTTTACAGCCTATTAAAAGCAAGGTTTCTTATCAATGATGATGCGGTTAAAAATTGGCGTTTCATCGTTTTTATAATTCTTTTGGCTATCGTTATGATTGCAAATACCCAGCGATTTGAGCAAAAAGTTTTTAAGATTGCGGAGTTGACCAATAAAGTTAAAGAATTGCGTTCTGAATTTGTTGACAGACGTTCCGAGTTAATGAAATTAAAAATGGAATCGACTGTTTCTGAAAAAATGATAGAAAAAAAAATTTTTCCATCAACAGTTCCACCTTTCAAAATAAAAGTTAAAAAAGAAAAAGAGAAAAATCTTTTAGAAAAAATATGGCAGTAGAAGATAAATACATATCCTACAGAATTTATCTGGTAGCTTTTGTCATTTTTTTGATGGCCATAGCAATTGCTGTAAAATTAACAAATATTCAGTGGGTTGAAGGCGACTATTACAGAAAGTTAGCTAAAGAAAGAACCGTTAGAAATTTTGTGATTCCTGCTAATAAAGGAAATATTTATTCTGCGGATGGAAGCCTTTTGGCTACTTCAATCCCGAACTATGAAATCCGTTTTGATGCTATGGCTCCAAAAGCCGAATCTTTTGAAAAAAATGTTAAATCACTTTCGGATTCATTGGCTACTATTTTAGGAAAGTCATCTGGTTTTTTCGAAAACGAATTGCGAAAAGCCAGAGCAAATAAAAATAGATATTACTTGATAGCTCGTAATTTGAGTTACACGCAATATTTTAAAATAAAAGGATTTCCATTGTTCAATTTGGGTGCTTACAAGGGAGGAATTATAATTGAACAAGAAACCGTAAGAGAACATCCGATTGGGAAAATCGCGGAACGTACCGTAGGTTACGAACGAACTTCTCACGGCGAATCACTCGATGGAAAAGGAATCGAATGGGCTTTTAGAAAATATCTGAATGGAAAAGACGGTAAGATTTTAAAGCAAAAAATAGCAAAAGGGCAGTGGAAACCCATTCGCGATATCAATGAAATAGATCCTCAAGATGGGTATGATGTCATATCGACCATTGATGTTTATGTCCAGGATATAGCACATCATGCTTTGCTAAAACAATTGGAATTATATCAGGCTGATCATGGTTGTGTAGTTGTTATGGAAACAAAAACAGGTCATGTAAAAGCAATTTCTAATCTGGGAAGAGCGAAAGACGGAACTTATTATGAAACTACAAATTATGCAGTAGCCGAATCGCACGAGCCGGGTTCTACCTATAAATTAGCAGATTTAATGGCTCTGCTTGAAGATAAAAAGGCGGATACCAGTTCAGTTTATGACAGTAAAGGCGGAGTTATCATGTATTCCGGAAAAAAAGTGCGCGATTCACATGAAGGCGGTTACGGAAAAATTTCTTTAGCGCGAGGCTTTGAACTTTCATCTAATACGGTTTTGGTTCAAGCGGTGTACAATGCGTATAAAGAAGAGCCTTCAAAATTTGTAAATCATCTTAATAATTTTGGATTAAATAAACCATTAGGACTTTCGATAAAAGGGGAAGGAAGACCTTATATACCACAGCCAAGTGATAAGAATTGGTCAAATATTTCGCTTCCTTGGATGGCTTTTGGATATGGTGTTTCTATTACTCCCATGCAAACACTGGCTTTTTATAATGCAGTAGCCAATGATGGGGAAATGGTAAAGCCTCAATTTGTTTCTGAAATCAAAGAATGGAACAGAACCATCAAGAAATATGAGAAAGAAGTTTTAAATCCGAGGATTTGCTCGCCAGAAACTATTTCAAAATTAAAGGCAGTTCTGGCCAATGTTGTAAAAAAGGGAACGGGTTCAAAACTGTATTCTAAAGATTTTTCTATGGCAGGTAAAACAGGGACAGCACAAGTAAATTACGGAAACGCTGGAGGAGTTGGAAAATATTATGCTTCGTCTTTTGTAGGGTATTTTCCTGCAGATAAACCGATGTATTCTTGTATAGTTGTAGTGCATAAACCAAGTACAGCGCTGAATAATTATTACGGTGCGGATGTGGCTGGGCCCGTTTTTAAAAGGATTGCACAAAAGATTTTTACTGATGCGCCTTCGACAAATGAAATTAAAAATTTAGACAGAAAAATTCCAAAACAAGAAAGTAATTACGATTCCTATTTTGTAAAGTCCCAAAAGAAACAACATTTAATTCCAAATTTAAAAGGAATGTCCGGAATGGATGCTGTTGCTTTATTGGGGAATTTAGGATTGAGAGTAAAAGTAATTGGAGTTGGAAAGGTCAAAAAACAATCGTTACAAGCGGGACAGAATTTAGTAAAAAATACAACGATACTATTGGAATTATCATGAGTATACTAAAAGATATATTGTACAAAGTAGCTACCGAAGCTGTAAAAGGTTCGACGGATATTGCTATCAATAAAATGGATTTTGATTCTAGAAAAATTGAGGCTAATGATATTTTTGTGGCTATTCGTGGTTCTATTTCAAATGGTCATGATTTTATTGAAAAAGCAATTCAGCGAGGAGCTGTCGCCATTGTATGCGATACATTTCCAGAAAACATTGCTAAAGGAATTACTTATGTTCAGGTTAAAGATACGAATTCAGCGCTGGCATTTATGGCTGCAAATTATTTCGGGGATCCATCTCAAAACTTGAAATTGGTTGGAATAACAGGAACAAACGGTAAAACTACCATTGCTTCTTTATTGTACCAATTGTTTAAAAAAGCAGGTTTTAAGGTAGGATTACTTTCGACAGTCAAAATATTGGTTGATGAAATAGAATATAAAGCGACACACACTACTCCAGATTCAATTACGATAAATCATTATCTGAAAGAAATGGTCAAAAACGGGATTGAGTACTGTTTTATGGAAGTAAGTTCTCATGGAATTCATCAAAAAAGAACGGAAGCATTGCATTTTGTAGGTGGAATTTTCACCAATTTGTCTCACGACCATTTGGATTATCATCCAACTTTTGCAGAATACAGAGATGTGAAAAAATCATTCTTCGATAATTTGCCTAAGACAGCCTTTGTATTGTCCAATATTGATGATAGAAATGGGCAAGTGATGTTGCAGAATACTGCGGCAAAAAAATTGACTTATGCTTTAAAATCGTATGCCGATTATAAGGCTCAAATTCTCGAAAATCAGTTGTCAGGTTTGTTGTTGAAAATAAACGGAAATGAAGTTTGGGTAAAACTGATTGGAACATTTAATGCCTATAATTTATTGGCTATTTATGGAACTGCGATTGAATTGGGAATGGAAAGTTTAGAAGTACTTCGCTTGTTGTCTGATTTAGAAAGTGTTTCAGGACGTTTTCAATTTATTGTTTCGGCTTCAAATATTACGGCGATTGTGGATTATGCGCATACACCGGATGCATTAGAAAATGTGCTAAAAACAATTAATGACATTCGTACCAAAAACGAACAACTAATCACGGTTGTAGGTTGCGGAGGAAATAGAGATAAAACCAAGCGACCAATTATGGCTGCCATTGGATCGGATTTAAGTGACAAAGCAATTTTCACTTCGGATAATCCAAGAAATGAAGATCCTGAAGTAATTATTACTGAAATGGAACAAGGTGTTGCTCCTCAGAATTATAAAAAAGTGTTGACCATAACCGACAGAAAACAAGCTATAAAAACGGCATGTCAATTAGCGCAGCCCAATGATATTATTTTAATTGCCGGGAAAGGGCATGAGACATATCAGGAAATAAATGGTGTTCGTCATGATTTTGACGACATGAAAATAGTAAAAGAGATATTAGACCAACTCCAAAAATAAAGAAATATGCTGTATTATTTATTTGAATATTTAGACAAAACATTGGATGTACCGGGCACCGGTGTATTTCAGTATATCACTTTTAGATCAGCATTAGCATTTTTGCTGTCTTTGCTTTTGTCAACCATTTATGGGAAAAGAATCATCCGTTTTTTGCAAAGACAACAAGTGGGAGAAACTGTTCGTGAACTTGGTTTAGCAGGTCAAAACGAAAAAGCGGGAACACCAACGATGGGTGGATTAATCATCATATTTGCCACTTTGGTTCCAGTTGTTCTTTTTGCAAAATTGCATAACATATATATTGTTTTGTTGATTGTTACCACACTTTGGATGGGGACAATTGGATTTATTGATGATTATATTAAAATTTTCAAAAAAGATAAAGAAGGCTTAAAAGGAGTTTTTAAAGTTGTTGGGCAAGTTGGTTTGGGTTTAATTGTAGGGATTGTTCTTTATTTTCACGCAGGTGTGACGGTTCGTACGGATACTTCTACGTCAGATATTTTTAGAATGCCAACAGAAACTGTGATTTTGCCGGCGCCAGTAGAAGAAAAATCTACGGCAACGACAATTCCTTTCTTCAAAAACAATGAATTTGATTATGCGGAATTACTGGCTTGGACAGGTGAAGGATATGAAAAATGGGCTTGGTTGATTTTTATCCCGGTGGTGATTTTTATCATTACCGCAGTTTCTAACGGAGCTAATCTCACCGATGGTATTGACGGCTTGGCTGCGGGAACATCAGCTATTTCAGTGCTGGCCCTAGGAATATTTACATTCGTTTCGGGGAATATTATTTTCTCGAATTATCTGAATATTATGTACATCCCTAATTCAGGTGAGATGACGGTTTTTATAGCTGCCTTTGTGGGATCATTGATAGGATTTCTTTGGTATAACTCGTATCCGGCATCGGTATTTATGGGCGATACAGGGAGTTTAACTATAGGCGGAATTATTGCGGTTCTTGCAATAGCGGTTCGTAAAGAAATGCTGATTCCATTATTGTGCGGAATTTTTCTGGTCGAAAATTTCTCAGTAGTGCTTCAGGTAAGTTATTTTAAGTATACAAAGAAACGCTTTGGCGAAGGCCGAAGAATATTTCTAATGTCGCCTTTACATCATCATTATCAGAAAAAAGGATATCACGAAAGTAAAATTGTCACCCGTTTTTGGATTGTTGCTATCATGCTGGCCATATTGTCAATTGTCACTTTAAAATTGAGATAACATGAGACTAGTAATTTTAGGAGGAGGAGAAAGCGGTGTTGGAACTGCGATTTTGGGTAAGAAAAAAGGATATGAAGTTTTTGTGTCTGATTTTGGAAAAATAAAAGAAAATTACAAAGAGGTTCTTATTATAAATGGAATAGCTTGGGAAGAGGAGAAGCATACGGAAGATTTGATTCTGAATGCAGATGTAGTTATGAAAAGTCCCGGAATTCCGGATAAATCTCCAATAGTGAAAATGCTTTTGAAAAAAGGAATTTCAGTAATTTCAGAAATTGAATTTGCTGCACCTTTTACTGATGCAACAATTATAGGAATTACCGGCAGTAATGGAAAAACAACTACGACCATGCTCACGCATCATTTGCTGAAATCAGCAGGATTAAATGTTGGACTGGGAGGAAATATAGGTAAGAGTTTTGCCTGGCAAATTGCTGATAATAAATACGATTCCTATGTACTGGAGTTGAGTAGTTTTCAACTGGACGGAGTAGTAAATTTTAAACCGCACATCGCCATTATTACAAACATCAGTCCAGATCATTTAGATCGATACGATTATAAATATGAAAATTATATTGATTCAAAATTTAGAATTACGATGAATCAAACTGAGGACGATTACCTCATATATGACGGGGATGATGAAGCCATAGACAATTGGTTCAAAACGCACACAACAAAAGCAAAATTAATTCCTTTTTCACTGACTAAAACTTTCAGCGAAGGGGCTTATTTAAAAAATAATAAAATGGAAATAAAGATCAATCAAGAAGAGTTTACAATGGACACAGAACACATTGCTTTAGAAGGAAAACATAATATGAAAAACGCAATGGCAGCAACCTCTGTGGCAAAATTAATGCAAATACGAAAGGCTACAATTCGAGAGAGTCTTTCTAATTTTCAAGGAGTAGAACACCGTCTTGAGAAAGTTTTGAAAATACAGAACGTTCAATACATTAACGATTCAAAAGCAACGAATGTAAATGCTACTTTTTTTGCTTTAGACAGTATGAATACGCCTACAGTTTGGATTGTTGGTGGTGTTGATAAAGGAAATGATTACAATGAATTAATGTCATTAGTTCGTGAGAAGGTAAAAGCTATTATTTGCCTTGGAGTAGATAACAAGAAAATTATCGATGTTTTTGGGAATGTGGTCGATATGATGATTGAAGTAGATAATATGAATGATGCAGTGCGAATGGCACAACGATTATCAGAAAAAGGCGATACCGTTTTATTATCACCAGCTTGCGCCAGTTTCGATTTATTTGAAAACTACGAAGACAGAGGACAGCAGTTCAAACAGGCCGTTAAGAATTTATAGAAATGTTTAAGGTTTAAATCGCAAGGTTGAAAAACTTTAAATTTTAAACATAAAAACTTTAAACAAATAAAAAATGAAACAACTAATAAACAATTTAAAAGGAGATAAAGGGATTTGGTCATTTGTGGCCTTATTGGCCTTGTTTTCGTTTATGCCTGTTTTTAGTGCGAGCAGTAATTTGGCCTACATTGGTCAGGGAAATGGGAATACATTAGGTTATTTGGTTAAGCATATCATGCATATTGGTATTGGTTTTACTATAATTTTTATGGTGCACAAAATACCGTATCATTATTTTAAGGCTGTTTCTAAAGGAGCACTGTATGTCGTTTGGGTATTATTGGCATACACATTAGTAAAGGGAACAGTAATTGCCGGTGCTAACGCGAGTCGATGGATTCAGGTGCCATTTATTGGGGTTACGTTTCAAACTTCAACATTGGCGGCAATGGTTTTGTTTATATTTGTTGCCCGCTATCTGTCTAAAACACGAGAAGTTCCTATTGATTTTAAGTCTTCAGTTTGGGAGCTTTGGGTTCCGGTTTTCATTACGTTACTATTTATTTTACCGGCTAACTTTTCTACAACGGCATTGATTTTTTCGATGGTATTAATGCTGGTTTTTATTGGTAAATATCCATTGCGTTACATAGGAATTGTAATCGGATCAGGAATAATATTTCTTGCTTTTTTTATCCTTACCGCTAAGGCTTTTCCCGATGCTTTTCCTAACCGTGTGGATACTTGGATCAGTCGTATTGATAATTTTACCAGTGATAAACCTGATGAGGATGATTATCAAATAGAGAAAGCGAAAATTGCCATAGCTTCAGGTAAAATATATGGATTAGGACCTGGAAAAAGTGTTCAAAAGAACTTTCTGCCACAATCATCTTCCGATTTTATTTTTGCGATAATTGTTGAAGAATATGGCCTCATAGGAGGTTTAGGAGTTCTAGCACTGTATTTATTGCTGCTGTTTCGATTTGTGATTGCTTCGCATAAAGCCAAATCTCTTTTTGGAAAATTAGTAGTGGTCGGGTTGGGTTTTCCCATGATATTCCAAGCAATGGTAAACATGGCTGTTGCGGTAGAGTTATTGCCAGTAACTGGGCAAACGTTACCATTGATAAGTAGCGGAGGAAGTTCTATCTGGATGACCTGTTTTGCACTTGGGATTATTATCAGTGTGACCAAAAAGGAAGAAGAAATTGCGCAGGAATTAAAAGATGCTGCAAAAAGGGAAGAAGCCCTTCAAAAATTAATTGACAGGGAATTAGATGAGGAAGGTGCTATAGCCGGAGGATATTCTATTGAAGATAAAGCTACAAATCCAATGCAGGCAGTATTAAATAAATAATTTATTTGTAAAATAGTTTAAAAAAATACAACTCAGTAACTTAAAAAGAAATGAAACAGTATCGATTCATATTAAGCGGTGGCGGAACGGGAGGACATATCTATCCTGCAATTGCTATTGCAAATGAATTAAAATCTCGATTTCCAGATGCAGAATTTCTTTTTGTTGGTGCCAAAGATAAAATGGAAATGCAAAAAGTTCCTCAGGCTGGTTACAAAATCATTGGACTTTGGATTGCAGGATTGCAAAGAAGAGTAACCCTTGATAATGCGCTTTTCCCTGTTAAACTTCTTTCGAGTTTATTGCAATCCAGAACAATAATTAAGAATTTCAAACCAGATGTGGTTATTGGTACGGGAGGATTTGCAAGTGGTCCTTTATTGCAGGTAGCCGAGATTGCAGGAATTCCTACCGTTATTCAAGAACAAAATTCATATCCTGGAATTACAAATAAATTGTTGAGCAAGAATGCAAATAAAATTTGTGTTGCTTATGAAAATTTAGAACGTTTTTTTCCAAAGCAGAAAATGATTTTGACCGGAAATCCAGTACGTCAGGATTTAATTGCTATTGACGGTAAAAGAGAAGAGGCGCTACGTTATTTTAATTTAGATCCTAATAAAAAAACACTTTTGGTTTTAGGAGGAAGTTTGGGTTCGAGAAGAGTAAATCAATTAATTGCGAAAGAGATTTTAACTTTTGCTGCTCATAATGTACAAGTAATTTGGCAATGCGGTAAACTGTATTTTGAAGATTACAAGCGTTTTGAAGAGAATGAAAATATTCAAATTCACTTTTTCATTGACAAGATGGATTTAGCGTACGCCGCTTCGGATGTTATTATTTCTCGTGCTGGAGCGTCTTCAGTTTCGGAATTATGTATTGTGGGTAAACCGGTAATTTTCATTCCATCTCCCAATGTGGCTGAAGATCATCAAACTAAAAATGCTCAGGCTGTTGTTGATAAAAAAGGAGCTATTTTACTTAAAGAATCGGAGCTTGATTCGCAATTTGGTTCGGTATTTGAATCCCTGCTGAACGATCAGGAAAAGCAAAATCAATTGGGAGCACATATAAAACTGTTGGCTTTGCCCGAAGCAACAAAACAAATTGTTGATGAAATAGTAAAGTTGATTAAATGAATATGAAAGATGTTTTTGTTGGTTTAATCAGTTTGCTAATTGGCGTTTTAATTATTAGTTATGAATATAAAAAGAGAAGAAAAAAAAAGATTATAGAGTAAAAAGTTATCATAGTCCGAGAGGTTATATCGCTGGCTGTATGTCAATATTATTTGGACTATACTTAATCTTTCAATCATTAAATTTATAAATCTTTCAATAATAGAGAAATGAACCTGAATCAAATACATAACGTCTATTTTATAGGAATCGGAGGCATCGGAATGAGTAATCTTGCGCGTTATTTCAAGAATTTGGGTAAGCAAGTTTCGGGATATGATAAAACGCCTTCCGTTCTTACTAATGAATTGATGAAAAGCGGGATTAAAATTCATTTTGAAGATAATATTGATTTGATTCCAAAGGATTTTTACATTGAAAATACTTTGGTTATTATCACGCCTGCAGTTCCAATCACGCATTCAGAATGGAATTATTTTTTGGAAAGAGATTATGAAGTAAAAAAGAGATCCGAAGTTTTAGGGTTAATTACCAAAGACACTTTTTGTTTCGCGGTAGCCGGAACACATGGTAAAACAACAACATCTGGAATTTTAGGGCATATTTTGCACGAAAGTGGCGCTGATGTCACAGCCTTTATTGGTGGAATAGTCGAAAATTATAATTCTAATTTGATAGGAAGCGGAACGACAGTAACTGTTGTTGAAGCAGATGAATTTGATCGTTCATTCCTGCATTTGCATCCTAATATTGCCTGTATTACCTCAATGGATGCAGATCATTTAGATATTTATGGAACTAGCGAGGCTATAGAAGAATCTTTTATAGAATTTGCTTCAAAAATTGAAGATAAAAGCAAGCTTTTTATAACTAAAGAATTACCGTTAGAAGGTGTTATTTGCGCGGTAAATGAAGAGGCAGTTTATAAAGCATTTAATGTCAGAATAGGAAACGGCAGTTATGTTTTTGATGTGCAGACTCCGTCTGAAACAATCAAGGATTTGCATTTTGGATTGCCAGGAAAACATAATTTAATGAATGCGCTAATGGCTATTGCAATGGCAAATTTATTCGGCACGCCAACCGATGCAATTGCAAAAGCCATAGCATCATTTAAAGGAATAAAAAGAAGATTTTCGTACCAGATTAAAACGGATGCTAAAGTTTATATAGATGATTATGCACACCATCCTACGGAGATAAATGCAGTGTATCAAGCGGTGAGGGAATTGTATCCAAACCAAAAAGTTTTGGCAGTTTTTCAACCACATTTATTCAGTAGAACAAGAGATTTTGCCGATGATTTCGCTAAAAGTTTATCTGCTTTTGATGAGGTTGTTTTATTAGATATTTATCCGGCTCGCGAACAACCTATGGAAGGAATTACCTCACAATGGTTGATGGATAAAATGACAAATAATAACAAGAAAATTGTTGCTAAAAATAATGTGATTTCTGCAATTTTAGAAAGTACAGCAACCATTATTGTGACTATTGGAGCGGGAGATATTGGAGAATTGGTTCCGTCAATTAAAAAAGCGATAAATGAAACTCTTTAATTGGACAAATATTCGATTATTACTAATGATCGTGTTGGTTATTTTCCTATTTTCATTTACGTCAAAACGAAATGGAAGTAGGAAATTGAAAAAATCCGTCATTGTTTTTGTAGGAGATAGCGCTCCTTTTGTGAAACAAGAAACGGTTAATAAATTGTTAATAGAAAATAACAAAGAAGTATCCAGCATTCAAAAAGATAATTTAGATTTGAATAAACTGGAAGGAGCTATCGATGCGCAGGAAATGATTGAAAAATCAGATGTATTTGTGAGTATTGATGGCATACTGAAGGCGGTGATAAAACAAAAAACTCCTGTTGCTAGAGTTTTTGCCGATGGCGGTTCTTTTTATATTGATTATAAGGGAAATAGAATGCCGTTGTCAGCTAATTTTACAGCGAGAGTTCCACTTGTCTCAGGAGGAATAAATAATAAAAATAACGAAGATTTAGCCGACTTATTTCGCGTAATTTATGATGATTCATTTTTGAAAAAAAACATCATCGGAATTGAAATTATGCCTAACGGAAGCTTAAAAATGCATAACAGGAATTTTGATTATCAAATAGATTTTGGTAAATTGATAAATGTGGAGCGTAAATTTAAAAATTACAAAGCTTTTTTTCAAAAAGCAGTTTTAGATAGTTCGTTATATAAATATAAAAAAATTGACCTCCGATTTACGGATCAAGTAGTTTGCACTAAATAATAGATAATGGAAAAAGAGAATATTGCAGTAGGTCTAGATATTGGGACGACTAAAATTGTTGCCATGATAGGCAAGAAGAATGAATATGGCAAACTAGAAATTTTGGGTGTTGGAAAATCTAAAAGTTTAGGTGTGGCTAGAGGTGTCGTAAATAACATCACACAAACCATACAGTCAATACAGCAAGCAATTCAAGAGGCAGAGAATAATTCAGGCTTTAAAATAAAAGATGTTGTAGTGGGAATCGCGGGGCAACACATCCGCAGTATTCAACATACTGATTACATCAGTAGACACAATCCCGAAGAAGTTATTGGCGGGAATGATATTCAGCTTTTGATTGATCAAGTCAATAAATTGGCAATGTTACCTGGTGAAGAAATAATACACGTATTGCCTCAGGAATTTAAAATTGACGGACAATCTGAAATAAAAGAGCCTATAGGAATGTATGGCGGGAGATTAGAGTCCAGTTTTCATGTTGTTGTCGGACAGGCTTCTTCGATTCGAAATGTAGGCAGATGTATTCAAAGTTCTGGAATTGAATTGTCAGGTTTGACATTAGAGCCTTTAGCTTCTGCTGATGCCGTTTTAAGTCAGGAAGAAAAAGAAGCAGGAGTTGCATTAATTGATATCGGTGGTGGAACAACTGATTTGGCTATTTTCAAAGATGGTATTATTCGTCATACAGCAGTAATTCCTTTTGGAGGAAATGTGATTACGGATGATATCAAAGAAGGTTGTTCAATAATTGAAAAGCAAGCTGAATTGCTGAAAGTTAAATTTGGCTCAGCTTGGCCGGGAGAAAATAAAGACAACGAAATTGTTTCTATTCCGGGATTGAGAGGCAGAGAGCCAAAAGAGATTTCATTAAAAAATCTTTCTAAAATAATTCATGCCCGTGTTGTGGAGATTGTCGATCAAGTTTTTACCGAAGTAAAAGCATACGGTCACGAGGATCCACGTAAAAAACTAATTGCAGGAATTGTACTTACTGGCGGTGGCGCACAATTGAAACACATCAAACAGTTAGTGGAATATATCACAGGAATGGATACTAGAATTGGATATCCAAACGAACATCTGGCCGGAAATTCAGATGAAGAAATTTCAAGTCCTTTGTATGCAACTGCAGTAGGATTAGTGATGAAAAGCATTGAGAATAAAACACAAAGCGCCGTGAGATTGGATATCGTGGAACAGCCTAAAATCCCTGTTTACAGACAGGCAGTTGTTCAGGTTCCCGTGTATGACGCTCCGCAAACGGTAAAGGAAGAAGATCAAAATGCGAGTGAAAAACAAAATTCTACCGTAAACAGAATACAGCGAAATTTCTTTGATCGTTATGTCGACAAGATAAAAGACTTTTTAGATAATGCAGAATGAGGGAGCAGCCCCGAAAAATATAAGGATTAATATAACAATTTCAAAAACCAAATAAAATGATGAGCGACTCAGAATTTGGAAGTATTTCATTTGATTTACCAAAGAACCAATCAAATGTGATAAAAGTTATAGGAGTAGGTGGAGGTGGAAGTAATGCCATAAATCACATGTTCAAGCAGGGAATTAAAGGGGTGGATTTTATCGTATGTAATACGGATTCTCAAGCTTTGCAGAGCAGTTCTGTGCCTAATAAAATTCAGTTGGGAGTACATTTGACGGAAGGACTTGGTGCAGGAGCAAACCCTGATGTAGGACAGCAATCTGCTATTGAAAGTATTTCCGAGATTGAAAAAATGTTGGACCGCAATACTAAAATGGTTTTCATTACTGCCGGTATGGGTGGTGGAACTGGAACTGGTGCAGCACCTGTAATTGCACAATTGGCTAAAGAAAGAGATATTCTTACGGTTGGAATTGTGACATTGCCTTTCCTTTTTGAAGGGAAAGTCCGTCAGGAACAAGCCTTGATTGGTATCGAAAAATTACGCAAGCAAGTTGATTCATTAATCGTTATCAACAACAATAAATTAAGAGAAGTATACGGAAATCTTGGTTTCAAAGCCGGGTTTTCAAAAGCAGATGAAGTTTTGGCGACAGCCTCAAGAGGAATTGCTGAAGTAATTACGCATCACTATACTCAAAATATCGATTTACGAGATGCTAAAACAGTATTGTATAATAGTGGGACGGCTATCATGGGGTCTTCTATTTCATCAGGTGAAAATAGAGCCAAAGAAGCTATTGTTGCAGCCTTGGATTCTCCGTTGTTGAATGATAATAAAATTACAGGTGCCAAAAACGTATTGTTGCTTATCGTTTCTGGAACTAATGAAATCACGATTGACGAAATTGGAGAAATCAATGATCATATTCAAATTGAAGCAGGTCATAATGCTAATATTATCATGGGAGTTGGTGAAGATGAATCTCTAGGAGACTCAATTGCAGTAACTATCATTGCTACAGGTTTTGATATTGAACAACAAAATGGAATCGTCAATACGGAACCAAAAAAAATAATTCACACACTTGAGGATGAACAAAGAAGTGTACACAATTTAAGTAACAAAACGGTTGCTGGATTTGATTTCAATATGGAATCTTCACCGGTTTCTAACGCAAATGACAGAATTGTCTTTGATTTAGTCGAAGATACAGTTGTTGTGCCGGAACCTGTTGTTACTGCGCCAACAATCAATAATGATGAATTAATCGTTATGTCTGAATTTATTAAAAATTTAGATATTACTTTCGAAATCGTTTCTCCAATTACAGATATTGATTTTACTTTTTCATCTCCTGTAGCGGAAGTAAAAGCGGTACAGCCAAAAATAGTTGAAAGACAAGAGCAAACGACGTTCTCGTTTGATTTGCCGCTTTTTAAAACAGAGCCGGTAGCGCAAGTTGAGGAAAACAAAGTGATGTTTGAACTAACAAATGAAACGTGTGAAATTAAAGTAAATGAAGCAGTTCAGTTTGTTCCCGTAACCGAATTGTCAGAAAACGGAATTATAAAATATTCTTTGGAAGAATACATGGAAGCGGAGCCTGATTTCATAACTAAGCCAGTTGCAAAAGCACCAGAATTTGTTGTTCCGGCTGAGTTAAATATTACAATGAAACATGTAGAGCGATTTGACAATACGACGGTTGATTTTGAAGATATTTCTGCTACTGAAATGACAATCGAAGAATCGTTGCGAATGAGAGCTGATGAAAGAAGAAAAAAGTTAAAAGAATTCAATTATAAGTTTCATAATAATGTTTCTAAAATTGATGAGTATGAAAAAGAACCTGCGTACAAAAGATTAGGAATTGACATCTCAAACAATCAATTGAATACTACAAATTCAAGAATATCTGTTGGAACAGACAGCAATAACGATTTGCAGTTGCGTTCAAACAACTCATATTTACACGATAACGTAGATTAATTAACTCAAATCAAAATGAGGTAGCCCGAAAATTAAATTCAATTTTCGGGTTATTTTTTGTAGTTGCGGGCAGTTTCCAATAACTATTGGTATGAGCAAGCAAACAGTTGTTGTAAATGCGAGTAAAATTCTTTAAATTTGTCGGGCCTTAATCCAGCTGTCCTTACAAGCTTTTTCTCGAAAATGCTTTTTTCAAAGTCCTTAAAAGAGCTTCCTTTGGTCGCTTTTTAAGTCCAAGAAAAAATACATTTTCTCCTAAAAAGGCTTTTCACTAGCATCTGGGGCATTCAAAAAAATAATCAGTTTGCAGTATTCAATTTTAGATTGAATACCAAATTTAAAATTAAATAGTAGTATGAGTTTATCAGAACAAATTATGGACGAAATTAAAACCGCCATGAGAGCCAAAGATACAGTTGCACTTGAAGCTTTGAGAGCTATCAAATCTGAAATATTATTAGCACAAACAGCAACAGGATCAAAAGAAGAAATTACAGAAGATGATGAGGTTAAATTGCTTCAAAGATTAGTAAAAACCCGTAAGGAAAGCGCTAGAATTTTTACAGAGCAAAACCGAATGGATTTAGTTGAACCAGAATTGGCTCAAATTGCAGTAATTGAGAAATTCTTGCCAACACAATTAACTGAGGCTGAAGTAGAAGCTGTGATTGCAAAAATCATCGGCGAAACAGGTGCGTCAGGAATTGCATCAATGGGAAAAGTAATGGGTTTAGCAGCAGCACAATTAGGAGGAACTGCAGAAGGAAAAACTATTTCTACTATTGTAAAAAAATTGCTAACATAAATTAAATTTTTAGATTATTTGATATTTAAATTTTTCCAATATTCTAAAAATCTAAAAATTTTAAAATGGCTGCGTAGTTCAACTGGATAGAATATCAGATTTCGACTCTGAGGGTTGCAGGTTCGAACCCTGTCGCGGTCACAAAGGCAGAAACAAATGCTTCAAAAAAATTCAAGTAAACTTGGTTGTTTTGAAGCATTTTCTTTTTATAAAGGTTACGAAATATGACAATTCAACTTTTTATTTCCCTTTTATTTGGGGTGTTATTCCTTTTGGTAATTATTTTCGGAATTTTGGAGCCTATTTATTTGTTGCTGTTCAATAAACCGTTTTATATTCATTGGTATCCTTTTTCCCAGAAATTGAAATCAAACCAACGCCAAATTTTAGTAAATTATTTTCCGTTTTATTCTAGGCTTTCCCCAAAAAGAAAAATTTATTTTGAACATCGGGTAAATGTTTTTATTGCGAACTATCAATTTATTGGTAAAGAGATTTTCATTACTGAAGACATGCAAATTTTGATTGCCGGAACGTATGTGATGTTAACTTTTGGAATGAGAAATTATCTAATCCGTTTGTTCGACAAAATAATTATTTATCCTTCCAGTTATTTGTCTACTGTGAATCAAGTGTATCATAAAGGAGAGTTCAATCCTAAAATGAAAGCAATCGTTTTTTCATGGGAAGATTTTTTACTGGGACATGCGACTTCAAATGATAATATTAATCTGGGTTTACATGAGTTTTCGCATGTGTTGCATTTCCATTGTTTAAAAAGTAATGATCCAAGCGCCATTGTATTTTTTGATGAATTTAATGAAGTTATAAAATATTACAACGATCCAGTTTTAAATAACGAGTTGACTAAAAAAAAGTATTTTAGGTTGTATGCTTATGAAAATCAATTTGAATTTTTATCGGTAATTTTGGAACATTTCTTTGAGACGCCCCACGTTTTTAAAAGTTCCCATCCTGAATTGTATGCACATGTTGCTAAAATGATTAATTTCAAAGAGGAGTAGTTGAAATAAAAAATGGCGCTTCAAGCGCCATTTTTTTAGAAGTTTGTGAGCTTCTTTAAATCGTGTATCGTTTGAGTTGGATTTTCTGCTTTAAAAATAAAACTTCCTGCTACCAGAACATCTGCACCGGCTTCTACCAATTGTTTTGCATTTTTGTTGGTTACGCCACCATCAACTTCAATAAGTGTTCTGGCCCCTTTTGTGGTGATTAAAGCTTTTAGCTTTTCAATTTTAAAATAGGTGTTTTCTATAAAAGATTGTCCTCCAAAACCGGGATTCACACTCATGATGCATACTAAATCGATGTCATTGATTACATCTTCCAGTAAGTCAATATTAGTGTGTGGATTGATGGCAACACCAGCTTTCATTCCTTCGGCTTTGATGGCTTGTAGCGTTCTATGAAGGTGCGTGCAAGCTTCATAATGTACGCTTAGAATATTAGCGCCTAACGCGGCAAAAGTTTTAATGTATCGGTCTGGATCTACAATCATCAAGTGAACGTCAATTGTTTTTTTTGCATGGCGATTAATGGCTTCCAGAACTGGCATTCCATAAGAAATGTTTGGAACAAAAACACCATCCATGATATCAATATGAAACCAATCGGCTTCGCTGTTATTAATCATTTCGATGTCGCGTTGCAGATTACCAAAGTCGGCAGCAAGCACTGATGGTGCAATAAGTGTATTCTTCATTGTGTTTTTGTTATGAAAAGATGCACTGCAGTGAATCTTTTCAGTTTGTGTTGTTAGTGCAAAAGTAGTTTTTTTGCAGCAATTGGAGTAAATTTTTTATAGATTCAATTAGCGAATTATCCTGCGATTTGCGTAAAGGATAGAGGCGGTATCCTCGAAGTGTAACGGAGAGATAAAGCCGAAAGCCTGACCCGAAGTTTTTACGGAGGGGTACGCCATATTAGTGAAAAGTGAAAAGTGAAAAGTGAAAAGTGAAAAGTGAAAAGTGAAAAGAGAATTCCGATTATAAAATTAAAATTCAGGACTCGAGACTGAAAGTCGAACAGTGAGTGGCTAAACCCGAGAGAGAAGCTCATACTAACCGGAGTTATGCTGAAAAAAATAAAACTCCGGTAATCAGCCGGAGTTTCAATCATCAATCAAAAAACGAACAGTTAATCAGACCGTCGTTACTTATTAATCAAAAGCCGAAAGTCAACTATCATACAGTTGTTGGACGATATGATTTTTGACTTTATGGCACTTGACTGTATTATCCTAAATACGTTTTTAGTATTTTGCTTCTAGAAGTGTGTTTCAATCTACGGATTGCTTTTTCTTTGATTTGACGAACACGCTCACGAGTTAAGTCAAAAGTTTCTCCAATTTCTTCCAATGTCATTGGGTGTTGGTCGCCAAGACCAAAGTACAAACGAACTACATCAGCTTCTCTTGGTGTCAATGTTTCCAAAGAACGCTCGATTTCGGTGCGTAATGATTCGTGAATTAATTCTCTGTCTGGATTTGGAGATTCACCTGAACGTAAAACGTCATAAAGATTAGAATCTTCGCCTTCTACAAGAGGCGCATCCATTGATAAGTGACGACCAGAGTTTTTCATGCTCTCTTTTACGTCATTTACGGTCATGTCCAATTCTTTTGCAATTTCCTCAGCAGATGGTGGACGCTCGTTAGATTGTTCTAATAAAGCGTACATTTTGTTGATTTTATTGATAGAACCAATTTTGTTCAAAGGCAAACGAACGATACGGGATTGTTCAGCTAATGCTTGTAATATAGATTGACGAATCCACCAAACTGCATACGAGATGAACTTGAAACCACGTGTTTCATCAAAACGTTGGGCTGCTTTTATCAATCCTAAATTTCCTTCGTTAATCAAATCGGGAAGTGTTAATCCTTGATTTTGATATTGTTTTGCTACCGAAACCACGAAACGTAAATTGGCTTTTGTCAATTTCTCTAATGCTTTCTGGTCACCGGCTTTAATCTTCTGTGCTAATTCTACCTCTTCGTCAGCGGTAATAAGGTCAACTTTACCAATTTCTTGTAAATACTTGTCTAATGAAGCAGTTTCACGATTGGTTACCTGCTTGGTGATTTTTAGTTGTCTCATGTTTTTTTGTCTCCTAAATTTTAAGTGTACAAATGATTATACGTAGGGAGTTGCAAAAAAGTTACAATAGTTTCTAAAATAAATTAAATAAAAACAAAAATCCCGTTTCAAATTCATGAAACGGGATTTCCTATAAATAAACCTTTAGTAAACTTAAGATCTGATTACTCTTTTCTTTCCTCACGTGGAGGTCTTGGCATAAGTGCTTTTCTTGACACTTTTTCTTTTCTAGTTTTTGGATCCAATCCTAAGTATTTCACTTCGAATACATCACCCATTTTTACCACATCAGAAACATTTTCAGTGCGTTCCCAAGCAAGTTCTGATACGTGTAATAAAACTTCATTTCCTGGAGCGGCAGCATATTCTACAACTGCACCAAAATCTAGCATTTTGATTACTTTCACTTCGTAAGCTTCTCCCATTTGTGGTTTGAAAGTGATTGACTTAATTTTAGCCAATACTGCTTCAATTCCGGCAGGATCCGTTCCTAAAATTTCAATAACTCCTTGCTCATCTACTTCGTTGATAACAATTGTAGTTCCAGTAGCTTTTTGTAATTCTTGAATTACTTTTCCACCAGGTCCAATCAAAGCACCAATAAAGTTACCAGGAATAGTTCTTGTAATAATTTTTGGAGCATACGTTTTAACATCTGCTTTTGGCTCAGCTAATGTTTCGATCAATTTTCCAAGGATATGCAAACGACCGTCACGAGCTTGCGCTAAAGCAGCTTCCATAATCTCATATTTCAATCCGTCAATTTTGATGTCCATTTGACAAGCTGTAATTCCTACAGAAGTACCAGTTACCTTAAAATCCATATCTCCTAAGTGATCTTCATCACCAAGAATATCAGACAATACAGCAAAACGTTCTCCATCAGTAATTAATCCCATTGCAATTCCAGAAACTGGACGAATCATTTGGATACCTGCATCCATAAGTGCTAATGTTCCAGCGCAAACGGTAGCCATAGAAGAAGAACCATTTGATTCTAAAACTTCAGATACAACACGAATGGTATACGGACAATCAGCAGGAATCATGTTTTTTAATGCTCGTTGAGCCAAGTTTCCGTGACCTACTTCTCTTCTTGAAGTTCCTCTCAAAGGACGTGCTTCCCCAGTTGAGAATGGAGGGAAGTTATAATGTAAGTAGAATTTTTCTTCACCTTGTTGTGATGGAGAGTCAATTTGGTTTGCTTCTCTAGAGGTTCCTAAAGTTGCTGTTGCCAATGCTTGTGTTTCTCCACGTGTAAACAATGCTGATCCGTGTACAGATGGTAAATAATCTACTTCACACCAGATTGGTCTGATTTCGGTAGTTTTTCTTCCATCTAAACGTGTTCCTAAATCTAGGGTTACGTTACGAACCGCTTCTTTATTAGTTTTGTAAAAATATTTAGAAACTAAATCACCATTTACGGCTAATTCTTCTTCAGTAAATAATGCTTTTACTTCTTCTTTTACTTCTGCAAATGAAGCAGTACGTTCTTGTTTTGAAGAACCTTTGCTTGCAATAGCATAAATTTTATCGTAAGATGCATCTTTTACTTTTGCATAAATAGTCTCATCTTCTCTTTCTTGTTCATAAGTACGAACTTCTTTTTTACCAAAAGCAGCTTGCAAACGTAGTTGAGCAGCAATTTGGTTTTTAATGTGTTCGTGTGCAAATTTAATTGCTTCTAACATTTCTGCTTCTGAAATTTCTTTCATTTCACCTTCTACCATTGCGATAGAATCCATGGAAGCTCCAATCATCATATCAATGTCAGATAATGCTAATTGTGCGCGACTTGGATTGATGATGAATTCACCATCAATTCTTCCAACTCTGGCTTCAGAGATTAATGTTTCAAAAGGAATGTCAGACAAAGCTAAAGCTGCAGAAGCGGCTAAACCTGCTAATGCATCTGGCATTACATCTTCGTCATGAGACATTAATTGAATCATCACTTGAACTTCGGCATGATAGTCATCCGGGAAAAGTGGACGCAATACACGGTCTACTAAACGCATTGTTAACACTTCGTTATCGCTTGGACGCGCTTCTCTTTTGAAGAAACCACCAGGGAAACGTCCTGCTGCAGCAAATTTTTCACGATAATCTACCGTAAGTGGTAAAAAGTCGATACCAGGACTTGCTTTTCGTGAAGATACAACTGTTCCTAAAATAACAGTTTTACCTATTCTTACTACTACAGATCCATCCGCTTGTTTGGCTAAACGACCTGTCTCGATTGTGATGTTTCTGCCATCACCTAAATCGATACTTTCTACAAATAATTGTGGAATCATAAATTTAATTTATTAGTTAAACATGGGTTCTAGTTGTGTTGTAGTTGTTGTTTTGCGTAGTTAATGCCTAAAACCCAATGAAAAACAAACTTTTTTTATTGATCTATACTAATTAATAAAGACTTTATGGTGAAGTCTTGATTCTAATCCCTTTTGTGTCAGGACTAAAATAGAATCATTAGACTTTAAATTGTAAAATAAAAAAAGAGGCACTTTCGCACCTCTTTTATATTGATTATTTTCTGATATTCAATACTTTGATAATTTCACGATATCTGTTGATTTCTGTCTTCTTTAAGTAATCCAATAAAGATCTTCTTTTACCTACTAGCAATACTAATGAACGCTCTGTATTATAATCATGACGATTTTTTTTCAAGTGCTCTGTTAAGTGGCTAATTCTGAAAGTGAACAAAGCAATTTGAGCTTCTGATTTTCCAGTATTTGTTTTTTCTCCGTGTTGAGCGAAGATTTCTTCTTTAATCTCTTTAGTTAAATACATTCCAATATTTGTTTAATGATTTTTATGTATGTCTTACAGCTATTGTAGGACGGGTGCAAAAGTAAAAAATAATTATGAATTATGAATTATGAATTATGAATTATTTTAAATCTTAATACAATTTCGCAATTTCCTCATTCACAAACTCTAAGAACTTTTCATCCTCTACAGTAAAAGGATCCAAGACATGGCTGTCAATATCAATTTGTCCTATGTTTTCTCCGTTTACAAAAAGAGGCACCACAATTTCTGATTTCACAGTAAAACTGCATGCTATATAATTGTCCTGTGCTGCTACGTCAGGGACTACAAAATTTTCGTTGGAGACGGCAACTTGTCCGCAAATTCCTTTTCCGAAAGGGATTACAGTGTGATCTGTTTCAGCCCCAACGTAAGGCCCTAAGTGCAATGTTTTAGACTCGTGATTTGCAAAATAAAATCCAACCCAATTATAATACTCTATGGAGTCACTTAACAATTGACAAATTGACAAAAGTTTTTTGTCTCTGGATTGCGTTGTATTTAATGTGATTTCGGTTACTTTTGGTTGTAATTCTTGAAATGTCATGTTTTTTATTTTTATTTATGCAAAAGTATTTAAAGTCAGTTTCAAAAATTACATAAATTTGTTAAAAGATAGATTTTGAAAAAATATTTTATTCTCTACAGACCGTTTTTGCTTTTTCTGGGCACGTTTTTTTTGACATATATAGCACTGACTTTTTTGTATCAGCAATATCTTAATAGTTTTGAGGAAAATAAAATAGATTCTATCACAAGAATGGTGAGTGAAAATACGGGACAAGTGCTGCAGCTTTTTACTGATGAATATTCAATAGAAGAAAGTGTGGAACAACCTTATATGAAGTTGTTTTATGAACAGAAATATGTTGCCCGAATTGTGGAAGGCTGTAATGCAATCAGCGTAATTATTTTATTCATTTCATTTGTGGTTGCTTTTTCAGGTAAACTACAAGCGACTTTACTTTTTATCTTTGGCGGAAGCCTGCTTATTTACGCACTGAATATTTTGAGAATTGCAGCTTTAAGTGCGCTTATTTTTTATTTTCCAAAACAAGAGCCATTTCTGCACGGAGTCTTTTTTCCTTTATATATTTATGGTGTAGTTTTTATTTTATGGTTAATTTGGGTTCGTAAATTTTCAAGATATGCTTCTTAAGATATTAAATAACAAACTAAGACTAATACAATTCCTTTTTTTGGTTGTACTGTTAGTGCTTATTCGTGCTTTTGAAAATCAGTTGTTTTATGATCCTTTTTTAGATTTCTTTAAAAAAGATTTTGCTAAATTAAGGTTGCCAAGTGTCAATTCAACCCAATTGTTCCTAGCATTATTATTTCGCTATACGTTAAATACTGCTATTTCATTGGGTGTTATTTATGTCATTTTCAAAGAAATAATGATGGTGAAATTTGCCTTTATTCTGTATTATTTCCTTTTTATGATTTTAATTGTTGCTTTTTTTTACATTATTTTCTTCACTCGTGAAAACCATACTTGGATTCTGTTTTATATCCGTCGGTTTTTGATTCAGCCTATTTTTTTATTATTGTTTGTCCCCGGATTTTATTATCAAAAACAAAATAGATAATCTTTTTTATCAGTTTTTAATATTGGTGTAAGTAATTGTTTATCATTACATTGTAAACATGAAAATAGTAAAACATTCTGGAGATATTGTCGAATTTAATTCGGATAAACTTAAAAAATCACTTTTAAAGTCTGGTGCCAATGCTCTGGAAGTAGACTCGATTTTGCATGCCATAAAAAAACAAATTTATGAGGGAATTGCTACTAAACAAATTTATAAAATGGCTTTTTCATTATTGAAGAAAACGGCCAATTCCCATGCGGCACGTTATAATTTGAGAGAAGCAATTCGGCTTTTAGGACCTGCCGGTTTCTTTTTCGAAAAATATATAGGACGGATTTTTTCTTCGGAAAATTATAAAACGATAACCAATTTGACTTTACAGGGAAAATGTCTTTCACATGAAATAAATGTTTTGGTCAAAAAAAATGAAACTATCGCCATGGTTGAATGTAAGTATCATGCAGGCAGAGAAGCTGCTTCAGATGTGAAAGTTCCGATGTATGTTTTATCCCGTTTTAATGACATTAAGGACAGAAATCATCCCATTTTTGATAGAAAAGACAATGTGTCCAAATGTTGGATTGTGACCAATAACCGGTTTACAGCAGATGCAATTACTTTTGCTAAATGTTCCGGATTGAGTTTGTTGAGTTGGAATTATCCTGAAGATAACAATTTGAAAACAAAGAATGACAATAATTCTCTTTATCCCGTAACCTGTTTGACGACCTTGTCCATTGCTGAAAAAGATAAATTATTGATCTTGGATGTTATTTTAGTAAAAGAAATTATAAATAATTCGGATTGTTTAAACAGAATAGGATTAAGTCCTAATCGGATAAAAAACGTGTTAAAAGAAGCGTCAGAATTGTGTAAGTATATTTAAAAGGAGTGATTACTGAGATTGTTAAATTTTAAATTTAAATCAAATGAAAGTTAAATTTATTGGTGGAGCGGGCACTGTGACCGGTTCTAAAACATTAATCGAAAGCAATGGAATTCGGATTTTGATTGATTGTGGATTATTCCAAGGATTAAAACCTTTGCGGGATCTCAATTGGGATCCGCTACCAGTTTTGCCTTCCACAATAGATTTTGTATTGCTGACACATGGGCATTTAGATCATTGCGGCTGGTTGCCCAGATTAGTCAAGCAAGGATTTTCTGGGAAAATATATTGTACCAGTCCCACAAAAGATATTACTAAACTAATTCTTTTAGATAGCGCTAAAATTCAGGAAGAAGAAGCTAAAAATGCGAATGAAGGAAACTATTCTAAGCATGAAATTGCTGAGGCACTGTATACGGTAGAACAAGCCGAAAAAGTTTTCCCGCTATTTAGAGTAATCAAAACCAATGAGCCAATACCTTTGGATGCGCAAATTGAAGCAGTGTATACTAATGCGGGACATATTCTGGGTGCTTGCAGTATCGCATTAACGCTTGAAAATAAAACATTAGTTTTTTCCGGAGATATTGGTAGGGACGATGATGTGTTGATGTATCCGCCAACGAAACCTAAAAAAGCTGATTATGTTTTTCTCGAAAGTACCTATGGTGATCGAATTCATCCTAAAACGGATACTAAATTAGAATTGGAAATGTACATCAATAACGCGGTTGACAAAGGCGGAACGATTATTATTCCGAGTTTTGCTGTAGAGCGTGCCCAAACGATCATGTACTTGTTGTGGCAACTCAGGGAAGAAGATAGAATTCCTAATATTCCGTATATCATTGATACTCCAATGGGAATTAATGCGCTAAATATTTTTTCTAATAACCAAAAATGGCATAAATTGTCGTCAGAAGAATGTGCCGAAATGAGTAAAATGTTCTCATTAGTTTCGGACTATCAGGAAACCATGGAGGTTATCTATGATGAACAACCTAAAGTAGTAATTGCTGCCAGCGGAATGCTCACGGGAGGAAGAGTATTGAGTTATTTAGAGCAGTATATCATTTTGCCACAAACTAGTGTAATTATTGTAGGGTATCAAGCCGAAGGAACACGCGGAAGAAAATTGCTGGAAGGGGCGAAAAAAATTAAAATTCATGGACAATATTATCCGGTAAAGGCAAAAATTTTAGAAATACAGGGCTTGTCAGCACATGGTGATCAAAATGATTTACTCAACTGGTTATCAGAATTAGAAAATAAACCAACCAAAATATTCTTAGTTCATGGTGAAAATGAGCCGCTGGATGAACTCCGTATAAAAGTTCATGAAAAATATGGTTTTGATTGTAAAGTTCCTTTAATAGGCCAAGAGTTTGAGTTGTGATTAGTTTTGCGTAAGTGATTTCCGTTTCTAGCGCCAAGTAGCTTAGTGGAGAAAAATACAATTTTTTGGAGGATTTTTATAAAAGAGCCTAAACTATGTATTTCTAAATAGAAGTGTGGTATTCAACCGTTAATAAAACTTTAAAATAAAGCAATAAATTGTTCTTAAGATATATTATCCGTACTTTCACGCACAAATAATTTTAGCATAAAACACCGTAGAATGAACGATTTTGATTGGAAGAATTTAATTGACCCACTTTTTTATATTCATTTTGATGTTAATGGGATTAAACTGGGAATCTATATAGTTTTATTTATCGTATTTGCTGAAACAGGTCTCTTTGCGGGTTTCTTTTTACCTGGAGATAGTCTTTTGTTTTTGGCAGGAATTTACAGCCGAGAATTAATAGAAAACATTCTATTTATTGATAATGATTTTATAAATGTTGTGCTTTTATCAACGCTTGTGGCGTTATCGGGAATTTTAGGAAATATTGTAGGTTACTGGTTTGGATCAAAAAGCGGATACTATTTGTACAATAAGGAAGATAGTTTTTGGTTTAAGAAAAAATATTTGGTTCAATCAAAAGACTTTTTTGAAAAATACGGAGGGAAAGCAATCATTTTTGCCCGTTTTCTTCCAATATTAAGAACCTTTGCACCTATCGTAGCTGGAATTGTATCCATGGACAAACAAAAATTCATGTTTTATAATGTCTTAAGTTCATTTATTTGGTCTTTTACCTTAATTTTTGCCGGACATTATTTATATGGTTTTTTACTTGAAAATTATCAGATTGATTTGAAAAAGCATATTGAATTAATTGTATTGATTTTAGTTGGAATTACTGTTTTACCTGTAATTTATAAGTTCAGCAGAAAACCAAAAAATCAAGAATAAACAAATTACAAGTCATAAAAAAACCGTCCCAATTTTATCGGGACGGTTTTTTATTTAGAGGAAAATGCTACTACATCATTCCTGGCATACCACCACCCATTGGGTTTCCGCCACCATTATCTTCTTTGATATCAATCAAAGCACATTCAGTAGTCAATATCATTCCGGCAACCGAAGCTGCGTTTTCTAATGCTACACGCGTTACTTTTTTAGGATCAATAATTCCTGCTTTAAGCATGTCAACATATTCATCCGTTTTGGCGTTGTATCCAAAATCACCCGAACCTTCAGCAACTTTTGCAACAACAACTGAACCTTCAAGTCCTGCATTTTCAACAATAGTTCTTAATGGAGATTCTACTGCACGAGATACAATTTGAATTCCGGTTGCTTCATCAGCATTGTCAGCTTTAATAGCGCTAAGTGCGTTTTTAGCTCTCAATAAAGCAACACCACCACCAGCAACAATTCCTTCTTCAACAGCAGCACGAGTTGCGTGAAGTGCATCGTCAACTCTGTCTTTTTTCTCTTTCATTTCTACTTCAGAAGCAGCACCAACATAAAGTACAGCAACTCCGCCAGCTAATTTAGCCAAACGTTCTTGCAACTTTTCTTTGTCATAATCAGAAGTTGTAGCTTCCATTTGACCTTTAATCTGGTTTACACGATTTTTGATCATATCAGCTTCACCAGCTCCGCTTACAATCGTTGTATTGTCTTTGTCGATAGTCACTTTTTTAGCAGTTCCTAACATCTCGATAGTTGTATTCTCTAAAGTGTATCCTCTTTCTTCTGAAATTACAGTTCCTCCAGTTAAGATAGCGATATCTTCCAACATTGCTTTTCTTCTGTCTCCAAAACCAGGCGCTTTTACAGCAGCGATTTTCAGAGCTCCACGTAATTTATTTACCACCAATGTAGATAATGCTTCACCATCAACATCTTCAGCAATAATCAATAATGGTTTTCCAGATTGAGCAACTGGCTCCAAAACTGGTAATAATTCTTTTAAAGAAGATACTTTTTTGTCATACAAAAGGATGTAAGGATTTTCCAATTCTACCTCCATTTTTTCTGAATTAGTCACAAAATAAGGAGAAAGATATCCTCTGTCAAATTGCATCCCTTCCACAACATCAACATACGTATCTGTTCCTTTGGCTTCTTCGACCGTGATTACACCTTCTTTTCCAACTTTTGCGAAAGCAGTAGCGATTAATTCACCAATTACTTCGTCGTTATTGGCTGAAATTGAAGCAATTTGTTTTATTTTTTCAGAATCACTTCCTACTACTTTTGCTTGTTTTGCTAAGTCAGCTACAATAGCTTCAACCGCTTTATCAATACCACGTTTCAAATCCATAGGATTTGCTCCCGCAGCAACGTTTTTCAAACCTTCTTTTACAATTGCTTGTGCCAAAACTGTTGCAGTTGTAGTTCCGTCTCCAGCTAAATCATTAGTTTTAGACGCTACTTCTTTCACCATTTGAGCGCCCATGTTTTCCAATGGATCTTTCAATTCAATTTCTTTTGCAACAGTAACACCATCTTTAGTAACAGTTGGTCCACCAAAAGCTTTTCCAATAATTACGTTACGACCTTTTGGTCCCAGCGTTACTTTTACTGCATTTGCTAATGCATCAACACCACGTTTTAATCCGTCACGTGCTTCAATATCAAATTTTATATCTTTTGCCATTTTTGTTGTCATTGCGAGGTACGAAGCTATCGCATCCTCATTATTAATTTAATTTGTTTTAAGTTTGCTTCACTAGCTCCAGCAAAGCTATCGAGTTAAATTGTCTCGACACTGAATTTTTCAGATTGAATACTATTTAGATAATTGCTAAAATATCGTCTTCACGCATAATCAAATAATCTTTTCCTTCCAGTTTTAATTCAGTACCAGCGTATTTTCCGTAAAGGACAGAATCACCAACTATTACAGTCATGGTGTGGTCTTTTGTTCCGTTTCCAACAGCAACAACAGTTCCTTTTTGTGGTTTTTCTTTGGCTGTATCTGGAATAAAAATCCCTGAAGCAGTTTTGGTTTCAGCAGCAACGGGCTCGATAAGAACTCTGTCTGAAAGTGGTTTGATGTTTAAAGCCATAATTTTATATTTTATATTATTTATTTTAACTGCTGTAAAGATTTCAGAAATTATGCCATCCTAGTAACACTGACATAATTTCTTATAAAAAATGCCAGCTTTGACAGGCTGGCATTTAGAATACGTTGTAATGATTTATTTCGCTGGATTTGTTGCAGCAGGTGTATTTTGTGCAGGAGCAACTGGCGTGTTTGTTGTTGGTACGGAACTTCCTGTGTTTTCAATGATTTTCGAATCTGTATCACTTAATGTTCCTGTAAAGCTCAAGCTTGAAAGTAATATAAGTGCAATAAGTATAGTTGCTAATGTCCAAGTGCTTTTGTCTAAAAAATCGGTGGTTTTTTGTACTCCACCTAACATTTGAGCACCACCTATTGTAGAGGATAATCCGCCACCTTTAGGGTTTTGAACCATGATAACTACGATTAATAGAAAACAAACGATAGTTATTAAAACTAAAAAAATTGAAAATGTGCTCATTGTTTAATTATTATTATGTTGTAAAATCTTAATATCCGATATGCGGTCTGCAAAGAAACTACTTTTTTCTGGATATTTCAAAATTAATATTTCATAAGCTTGAATCGCTTTTTGATATTTTTTTTGTTCCAAATAAACACGGGCTAAAGTCTCTGTCATCAACGAAGAATTGTCCACTGCATTTAGGTCGAAATTGACGGTGGAAGGCACACCATGTTTTACTGGAGAAATCTTCGGACTCTTTTCAATAAATTTGTCGATAAGTTCTGTTTTTTTCCTTTTGTCGGCATCTGTAAGTGGAGCAGGTTTATTAGTTGGTTGCTCACTTTCTCTTTTGATAGGTTCCGTGCGCGAAAGCTGAAGCCATTCTTGGAAGGAATGTTGTTCTTTTTTGGAGAAATCCAACGGCGTACCAATGGCTAACTTTTCTTCAACTGTTGTTAAATGATCCTTCTTCGCGATTGGAGAAGCTTCCTTTATTGAAGTCAGGATAGATTGTTCTAACGTGGTTATTTTAAGTTCTGGTTTTTCTTCAGCAATAAGAATCTCGCTATCTATTACTTCGAGGTCTAGAATTTCGAGTGCTTTTCTATCATACAGACTTTTATGAATTGACGTAAACGTATCCGATGTGATGAAATCAAATAAAACCAATCTGTCCGTTGAATAGGCTGCCGTTATTTTTAAAGCAGCATTATATTTAAAACTATTTTGATTGTAAAGTCCTTTTAATTGAATCGCTCTGGCACTTTGAAAATAAGGAAACTGTTCCAATACTTTTTCTAAAGCTTCCGTTTGCTTTTCATTGACAGCATCGGGTTTGTTAATCAAATAAGTATAATCGGTTACGTTCATTTTTAATGTTAAATAATTAAACTTTAATTTACCATTTAGCTAATGACTCATTAAAGATATCTTGTGTTATTCTTTCAAAAATATCTTTCAAAGCTGAGTTTAATGTAGCTCCTGTTAATTGTTGTTCTGCGGGATAATCATAGAAAAATGTGAATGGTTTTTCAAAATCATCTGCTTCTTTTTTCTTATTGGTAAAACGAACATTCACTCGAATCGTCAGACGGTTTTGAGCAGCTCGCTGATCCGCGGTTGCTGTCATTGGACTGATTCTATAATCTACAATTTCTCCTTCATACGTCAAATCAGCACCGTTTTTGACCAAGTTCAAATTGGTTTGGTTCAAAATCAAATCTTGAAGTTCTAATGTAAAGGTGCGGTCAATTCCGGGTTCAATTAGTTCCGCATTATTCTGAAAAAAGCCCACTTGAAATGTTTCGGCATCAATTTTACCGGTTCCTGTAAAGTTATAAACCGAGCAACTGTTGATACTCACTATTATTATCGAAAGAAGAATAAGTTTTATTTGTTTCATTTTCTATTTTAAAAATTGCTTCGCCAATGTGCTAAAACTCGTGTCAAATATATTCATTTTCAATCAAAGCATATACGTCCTTGTGTCTTTGTTAAAAAAACTACAAATCAAATTGCTTAATTTTTCTGTATAATGTTCTTTCAGAAATGCCCAATTCATCCGCGGCAGCTTTTCGTTTTCCTTTGTTTTTTTCTAATGATTTTATAATCATTTCGATTTCTTTTTGTTCTAAACGCAAGGTTTCTTCTTCCTCGACAGTTTCTGCAAAAAGATAATTGTCGTCCTGTTCCTGATATAAATCCTCATTGTTTTGAGCCGCTATTAATGATGCTCTCGGTTCTTCTTCAAAATCTATTTCACTATCGCTTTCTTTTGAACCGTATATTTTTTTAATTAAATTTTGATTCGTCTCTTGTACTTTTGAACCTCCATTTTGAATCAGTTCCAGCGTTAATTTTTTCAAATCATTCAAATCACTTTTCATATCAAAAAGCACTTTGTACAAAATTTCCCTTTCGGTACTAAAATCACTTTCGCTTTTTTTGTCTTTAATTACAGAAGGTAAATTGCTTCCCTGCGCGGGCAAATAAGATTGTAATGTCACGGCAGATATATCTCTGTTGGTTTCCAAAACGGAGATTTGTTCCGCTACATTCCGCAATTGTCGGATGTTTCCGCTCCAACGAAATTTTTGCAGTAACTGAATCGCATTTTCGTCAAGTTTTAAAGGAGGCATTTTATATTTATGCGCAAAATCCGCAACGAATTTCCTAAACAATAAATGAATGTCATCTTTTCGGTCTCTCAAAGGCGGCAAAGTAATGTCCACCGTACTCAAACGATAATATAAATCTTCACGGAATTTACCTTTTTCGATAGCATCAAATAAATTAACATTTGTTGCAGCAACGATACGCACATCAGTTTTCTGCACTTGTGAAGAACCTACTTTTATAAATTCTCCATTTTCAAGAACACGCAACAAACGCACTTGAGTGGTTAACGGTAATTCACCAACTTCATCCAGAAAAATAGTTCCACCGTCAGCGACTTCAAAATAGCCTTCACGGGTTCCGGTTGCGCCGGTAAAAGCACCTTTTTCATGACCGAAGAGTTCACTGTCAATCGTTCCTTCTGGAATCGCACCACAGTTTACGGCAATATATTTTCCGTGCTTCCTATGCGAAAGCGAATGAATAATTCTGGGAATATTCTCTTTTCCAACTCCGCTTTCTCCCGCTACTAATACCGTAATGTCAGTAGGAGCTACCTGAATGGCTTTTTCTATCGCACGATTAAGTTTCGGATCATTTCCGATAATCTCAAATCGTTGTTTTATCGCTTGAACTGATTCCATATTTTATTTTTTTTGCCACAGATTAAAAAGATTCTCACAGATTTACTTAATTTTATTTACAAAACATATCTTTTATATTGTAAAGATTTATTTTGAAAATTAACTAATAATCCAACTTCTGAATCTGCTAATTTCAAATAATTTAAAATTTGTGCAATATGTTCATTGCAAAATTCTTTCACAGCTTTTATTTCTAATACAATATCTTCACATACAATAAAATCGGCGTTAAATTTACTACGCAAAATCTCACCTTTATAATTAATCGAAAATTCTTTTTCTCTTTCATAAGAAATATCGTTTAGCTTGAATTCTATTTCTAAAGCATCTTTGTAAACAATTTCTAATAATCCTGGGCCAAGAATTCTATGTACTTCCATACAAATTCCTATAATTTTATACGTTTCTTGCTCTCTGTATCCTTCTATCACAACGTTTTAATTTTTTGTAGCAGATTATAAAGAGTAAAGAATTAAAAAGAAATCTGTGAAAATCTTTTTAATCTGTGGCTAATTTTTTAATTCATCTCACTCAAACCAACTGCTTCTCCTTTCAAAGTTCCGCTGGTGCAAGAAGTAATTCTCACATTTACAAAATTTCCAATTTTATAATCTTCTTTTGGAAAAACTACGGTAATACTTTGTGAATTCCTTCCAGAAAACTCTTCTGTTGATTTTTTTGAAACTTTTTCTACCAAAACCTCTACAGTTTGACCAATGAATTCTTCACTGCGGAGCCAGGCGTGTTTTTGTTGTAAATCGACAATTTCCTGTAATCTTCTGGCTTTAGTTTCGTCGGTAACATCATCTTCCATTTTTCTTCCTGCCAAAGTTCCCGGACGTTCTGAATACGAATACATATAACCAAAATTATATTTCACATACTCCATCAAACTCAAAGTGTCTTGATGATCGTCTTCGGTTTCTGTTGGGAAACCTGAAATCATATCCTGTGAAATTGAACCATTCGGAATAATAGTTCTGATTTTGTCAATCAAAGTCATGTATTCTTCACGCGTGTGCAATCGGTTCATTTCTTTTAGGATTCTATTACTTCCTGACTGAACCGGTAAATGAATGTGTTTGCAAATATTTTGGTGTTTTGCAATCACGTGCAAAATACTTTCGTGCATATCTTGTGGATTTGAAGTCGAAAATCGGATTCTCATTTTTGGGAAACCAACCGCTACCATTTCTAGTAATTGATCAAAATCAACTGCAGTAACTCTTTGCATTTCGGTTGCATTTTCAAAATCTTTTTTCAATCCGCCGCCGTACCATAAATAACTATCTACATTTTGTCCCAAAAGTGTAATTTCCTTAAAACCCTTGTCCCACAAATCTTGAATTTCCTTCATAATGCTCTGCGGTTCACGGCTGCGTTCGCGTCCGCGAGTGAAAGGTACCACGCAAAACGTACACATATTATCGCAACCACGGGTGATAGAAACTAAAGCCGTAATTCCGTTACTCATCAATCGAACAGGAGAAATATCACCATAAGTTTCGTCTTTCGACAAAATCACGTTAATCGCATCGCGTCCTTCTTCCACTTCTTGCAAAAGGTTCGGTAAATCTTTATAGGCATCAGGACCCACAACTAGGTCTACAATTTTTTCTTCTTCAAGGAATTGACTTTTTAAACGCTCGGCCATGCAGCCTAAAACGCCTACTTTCATTTTTGGATTGATGCGTTTCACCGCATTGTATTTTTCCAAGCGTTTGCGAATAGTTTGTTCCGCTTTGTCCCGAATCGAACAAGTATTTACCAAAACTAAATCGGCCTCTTCCAGAATTTGCGTTGTATTGTATCCGTTTCCGGATAATATAGAAGCTACAATTTCGCTGTCTGAAAAATTCATTGCGCAACCGTAACTCTCAATAAAAAGTTTCTTTGTGTTCTCGGGTTTATTTTCTAAAACAAGACTTTCTCCTTGTTTGCTTTCTTCAATAATCTTTTCCATCCTATATTTTCAAAGTGCAAAGATAAGGGAATTCAAATAAATATGACAAGATGTCAGATTAAGAATTAACAATGTTTTGTGTTTTTTATTTGGGGTTAAAAAAAAGTTCTTTTATTTTTAAAAGAACTTTTTCGTTAACAAACAATATGCTTTTGTATTTGTTATCAAAACAACACTACACCCAATTGAATTCGGGCAATTTTAAGCGTTGGATTCCACATTGCTATTGCAGAAACGGGAACATTAGAATGTAGAATCTGAATGTTTTTGTAAATCCGGATTCCAGTATTTACGATATCAAAATTACTGTTTGGGTCATTTGTTTACAAATGGGAGGTACCATTTAAGGCAAATCTGGCTCCTAAATAAGCCTCTTAAATGATTTTTTGATTTTTCAACAGTGGATAGCCTAATTCTACATAGGTTGAATACCTATTTTTATAATCGAGGTTGTCCAGCAATTCAAGGTCATTGCCATAAATCAGAAAATCAGCTTCTATACGCAAAGGAAATTGGTAGGATGTTCTTAAATCAAGAATGTGCGTGGTTGACTTTCGATCATAATTAAAAACAGCTGAATTTTCAATATTTGTAGCATTGAATAGGTCCCACAAAGCAATTGAAAAACCATTATTTTGGTATTGAATGTAGTAATTAATTTCTTTGTACCCCTGTCAAACTCCTTTCCGCCCCAAACATCAACGGTAAGATTTTGTTTTTTATCTAAAGCATAATGAATGTTAACCATGGCAGTCGTGCTTGCATTGATGACTAGTCCCCTCCATAGGTGGCTCGTTTTTAATACTACATCAAAATTTATTAGGTTTGGTTTTTTGCTTTTTGTAGCTGTTGGAATACTGTCAGAAATACTTATTTCTCGGGCGTATCTAGCCAGCGCTATAATAGAAATTATAGTGGGGAAAAATAATTTTCGCATGATTATACTTGTAAATAAAAAGGTTAGAGCAGCACCACATAAAGGGCTGCGGCCAAACAGGATCCTATTATTGGACCAATAAGAGGGACCCAGGAATAGCTCCAATCGCTACTTCCTTTTATTGGTAAAATAGCGTGCATGATTCGAGGGCCCAAATCTCTTGCAGGATTTATAGCGAATCCTGTTGTACCTCCCAATGACAATCCAATAGCCCAAACTAAAATAGCTACTGGTAGAGCACCAACAGTCCCAAGTCCAATTGTAGCACTAGTATCAGAACTCATTACAAGCTCTGGACCTGCGATATAAAATATTACAAAAATCAAGACAAAAGTAGCGATGATTTCACTCATCAAATTGGAAGAGTAATTCCGAATCGCGGGTACTGTGCAAAAGCAGGAAAGTTTATCGCTTTCGCCCTCTGTAGCAGAAAAATGATCTCTATGAGAAAGCCATACCAAAAGCGCACCTAACATAGCTCCAATCATTTGAGCCAGTATGTAAGAAGCAACTTGAGACCATGCAAATTTCCCTATGAGCGCCAGACCTAAAGTGATAATTGGATTTAAATGTGCGCCACTAATCGGGCCTGCGACGGCAACGCCTACAAAAACGGCAAAGCCCCATCCTGTACTAATGACAATCCAACCGGAATTATTTCCTTTGGTTCCTTTAAGAACGACATTCGCAACGACACCGTTACCTAATAAAATCATAAGCATTGTCCCTAAAATTTCTGCTGTAAATGGAGTCATAATTTTTGGTTTTAGTGATTAATCTTCTATCCAGTTTCCAGCTCGGCCTATCGCTTTATCCCAGTTTTTAAGCAATTCAGTGACAGTCTCGCTGGGCATTTCGGGTAAAAATTCACGGTCTGTTGTCCATTGTTTTTGTAATTCATCTACGCTGTCCCAATATCCAATAGCTAAACCGGCTAAATAAGCGGCTCCCAAGGCTGTTGTTTCTAATGTCTTCGGACGTATCACTTTAAAATCAAAAATATCCGATTGAAATTGCATCAATAAATTATTGGCAACCGCTCCGCCATCTACTCTTAATTTTGTTCCCTTTTTTTCGAAATCAGCTTCCATGGCTTTTACTAAATCGTAAACTTGATTGGCTATTCCTTCGAGAGTTGCTTTCGCAATGTGTGCGTTTGTGGTTCCTCGAGTTATCCCAATTATGGCTCCTCGAGCATATTGGTCTTAGTAAGGAGCTCCCAAACCTGTTAGTGCGGGAACAAAATAGACACCCCCCGTTGTCCGGAACACTGGCTGCTAATTCTTCAATTTCATGGGCAGCGTCAGTCATTATAGCACCATCTCTCAGCCATTGTACGGCCGCACCACCAACAAAAACAATACCTTCTAAGGCATAGGTTGTTTTTCCGTTAATTTTCCAGGCTATCGTTGTTAATAAATTGTTTTTAGAATAAACGGGCTTTTCGCCAGTATTCATCAACATAAAACAACCGGTTCCATGCGTGTTTTTTACCATTCCAGGTTCGATCCATAGTTGACCAAAAAGGGCTGCTTGCTGCTCTCCGGCAACTCCGGCTATAGGAATTTTTGTAGAAAATAGCGTGGTTGAGGTCACTCCATACACCTCGCTACTTTGTTTTATTTCGGGCAATATCGATTGCGGGATATCGAATAAATTTAATAGTTCCTGGTCCCATTCAAGAGTATGAATGTTTAACATCATGGTACGACTTGCATTAGAAACATCAGTCATAAACATTTTACCTCGGGTCAGTTTCCAAATAAGCCAAGTGTCGACCGTTCCAAAACATAATTTTCCTTGTTCTGCTTTTTCACGTGCTCCTTCCACATTGTCCAAAATCCATTTTAATTTTGTGGCAGAAAAATAGGCGTCTAAAACCAATCCTGTTTTTTCTTTAATTATATCTCCGTGGCCTTGAGCTTTCAATGTGTCGCAATATTTTGCAGTTCTTCTATCTTGCCAAGCGATGGCATTATAAATTGGTTTACTAGTTTCTCTATCCCAAACAATTGTGGTTTCTCTTTGATTGGTGATGAAAATGGCGGCGATTTCTTTTCCTGAGATTCCCACTTTAGCAATAACTTCGGCGGTTACGCTCATTTGTGAGGACCAAATTTCGTTTGGATCGTGTTCTACCCATCCTGGTTTAGGGGAAATTTGTTCAAAGGATTTTTGCAAAACGTTGACAATTTCTCCATCGTCGTTAAAGACAATTGCCCTTGATGAAGTAGTCCCTTGGTCAAGGGCAAGAATTAATTTATTTTTCATTTTTGGCGTTTTTAGGTTAATAGATTATTTTACATAAAATTCGGTCAAAAGAAAACCGTTGGCTAGAGCTCTAAATTCATCCGTTTGAGTTTCAGCCCAAGTGTTATCATATTCTAATTCTGTCGCTAATAATTGGGCAACTTTTTTAGAAGAATCAATGGCTGCTCGGGCGTCTAAAACCAAAAGACGTACGCGTCTGGCTAATACGTCCTCTATGGTTCTGGCCATTTCGAAACGAATAGCCCATGCTACTTCAGCCATTGTGTACTCATAATTGGGATGTAGCTTTTCTTTTAAAAAAGGCTCGTATTCCTGTAATTTCAATATTTTTGGAATGTCAGTTCCATAAATGTATAAATGATTTTCGCGGTCAGTTTCTGAGGTTGCTATATTTCCATGAATGGCAATATGTTCCGTTTTACATCCGTTTTTAGGTAGATTATGGACTTTGATCGCTTTGACAACAACGTCCTCAGCAATTTTTCGGTTCGTTGTCCATTTTCCTCCAGTGATTGTGATTAATCCAGTATCCGAAACAATTATTTTATGGCTTCTGGAAACTTCTTTGGTCCGTTGTCCTTTTTTTTCTGGCACTGCCAATGGTCTTAATCCTGCAAAGACAGATAAAACATCCGCTCTGGTTGGTTTCTTCTCTAAAAATCTTTGGGCAGTTTCTAAAACGAAATCAATTTCTTGTTCCAAGGCAATTGGTTCCAGACTTGATTTTTTCACCAAAGTATCGGTGGTTCCTACCACAATTTTATTATGCCACGGTACCGCAAATAAAACGCGCCCTTCACTTGTTTTTGGAATCATTAAAGTGTTTTGACTTGGTAAGAAAGATTTGTCAAAAACCAGGTGAATTCCTTGGCTTTAAACAAAATATTTTTTGTATTCCAAATCGTTCATCTTCATGATTGAATTCGTAAAAACCCCAGTAGCGGTAATAACCGCAGTTCCGGTCAGTTTATATTTAATACCGGTTTCTTTATCTTCAAATGCTACTTTTGTAACTTGATTTATATCATCTTTTAATAAATTAATCACTTTCGAATAGTTCAAAAGCGTGGCTCCTTTTTCAAAGGCTGTTTGTGCAATGTTGATCGCCAAACGCGAATCATCAAACTGGCCGTCTTGATATACAACGCCGCTAACCAATCCTTTTTGTGTAATGGTTGGAAGCAATTCCATTGTTTTTTTTCTTGAAATAGATCTAGAGGCGACTAAACTTAATCTTCCGGCTAACATATCGTAGATGGTTAATCCTACGGCGTAGAAATATTCACCCCACCAATTGTACTTTGGAATCACAAAGGATTGGTTTTTTACCAAGTGACTGGCGTTTTGAGCAATTACACCTCTTTCTTTTAGGGCTTCACGTACCAAAGCAATATCTCCTTGTTCTAAATACCGAACCCCGCCATGAACTAACTTTGTGCTTCGACTGGAGGTTCCTTTTGCAAAATCAATTGATTCTAACAACATGGTTTTAAAACCTCTGCTAGCTGCGTCTAACGCTATTCCTAATCCGTTAGCGCCGCCGCCAATTATGATTGCATCCCAATTTTTGGTGTTCGTAAGTTGGGCTATTTGTTCCGATCTTTTCATTTTATTGTTTTTATTTCGCAACACAATATTTCGTTTTACAAAAATAACGAAATAATTCGAAACAAAGTGAAGCTGTTCAAAGTAAATAGTTTTTTTTTATTTCTAAAAGAATACCTATCTTTATTTGAATTTTAAACAGTAATATGGCTATAATTAATATCAGACAGGGACTAATAATTCAAGAATTAAATCAAAAGGGGTATGTCAATGTAGTGGAACTTTGTGAAACTCACAAGGTTTCATCCGTAACCATACGAAAGGACTTGAGTTTTTTAGAAAACAAAAATCTGTTGCATCGTACTCATGGAGGTGCAAGTAAACAACCCATTTATGCGTTCGAAAGAAATGTAAGTGATAAAGAATTGCTTCAGGTAGAACAAAAAATGCTTATTGCAAAAGCGGCTTTAAATTATATTAGCAACAATGATTATATTATTATGGGCTCCGGGACTACTATACATAATTTATCCAAAATGATGGGAGAGTTTCAAAAATTGACCGTGCTAACTCCTTCGCTAAAAGTTTCTTTAGAACTTTGCAAACATTCAGAAATTGACACCATTCAATTGGGTGGAGATATTAGAAAAGCATCAACTTCAGTTGTGGGTGCTATTGCAGAAGGAATTTTAAGTCAATTTTCCTGTAATAAATTATTTATAGGCACGGATGGGCTTCATTTAGAGTTTGGGTTGAGTACTTCAAATGCGATGGAGGCCCATTTAAATCAAGCGATGATTGATGTTGCCGAAAAAGTTATCGTGTTGGCAGATTCGACTAAAATGAATGTCAGAGGATTTGGGAAGATTTGCAATTTAGAAAAAATTGATGTTTTGATTACGGACTCTGGTATCGACATCGAAACTAAAACGAAACTGGAAGATCTGGGTTTAAATGTTGTCGTGGTATAAGAAGAACGAATTTGAAGGAGGATTTATTTAATTTAAGTATTTAATTAGAAGGATGCTTTAATAAATATTGCGTCAAAACCTTTTTATTTTGGATCAAATAAAATTGTTTAATTTGTTTTTAAATCAAAGAATTCAAATCATTCAGAACCTGTAATTCATCGAGAAAATTTACTTTTCAAATTTAAAAAACTCAAAATTTAAAAAAATCATATACTTTTGCCGACATAAACAATCGGAATATGGCAAAGAATTTAGTTATAGTGGAATCACCTGCAAAGGCAAAAACAATCGAGAAATTTCTAGGAAGTGATTTCCAAGTGGAGTCAAGTTACGGGCATATTGCCGACTTGCCATCTAAAGAAATTGGTGTAGATGTAGAAAATGGTTTCAAACCTAAATATGAAGTTTCAGCCGATAAAAAAGCATTGGTCACCAAATTAAAAGGGTTGGCAAAAAAAGCTGAAATGGTTTGGTTAGCGAGTGATGAGGATCGTGAGGGTGAGGCTATTTCTTGGCATTTAGCCGAAGAATTAAAATTAGACAAAACCAAAACTAAGCGAATTGTTTTTCACGAAATTACTAAAACAGCGATTTTAAAAGCGATTGATAATCCAAGAGAAATCGATTATAATTTAGTCAATGCACAACAAGCACGTCGTGTTTTGGACCGATTAGTTGGTTATGAATTGTCACCAGTACTTTGGAGAAAAATAAAAGGAGGACTTTCTGCGGGTCGTGTACAATCAGTATCCGTTCGTTTGGTTGTAGAGCGTGAAAGAGAAATTCAAAACTTTAATGCAACTGCATCGTATTCTGTTGTAGCTGAATTCACTAACGAATCCGGAAAAACATTTAAAGCCAAACTTCCTAAAAATTTTAGTACTAAAAAAGAAGCCGAAGATTTTTTAAATAAAAATATAGGTTCTACATATAAGGTAGCCGATTTAGAAACGAAGCCTACCAAAAAATCACCGACTGGTCCATTTACAACGTCAACTTTGCAACAAGAAGCCGCACGTAAATTGTATTTGCCTGTTGGAATTACCATGCAACTCGCACAACGGTTGTACGAAGCCGGACTTATTACGTACATGAGAACGGATAGTGTGAACTTATCCAAAGATGCGATGGAAGCTGCTCAGGCTGAAATTATCAAATCCTATGGGAAAGAGTTTTCTAAACCTCGAACTTTTGTCAATAAAAGCAAAGGAGCACAGGAAGCGCATGAGGCGATTCGTCCTACGGACATGTCGCGTCATACGGTAGATATCGACAGAGATCAAGCGCGTTTGTATGATTTGATTTGGAAGAGAACGTTGGCTTCTCAAATGAGTGATGCACAATTAGAACGTACTAACGTGAAAATTGAAGCGAACAATCACGGTGAAATTTTTACTGCATCAGGTGAAGTATTGCTTTTTGAAGGTTTCTTAAAAGTATACTTGGAAGGTCATGATGACGATGAAGAAGAGCAGGAAGGCATGTTGCCGGCGATGAAAGTCAATGAAAAATTAGGAAACAATTACATTACAGCGACAGAAAGATATTCTCGTGCAGCTGCAAGATATACGGAGGCTTCTTTGGTAAAAAAATTAGAAGAACTTGGGATTGGTCGTCCTTCTACTTACGCACCGACGATTTCTACGATTATCAACAGAAATTATGTGGAGAAAGGAAATCTTGACGGACAGGAACGTAATTATACGCAGCTGACATTGCAATCCGGGAAACTAGGAGAGAAGTTGCTAAAAGAAAATACAGGTTCTGATAAAGGAAAATTAGTGCCTACAGATATTGGAACGATTGTTACTGATTTCTTGGTAAAGAATTTCGGAAACATTTTAGATTATAATTTCACTGCAAAAGTGGAACAGGATTTCGATGAAATTGCCGAAGGAAATATTGAATGGACAAAAATGATGCAGGAGTTTTACGATACATTTCACCCAACAGTGAAAGATGTAGAGGCGAATGCTGAAAGAGAAAGCGGTGAACGAATTCTGGGAACAGATCCAAAAACCGGTAAGCCAGTTTCGGTGCGTTTAGGGAAATTTGGACCAATGGCTCAAATTGGAGCTGCAGATGATGAAGAGAAAAAATTCGCCAGTTTAATGACGGATCAAAATATTGGAAATATCACTTTAGAGGAAACGTTGAATTTGTTTTTGTTGCCAAAAAATTTGGGTGAATATAAAGGAGAAGAAGTTGAGGTAAGTAATGGACGTTATGGTCCTTATATTCGTCATGGTGCGGCTTTCGTTTCTTTGCCAAAAGGCGAAAATCCATTAGACGTAGACTTTGAAAGAGCCCAAGAATTAATTGATGAAAAAGCTCTGGCTGATGCGCCAATAGCAGTTTACAAAGGCGAAGGCGTTCAAAAAGGAACGGGTCGTTTTGGTCCTTTTATCAAATGGGACGGCTTATTTATCAATGTGAGTAAGAAATACAATTTTGATAATCTGTCTCAATCGGATATTGAAGCATTGATTGAGGATAAATTGCAAAAGAATATTGATAAAGTTTTGCACAACTGGGAGGACGAAGGGATTCTAGTCGAAAAAGCCCGTTGGGGACGCTCGGTTATTACCAAAGGGAAAATCAAAATCGAATTAAGCAAAGATGTTGATGCTACTAAATTGACATTGGCAGAAGTTCAGGAAATGATTGCCAAGAAAACGCCGGCCAAAAAAGTAGCCGCTAAAAAAGCACCTGCAAAAAAAGCAGTAGCAAAGAAACCAGCAGTTAAGAAACCCGTAGCAAAAAAGTAAAGAATGGAATTTGATTTTCTGAAACCCGTAGACGATGAAATCCTAGAGTTTATAAACGGATTGACTTCGCAGCAACTGGGAAGTAAAATAGTTTTGCATACCAATGAACAATTCCCTGATTTAAACAAAATTAAAATTGCTGTAATAGGCGTTTTAGAAAATCGAGGAGATAAAAAAGCGGTGTCGGATGTTGATTTAATGCCGCTCAGAAAAGAGTTGTATGGTTTGTTTCTCGGTAATTGGGATGCTTCTATCGCAGATTTGGGCGATATTCTCGCTGGAAATTCAGCTGCGGACACTTATTTTGCAGTGAAAAAAGTTGTCGCAGGATTAATCAAGAAAAAAATAATACCAATTGTAATCGGTGGTTCTCAAGATATAACTTATGCGCTTTATAGAGCCTATGATGATTTGGAGCAAATGGTAAATTTAGTTTCTATCGACAGCAAATTTGATTTTGGTAAAGATGAAGAGGAACTTTCTGCTGCTTCTTATTTGACAAAAATAATTGTGGACGAACCCAATAATCTTTTTAACTATTGTAACATAGGCTATCAGACTTATTTTAATTCGCAGGAAGAAATAGATTTGATAGAAAAATTATTTTTTGACAGCTATAGGTTGGGAGAAGTTTTTAATAACATTGCTATTTCAGAGCCAGTTTTCAGAGATGCTGATATAGTTAGTATCGATCTGACTTCTGTTAAATCGTCTGATTCCGGAAATTTTATTTCGTTTCAACCAAATGGTTTTAATGGAAAAGAGATTTGTTCTTTGTCTAGATACGCTGGAATAAGTGATAAAGTATCGTCATTTGGGATATTCAATCACAATAATTCGAAACAAGAATCGGTACTGATTGCACAGGTAATTTGGTATTTTATTGAAGGTTTTCATTATCGTTCCAATGAGTATCCTTTCGGAAGTAAAGAAAACTATTTAAAATACATTGTTCCATTGGAGGAAGAGGAACTTGTTTTCTATAAAAGTGACAAAACGGATCGTTGGTGGATAGAAATTCCATTTATTTCAAATGTTAATAATAAATTAAAAAGAAACACGTTATTACCATGTTCTTATGACGAATATTTAATGGCATGCAATCAAGAATTACCTGAAAGGTGGTGGAAAGCACAGCGTAAAAATATTGTATAAACATTTGAAGTAGGTTTACAATTCAATGTTTAAAAAAGGTTTGAAAATTAATGTGTTTTATAATAGGTTTATCTTTATGAAATACACAAAAAATTCGATTTAGATGTATTTAATCGGTTATTTTGGTATTTTGTCGATAAAATATTTTTTTTGTATTTTATTTAACATTATTTTTGAGCTTGAATTAATTTTACAATAAAAATATTGTTTTATAAATAAATAATAAATAGGTTTACACACTTTAAAATAATGAATAGATAACAAAATTTATATGAAGAAGTTCATTGCATATACGTCAATTTTGGCCCTTTTGATCGGCTGTGGTAAATCAAGCGATAAAGGAGAATTAGTTGGTATTAATGGAGGCAAATGGCATCCTGAAAAACCGTATGGAATGGCATTAATTCCTGGTGGTTCTTTTATCATGGGTAAATCAGATGCTGATTTAGCTAATGTGGAAGATGCTCCTACAAAAACAGTAACCGTTCGTTCCTTTTATATGGATGAAACAGAAATTACAAATAGTGAATACCGTCAGTTTGTAGAGTGGGTAAAAGATTCTACTATGAGAGTTCGGTTAGCAATTATGGCAGACATGAGCGGACAAACAGCTGATCCAACAGCTGCTAAAGGTAAAAATAGCGGAAGTATTGGTGATTTTGCTTTTAATGATTCTGATCCGGATAAAATGACGGCGTATGACAAATACATGTATGATAATTATTATAGTGTAGGAACTGCTGATGATCCATACGCGGGAAGAAAACTGAACAAAAAAGTAAAATTAATCAAAGATACTAAGTTGTATCCGGATGCGGAATATGCTGAAGTGATGGACTCAATGTACTTGCCAATAGAGGAGTCCTACAATGGGTTAAGAACTATTGATGTTAATAAATTGAAATTCCGTTATTCTTGGATGGATATTCAGGCTGCTGCCAAAGCAAAAGTAGGAAGAAGAAAAGATTTCATCAAAACGGAAGAAGTTAACGTTTATCCAGACACGACTGTATGGATAAAAGATTTTGCTTATTCGTACAACGAACCAATGCATAATGACTATTTCTGGCATAAGGCCTACGGAGATTATCCTGTAGTAGGTGTAAAATGGACTCAAGCGAAAGCATTTTGTGCTTGGAGAACATTGAATAAAAATAGCTACGTAAAATCTAAAAAGAAAGGACAAGATTTGATTAATTCTTTCCGATTACCAACTGAAGCGGAATGGGAATACTCTGCCAGAGGTGGTCTTGAGTCAGCAACATATCCTTGGGGTGGACCATATACCAAAAATGACCGAGGTTGTTTTTTAGCTAATTTTAAGCCAAACAGGGGAGACTATGCCGCTGATGAAGCTTTGTATACAGTGGAGGCAAAATCGTATGAGCCTAATGGCTACAACCTTTATAATATGGCAGGAAATGTATCTGAATGGACTGATTCTTCGTATGATCCTAATGCCTATGAATACGTTTCCTCAATGAATCCAAATGTTCAGGATGGCTCAAATAAACGAAAAGTGCTTCGCGGCGGTTCATGGAAAGATGTTGCTTATTTCCTACAGGTAAGCACAAGAGACTATGAATATGCAGATTCCGCAAGAAGTTACGTTGGTTTTAGAACTGTTCAGGATTACATGGGAGTTCAAACCACCGGAATCGGGAAAAAGAAATAATTAAAAAAAGAAACCAAATCTATTAAATTTTTAAAAACACTATTATGGCATTATTAAGCAAAAAAGCAATGAATTTCGCATACGGTATGGGAGCGGCGGTTGTAATCATTGGAGCATTATTCAAAATTACCCATATTGAATTTGGATTCTTAACGGGTAACTTAATGCTTACCATAGGTCTTGTGGTTGAAGCACTAATTTTTGCGCTTTCAGCATTCGAACCAGTTGATAATGATTTGGATTGGACTTTGGTTTATCCAGAATTAGCTAATGGTCAAGCTAAACCAGCCACCAAAAAAGTGGAGGCAACTTCTGATGCACAAGGATTATTGTCTCAAAAATTAGATGTTATGTTAAAAGATGCTAAAATCGATGGGGAGTTAATGGCAAGCTTAGGAAATAGTATTAAAAATTTCGAATCAGCTGCAAAAGGAATTGCACCTACTGTAGATTCTATTGCGTCTACAAAAAAATACAGTGAAGAATTAAGTTTAGCTGCCGCACAAATGGAATCATTGAACAGTTTGTATAAAATACAATTGCAAAGTGCTTCCAGAAATGCTCAAATAAATGAGGAAGTTGCTGAAAATAACTTAAAATTAAAAGATCAAATGCTGTCATTGACTTCTAACCTATCGTCTTTAAACAACGTATATGGTGGAATGCTTTCTGCAATGAATAATAAAGGATAATTAGTTTCGAACTATAAAAAAACAATAAACTAATTATTAGAAAATATGGCAGGAGGAAAACTAACCCCTAGGCAGAAGATGATTAACCTAATGTACTTGGTTTTTATCGCAATGTTAGCATTAAATATGTCCAAAGAAGTATTGTCAGCTTTTGGATTGATGAATGAAAAATTTGAAGGTTCAAACACTTCAGCTGAGCAGTCAAACGCTCAGATGTTAGCCGGTTTAGATGCAAAAGCTGCCGAAGCTGGTGGAGAATTTGCGATGGCGGCTACAACAGCTCACAAAGTAGAAGTTATTACAAAAAACTTTTACGATTATATTGCAAAAATAAAGTCGGAAGTTTTAGTAGGGACAGAAGTTGATCCTGAAACCGGTAAATTACCTTACGAGGCAATGGATAAAGGGGATAACATCGACAATTTATGGTTTAGCCCTGCGGGTTATTCGGCTAAAGGAAAAGAAGTGGTTGCTACGATTGAAAAGTACAAATCAGACATGAAGTTGGCTTTAGGTGATAATAAAAAATTAGCGACGATCTTATATGAAGTGCAAACTAAGTTTAGTTTAGCAGATGTTAAGAATAAAGACGGGATAGCGATTCCTTATTTAGATTATCATTTTAAAGGCTTTCCAGCTGTTGCTTCTTTAGCAAAATTATCTGCATGGCAAAATGATGTTAAAAAAGCAGAATCAGATGTTTATAGTACTGCATTAGGTAAGGCAGCTGTTGCTGCTGCTTCATACAGTAACTACCAAGCTATTGTGGTTTTAGATAAAAATGCATATTTTCAAGGAGAACAAGTTACTGGTAAAGTAGTCTTGGGTCGTTATGATGAGAATACAAAACCTACAAATGTTACTGGTGCTAGATTAGATCCATCTACCGGTCAAGCTAAGATTGCTTTGACTGCGGGCGGTGTAGGAGAGCAAAACATCAACGGTCAATTTACTTTTGTTGAAGACGGTAAAACTATTCCTTTGAAATTCTCAGGAAAATATGTTGTTGTACCAAGACCTAATTCTGCTACAATTTCTGCAGATAAGATGAATGTAGTTTATAGAGGTGTATCTAATCCTATGACAATATCATTTGCAGGTATCCCTGATAATGCTGTTAATGCTTCGGCTTCAGGTTTATCAAAGGTGGGTAATGGTAAATACGTGATGAATCCTGGTGGTGGTAATGAAGTTGTTGTAAGCGTTTCAGGAAAAATGTCTGATGGAAAAGTTGCTAATGATAAAAAAGTTTTTAGAATCAAAGGTATTCCTGGTCCTACTGGAACTATTAGAGGAGAAATGGGCGTGGTAAAAGGGCCTAAATCAAATCTAGAAATAGCAACAATCGGAGCCAAATTAGTTGATTTTGATTTTGAAGTAGGTTTGAATGTTGTCGGATTTAATTTAAAAGTTACTGGTCAACCTACTGTGGTTGTTTCTGGAAACAGATTGAACGCGCAATGTAAAGCAGTTCTTTCAAAAGCAGGACGAGGTGATCAGGTTACTATCTCTGAAATAAAAACAAAACTTGTAGGTGCAGGAAGCTATTTATTGCCAAGAACTGCTCCAGTAATTTTTGAAATACAATAATAAGTAGATTTTTATAAATCGACTTCAATTCTTATTAGGATAACATGATGAATGTAAGAAATTTTTTAATCGCTATTATCTCTATTACGGGAAGTTTTGCGTCATTTGCGCAATCTAATTTGCTTAATGCAAAAACTCCGGACCAAATAGGACTTAAAACCACTGCGCAACTTGACTCAGATAATGATAAACCATTAGCTTACGGTTATGTGCATGATAGAGATGTCTTAATGGGCAAGACTACTTGGGAGATTATTGATTTGAGCGAAAAAATTAATTTTGCTTTGTATTTTCCAATTGACACTGCAAATATTGGTTCTGGAAGAAGGTCATTATATGATGTCTTGACCAAGGCAATGAAAAATGGTGAAATCACTGAAGTGTATACAGATAGTTATTTTAATACTAAAAAATCGTTGCAAGACATACAGGGGTCATTAACGCGAATAGATACTACTGATGCAGGAAGAGAGCAAATTAACGCTGGAAATCAAATCTCTGATGAGTACATTTTAAGACAAGATTTATCTGCTCAAGATGTTTCTCAGTATAAAATAAAAGGGTACTGGTATTTTGATAAACGTCAGAGTGAACTTAAATACCGTTTATTGGGAATTTGTCCTGTAACTCCTGATGTTTATTCAATGAACAGCGAGGAGAAAGATTATATAGAGTTATTTTGGATATTTTTCCCTGCTGCAAGAGAAGTTTTGCATGATGCGAAAGCTTTTAACGACAAAAATTCAGCGATGCCTGTTTCTTTTGATCAAATCTTAAATTCAAGACGTTTCAATAGTGTTATCTATAAAGAAGAAAATGTTTATGGAGATAGAAATATCGATGAATACATGAAAGATAATGCGCAAAACCAATTGTTGGAATCAGAAAGAGTAAAAGACAAGATTCGAAATTTCGAATCAGATATGTGGAATTATTAAAATCTTTTTCGTAAATATATTAATCAACTCTTACCGTAATGGTAAGAGTTTTTTGTTTTAAAATGCTTTCTTTGTATTTAGTTTTAAATGAATTTTTAGATGATTGATTATTTAATTATTGGTTCTGGTTTAGCAGGTATTTCATTTGCAGAGGTTGCTTTGCGCAATGACAAATCTATTTTTGTTTTGGATAATAATTCGCAAAATTCATCGAAAATCGCTGGTGGATTGTATAATCCAGTAATTCTTAAACGTTTTAGTGAAGTGTGGAATGCGCAAGAGCAATTAATAATGATGAATGATTTCTATTCTTTATTGGAAGAGAAACTTAAATGTAAAATAGATTTTAAAAAGCCCATTTTAAGAAAATTTTTTTCAATTGAAGAACAGAATAATTGGTTTGCTGCTTCGGATAAAGTTGGACTTGCTCCATTTTTATCAACTAAACTGATTTCTAAAAAATATGTAGGCATTGATTCTCCGAATGGTTACGGCGAAGTATTGCAAACAGGTTATGTGGACACAGCTTTATTGTTATATAAATATAGAGAATATTTAAATCGAAATAATCTGTTTTTAGAAGAAGCATTTGATTACAACGAGCTCAAAAGAGAGTCAGATGGTATTCGCTATAAAAATATTCAAGCGAAACATATCATTTTTGCTGAAGGTTTTGGAATGCATGCAAATCCTTATTTTAATCATTTGCCTTTAGATGGTACTAAAGGAGAACTTTTTATTATAAAAGCACCTAATCTTGATTTAGATGTAATTGTAAATACTAGTGTCTTTATTTTGCCTCTTGGTAATGATTTATTTAAAGTTGGCGCTACTTATCATTGGAAAGACAAAACTGACTTGCCTACGGAAGAAGGAAAAACGGAATTAGTAGAAAGAATAAAAGAAATTATTACGTGTGATTTTGAGATCGTGGAGCATTTTGCAGGTGTTCGTCCAACGGTAAAAGACAGAAGACCATTAGTGGGAACGCATAAAGATCATAATTCGATTCATATACTGAATGGTTTGGGAACTAGAGGGGTAATGCTCGGTCCGTCAATGGCGAAAGCATTATTTGACCACTTAGAAAACCAAACTCTTTTAGACCCAGTAATTGATGTTAAACGATTTAAAACAAAAGAAAAGAAATAAGATTACTTAAGTTTTGCGTTTGGGTCATACGAAACAAACATATTGATGTAAATGTTTCTGGACAAACGTAAAACAAAAGGGAAAGATAGTATCAAGGATGCTATGATTACGATAAAAGCCACTTTAAGATTGGTATCAAAAAGTACAAACGAGATTATAAAAGCGGCAATACCTATGGCCACATTTAATCCGTAACTAACGTACATGGCACCATAAAAAAAAGAGGGTTCGATTTGATAACGTAAACCACAATGACCGCAATTTTCATGCATTTTTAATATTTTATTGAAATGTAGAGGATTTTTGTCTAAATACATACCCTCATTCTGACATTTAGGACAAGTTCCTGTTAAAATGCTATATAATTTGGATCCTTTTTTTAACATTTGCAAAAAATTTAATTTTTCCTTTTTTGATGCCGAAAATTCGGTACACAAATTTACACATTTGTAAAGGAATAAAATCACAATACATGCTTAATATACACAATTTATCCGTTTCATTTGGTGGTTCTTATTTATTTGAAGAAGTCACTTTTAGATTGGGTGCCGGGGACAGAGTGGGTCTTGTAGGGAAAAATGGAGCCGGAAAATCGACTATGCTTAAAATGTTGGCGAGAGATTTTGCCCCTGATTCTGGTGTTATTTCTCAGGAGAAAGATATTCGAATGGGATTCTTACGTCAGGATATTGATTTTGAACAAGGAAGAACAGTTTTGGAGGAAGCTTACGAAGCTTTTACGGAGATAAAAATTGTTGAAAAAAAGCTTGATGAAATCAATCATCTTTTAGTAACGCGTACGGATTACGAAAGTGACGAATATAGCCAAATAATAGAAGATTTATCCGAGTTTACACATCGTTTTGAATTATTAGGCGGTTATAATTATGTGGGTGACACGGAAAAAATCCTTCTTGGATTGGGTTTCAAAAGAGAAGTTTTCGATAATCAAACGGAGACTTTCTCCGGAGGTTGGAGAATGCGTATTGAATTAGCCAAATTATTATTGCAGGCCAATGACGTTTTGCTGCTGGATGAGCCAACGAATCACTTGGATATTGAAAGTATTATCTGGTTAGAAAGTTTTCTTCGTAATTATCCGGGAGTTGTGGTAATTGTTTCACATGATAAAATGTTTTTGGATAATGTGACTAATAGAACTATCGAAATTTCACTTGGTAAAGCCTATGATTTCAACAAGCCATATTCCCAATATTTAGAATTACGTCATGAAATTCGCGAAAAGCAATTGGCAACGCAAAAAAATCAAGCAAAAAAAATTGAAGAAACGGAGAAATTAATTGAAAAATTCCGTGCCAAAGCTTCCAAAGCTTCGATGGCACAGTCGTTAATAAAAAAATTAGATAAAGTTGAACGTATCGAAGTTGACGAAGATGATAACTCAGTGATGAATATTTCTTTTCCAGTTTCGAAAGAACCGGGTAGAGTGGTGATTGAAGCTGAGAATGTAACTAAAAGCTACGGTGATACTACGATTTTGAAAGATATCAATCTGTTAGTGGAGCGTGGAAGTAAGATTGCTTTCGTTGGACAAAACGGACAAGGAAAATCAACTTTTATTAAAGCTATTGTTGACGAATTTGAATACCAAGGAAATATTAAATTGGGTCACAATGTACAACTGGGTTATTTTGCGCAAAATCAGGCAGAATATCTGGATGGTGAAATTACATTGTTGCAAACCATGGAGGATGCCGCAGCGGACACAAACCGAATGAAAGTTCGTGATATGCTGGGTTCTTTCTTGTTTAGAGGCGATGATGTGGAGAAAAAGGTAAAAGTCCTTAGTGGAGGCGAAAGAAACCGTTTAGCGTTGTGTAAATTATTGTTGCAACCGATTAATGTTCTGTTGATGGATGAACCTACGAATCACCTGGATATTAAATCTAAGAATGTTTTGAAAGCCGCACTTCAAAAATTTGGGGGAACTTTATTGTTGGTTTCTCACGACAGGGACTTCTTGCAGGGGATGTCAAATTTGGTGTATGAATTTAAAGACCAAAAAATAAAAGAATATTTAGGCGACATCAACTATTTCTTAGAGCAGCGTAATATGGAGAATATGCGTGAAGTCGAGAAAAAAGATGCTGAAAAAGCAGCTGCACCAAAAGAAAGTAACAAAGCTTCTTACGAAGATCAAAAGAAAGGGAAAGCTTTACAAAACAAATTGAGTAAAGTAGAAAGTCAAATTAAACAATTAGAAAAGGATATTCAACAAGATGATAAAATGCTGGCATCTAATTACGATAAGCACATTGAAGATGCGAAGTTTTTCACTGCTTACAACAAGAAAAAATCAGAGTTAGACAAACTGCTCTTAGATTGGGAAGTTGTTCAGGAAGAAATAGAAAATGTATAAAAAAGAGAGTTCCATTTTGGAACTCTTTTTTTATACAATAATTCCAATAGATTTGGAGTGCGCGATTGCTTCACTGCTATTTTTGAAGTAACAAATTGAAACGTTTAAGGTTTCTAAATTTTTCATCACATTTATTACTTTTTCTTTTTGCGTTGAACCAGTCTGTCGGATATATACGGCTTTTACGGTAACTGGAAAAATTTTGCAAATGGCTTCGTATAAATAAGGATCATGTTGTGAATCATCGCCAAGAAGCACATATTCTAGATTGGGGTAAAACTCCAATATGTGTTTTATTTTATCAAATTTATGATTGTGATTTCCGCTGCCGGTGAAGAAAAAGTCAGTGAGACTCGTTTTAATGTCCTTCAAAAGTAACACCGCTTTAGGCAGTTCGTGAAGTTCGGTGAATTTTGTGATGAAACGGTATAAATTCCACTCGCTGCTGGAAACATAGAAAAAAGCATTAAACTCTTCCTTTTTTTCTCTTCCAGCAGTACTCAAAGCCTGATAATGGGTAACAACATCATCATATATTTTTCTCTTATTTACGTTTTTAAATAATAAAACATATAATTTTTTCAATGGATTCAGTGTGTGAGATACTAAAAAAGTATCATCAATATCAGAGATAATTCCGAGATTTCCTTTATGTGGCCGAATGTAACTGTCTTTTGTAGTGATGGTTCCATTTTTATAGACAATGCTTACTTCATAATCGATCCAGCCGTAATTTTTGTCTTGGTCTAATGGAACGCAAAATTTAAAATAGCCATCCACAAGTGTTTTGGTATGAATTTTGGAATTGTTGTGTTTTAAATAAACATCGGCGTTAGCCTGCGTTTTTATTTGAAACATTTTAATAACAGAAGTAGCATTTTTTAGATTCTTTTTTTGAAAATTATATTCTTCTACCGATGTTGGTTTGAAAACATGGCCCATGACAATTAATTCTTGCTCATTCGCGTAGCCTCGGTATAATTTTAAAATTGGTTTCATATATTGTATTACTTTTGATAAAAGTTCAATTTATAGGTTTTTAATCAATAAAAGAAGAAAAAGTTTGAAAAAGAATATCATGTTAGTTGTAAATCCTATCTCTGGCGCTGTCGATAAGTCAGAACTAATTGATGCTGCTACTGTTTTTGCTGACAAAGAAAATTTAAATCTTGTAATTTACAATACTTCAGGAATTTCAGATAGTGAAAACATAAAGGTGCTTTATGATACCTACATTCCAAAACGAATTATTGTGGCCGGTGGTGACGGAACCATAAAAATGGTTGCTGAAGCTATGGAAACACACGATGTTATTATTGGTATTTTGCCAGCTGGTTCTGCTAACGGTTTAGCGGTAGATTTGAATTTACCATCGACCATTGAAGAAAACCTAGAAATCGCTTTTCACAATGATTATATGGAAATCGATATGATTTCTATCAATGGAAAAAAAAGCATTCATTTAAGTGATTTGGGTGTAAATGCAGAAATGATAAAGAACTATGAAAGCGGAAGTATTCGAGGTAAATGGGGATATGCTTTGCAAACATTGTCTACTTTGATTGATTTAGACGATCCGTTTGTGGCAACAATTACCGGTAATTTTCCAACGATAGAATGTGAGGCAAGAATGATAGTTATAGCGAATTCTCAAAAATACGGCACCGGAGTTTCCATAAACCCGAATGGAATTATGGACGACGGAAAGTTTGAATTGGTTATTCTGAAAAATATGGATTTATTAGTACTAGGTAAAATTATCACTGGAAATATGCCCGTAGATAACAATGATGTTGAAATTATTTCTACTGATAAAGCATTTGTTACTACCAATATTCCGGTTAGTTTTCAAATTGACGGTGAATATTGTGGAACAGAAACAAAGTTGAATATAGAAATTTTACCCAAACAAATGAAAGTTGCAATTCCCAATCCAATAACTGAAATTATTTAAACGGATTGCGTTCTTGCCAGACAGTTTCAGGTTCTAAATATTTAAATATTTTAGGAAGATATACATTTACAATCTTAGAACTATGATGCATCAATCCGAACATTTTTAACGGTTTAGCACCAACAGAACTTTTAATTTCCAAAGCGGTTCTGGCAAAGATAATTTCGTTGAAATTTTTATTGATGGAGTAGGCAATCATGTCGTACAGCATGTTGAGATACAGCATTTTTTCACGCTGAATACTTTCGTCGTAACCCAGAAAATAAGTGTCCATGACTTCTCCGTTTTTTATTAAAGTATTAAATCCGATGAGTTTTTCGTCGATAAAATAGCCGTAAAATAGAAATTTTTCTTTAAAAGTTTCTTTAAAAACCCTAAAATGATTCTTTGGTAAAAAGAAAGTGTTAAAAGGTGCATTTTTGGCTACGTGAAAATACAACTCATAAATAGTATCTTCAAGAGCAATAATATCTTCCAAATGCAATTTTCTTTTCTCAATTAATGCTGCTTTTTTTCGGGCTCTTTTATATTGATCTCTGTATTTTTTTGAAAGTGATTCTATATAATCTTGTTCAGATTGCCAGTTTTTATTAATCGAGAAAACCATGTTAGGTTGTGTCGAAAATAGATAATCATTTTGGAATTCAGGAATGTCAAAATTTTTGATTTCTTCCTTGTCGAAATCTTTATACGTGGTAATGTGAATCTTTATGCCTTTGGATTTAAAGATTTTTTTTAATTCCGATGTTGCTGCATGCAAGGTTTGCATTGCGTCCTTGTGATGAATGGCATTGGACAAGGCAAATGAATTTTGGCCAGTTAGCATATTGTTGCCAATAACAAGTACGTTGGACGCAAAGTTTCCGAAAATAATATTTCGTACAGCGGTTTTAATGCATTTGTCGCGCTCCCCAAAAGATTCCAGTGCATTCAAATCCAAAAATTGCGAAAGTGCAATACCTACCAAAATCTCATTGTCGAAAATTCCTATGAAGTGACAAGTCATATTTTCAGGGGAAGATTTTTCTAAAACTTGTAAGTATTTTTTAGATAAAAAAATTGTCGAAACAGCTAAATCATCCCAAATTTCAGGAAGTTGAGCAGTTGAGTTATAAATTTTGAAGGAATAAGCTGTATTCAAATTGTGTAGAAATATTTTTCCAAAATTAGTTAATAAAGTTAAAGAATTATAGATTGTCTCTAAATTACTTAACTATATAAAAATAAAAAAATAAATTATGAAAACTTATTCAGAGAAATCTATTCAAACCGATTTGAAAGTGCTAAAAGAATGAAAATTTATCAAGAATTGAATAGAGAAAAACTTTAAATTCTTAGATTTTACGCAAGTTATTGGTTTTCGTTCAAGTACGATTAATAGCTGAAAAGAGCAATCGCCACCCGGAATTATTCAATGTATACAACAAAGTTACGAGTCGCCTTACTACACATGATGCTGGAGGTGTAACTGATATGGACATTGATTTGACAAAAACAATTGAAAAAATTCAATAAAAATAAATTTCGATTAGCTTATTGATAGTCGAAATTTATTTTAAATCAAAACAAATGTTTACTTCCAGGCACATATAATTCCACCCATAATTGTAAAGCATAGTATCCAAAATCCACCGGTTACAAAAGTGTATTTGAAACTTCTTTTTTCGTATAAAGCATTTGTTCCAATAATTGGCAAAGCAAAAAAGAGCCCGCTCATAAATCCGTGTAAAGCTCCATGTTTGAAGGTTCTAAATGCGGTTCCATAATCGGTCATAAATGCGGAGAAGGATGGTTTGGCAATACTGGGATCTCCTCCAACCATTCCTAGAGCACCAAATTGATGTATTGTTAGCATTTGAAGTGAAAAGCTAATAAAAAAAGCGTAAAGTAATGAGGTGCCAAATAGTAAAAGCATATTTCCTTCCTTCAGATTTTCTGCTGTAAGGCTTGATTCTTTCATCCAAATAGTTCCAAAAACTTTTGGGTGGTACCAAAAAAATCCGATTACGAGTGTCGATAAAGCCGCAACAAATAGTGCTAAGAAATTGATTTCCATAAATTTGGTTTTGTGGTTATTAAAACAAATTTAATAAATTATAAATTAACATCAAAAAAATCAAAATTGTAAGTTATTACAGTATATAAAAAACAAAACAATGTATTTTGTCGATTATATTTGCGGATTAACTATAATAAAAGTAGCTTAGATCTGTAAAAATTTAAAATATCTTAATTATGAAAAAAACAGCTACTTTATTATTCATCCTTTTGTTTTCCATTTCGATGTTTGCCAATGTATCTCAATCAGAAAAAGATGCGTTAATTAAATTGTACCAATCGACAAATGGCAAGGAGTGGACTGTAAAATGGGATTTATCTTCCCCTGTTTCGACTTGGTACGGAGTGAAAGTACTGGATGAAAAAGTAATTTCAGTTCGTTTAGCTGATAATAATTTAGTGGGTGACATTCCCGCTGAAATTATGAACTTGGTGAGTCTTCAAGAATTGGATTTACACAAAAATCAAATTTCAGGAAATATTCCTTCGGCTATCGGGAAACTAAAAGAAATGAAAGTGTTGAATCTTTCTTTCAATAAATTATCAGGAATAATTCCATCTTCAGTTTGTGAAATGAGTAATTTAAAAGAATTAGAGTTGTATATGAATGCGCTATCAGGAGAATTACCAATGCAAATTGGAGCCTTGAAACAGTTAGAAGTGTTATCATTGTTTAATAACGAGATTGTGGGAGAAATTCCAAATTCGCTATATGACATCAAAACAATAAAAACATTACTTCTTAATAGCAATAAACTTGTGGGAGAATTAAGTCGCGATGTAGAAAATATGACTTCTCTTGAAAACCTTAGTTTGTTTGATAATAATATGATTGGACAGGTTCCAATGGAATTGGAAAAATTAGACAATCTAAGAGAGATGAATATTTCTTACAACAGATTTAATGGTCTTGTGTCTAAAGATTTAGCCGTTTTGGACACCTTGAATATGACCATGTTAAATGAGCAGGGAGTTACCGTATTATTAGATGTGACAACCGGCAGAAATTCAGCAATTGCTTCAGAGGATTAATTTTCAAAAAACAACAGATACGTACTTTTAACAAAATAGAATTTAGTTGATTTTTGGTTATGTTAATTTTAATAAACGTAGTTGGTAAAAAACCTGTGAGACTTGTTTCACAGGTTTTTTTTATCAAATGAATTGAGAACTTTATTTTATACTTTTTTGCATTAATTCATTGGCTATAAGAACGTTTTTAAACGTGTTGGCTATTTAAAATTTTTAGCTGAATTTGAAAAGTTATCCAATTTAATATATACCATTTTTTTGTTGTTTGAATAAATTTTAAATCTGTCGACACATTTTCATTATTAATGTTTCTAAAGGTTAATTTCTTCAAATTAATTGTTCGAAACTTAATTGAAGTGTAAATAAGTTTCTTGATCTAATCCATTTTAATTTTCTCTTTTTGAAGTTCTAAAAGTGGCGTTCCAGAAAATAATTGAAAATGAAAAATTGCATAGATAGTTGAAGTTGTAAAAGCGAGAATATAAATCAGGAGGCTATTTCTTACGCTAGTTTTTTCCAAAAGGACTCTGAGAAGAGGTGAAGATCATATTTATATTTCCGAGAGGTGTTATTGATACTGTTTTGGCTTTTAAATGTAATACGTTTTCTTACGTTACTTAAATCTAAAAGATTTTACAAATTCTAAACAACAAATTTATCAAAGGTTTTATAACAAAAAAAGCTCCAGATTTCTCTGAAGCTTTTTAGTAGCGGGAACAGGACTCGAACCTGTGACCTTCGGGTTATGAGCCCGACGAGCTGCCTACTGCTCTATCCCGCGATGTGCGTTTGTAATTTCAATAAAATCCTTAGTAGCGGGAACAGGACTCGAACCTGTGACCTTCGGGTTATGAGCCCGACGAGCTGCCTACTGCTCTATCCCGCGTTGTTTCGGGTGCAAATGTACAACGAATTTCCGTATATCCAATAAAAATTTTTAAAAATGTTTTATTTCATCTATTAACTTGATATGTCTACCTTTGCACAATAAATTATTATAGAAATGTCACATAAAGCAGGTTTTGTAAACATCATAGGAAATCCAAATGTTGGGAAATCAACATTAATGAATGCCTTTGTTGGAGAAAGATTATCAATTATTACTTCAAAAGCACAAACAACACGTCATAGAATTCTAGGAATTGTAAACGGGGAAGATTTTCAATTGATCTTATCGGATACGCCGGGAATCATAAAACCAGCCTACGAAATGCAGGCGTCCATGATGAATTTCGTAAAGTCAGCTTTTGAAGATGCTGACATCTTGATTTATATGGTGGAAATTGGAGAACAGGAATTGAAAGACGAAGCATTTTTTAATAAAATTATTCATGCTACAATCCCAGTTCTACTTCTATTAAACAAAATAGATAATTCTAATCAGGAACAACTCGAAGAGCAGGTGGCTTTCTGGACTGCGAAAGTTCCTAATGCAGAAATTTTCCCAATATCAGCTTTACAGAATTTTAATGTACCGGAAGTTTTTGGACGAATCATTGAATTATTACCAGAATCGCCTGCATATTATCCAAAAGATCAATTGACAGACAAACCGGAACGTTTCTTTGTCAATGAAACCATCCGCGAGAAAATATTGTTAAATTACAGCAAAGAAATCCCGTACGCAGTAGAGATTGTAACCGAAGAGTTTTTTGAAGATGAAAACATCATTAGAATCCGTTCTTTGATTATGGTCGAGCGCGATACTCAAAAAGGAATCGTCATCGGACACAAAGGTGCTGCTTTGAAAAAAGTAGGTATGGAAGCCCGAGCTGATTTAGAAAAATTCTTTGGCAAACAAATTCATATTGAGTTGTATGTGAAAGTGAATAAAAACTGGAGAAGTAACGTGAATATGTTAAAACGATTTGGTTATAACCAGTAATTTTTCTGGTTCGTTTTTTTCAAAAATCAATATTGGAATTCAATTTCTGATATTGATTTTTTTTTAGCCCAGATAGCAGCGGCATCCTTTTGTGCAGTCCCGAAACTTCGGGACAGTACAAAAGATATAGCGGAGAGCTGGAATTGCTCCAAATAAAAACTAAGATTCTATAATTTCCATAAATAAGTTTTCCAGATCATTCATTTGGTTGTGGCCGTTACTACGGATCTGTTTGGCTACAATGTATAGTAAAAACCAGGCAAAAACCATTAATCCCATTACTACTAAATCGAATGTTACGGGGTTTTTCAGGATATAATCAGAATAAGCAATTCCCGAAAAAATCAAAAAGATTCCCGCAATAATAAAATGGAAGAACATAAAAAGTGTCCATAAGGTTGGATCAGGGCCAAATAATGCTCTGATATGAGTCTCGTTTTGGTCTTTTGATTCCATTTCTAAATGCAAATGGGGAGACCAATACGCTTTTTTGGGGCCTTTGATGTTTAACCAAATGTGATAACCCCGAATTTTAACGAAGTAATCCTGAGACTTGATTCGGGTATAATTGGCAAATTTAACTCGCAAGGCATCGATGTTTTGCGGAACATCTTTGTAAAACCGTAAGCGAAGTCTGAGCTCATTATTAGTATCCATAATAGTAAACTTGTAAGTATTAAAAAGATAAGGGTTTGCTAATATATCAAAAAAATTGATATTCATGGTTATAAACACTACCTTTGCAAAATATTTGAATTTATATTATGAATAATATTGTTGCGATAGTAGGAAGACCTAATGTGGGGAAATCAACCCTTTTTAATAGGCTGATACAAAGAAGAGAAGCTATTGTAGATTCAGTATCGGGGGTTACCCGTGATAGAAATTATGGTAAAAGCGAGTGGAACGGAAAAGAGTTTTCTGTAATTGATACCGGCGGATACGTGCGTGGTTCTGATGATGTTTTTGAAGGAGAGATCCGCAAACAAGTGGAATTAGCTATTGATGAGGCTGATGTTATCATTTTTGTGGTTGATGTTGAAGAAGGGATTACCCCAATGGATGATGCCGTTGCGAGATTGTTGCGTAAAGTGACGAAACCGGTTTTACTTGCTGTAAATAAGGTGGATAATGCGATGCGTGAGAAAGATGCAATTGAATTTTACAATCTTGGTTTAGGCGAATATTACACGTTTGCCAGTATTTCTGGAAGCGGAACAGGAGATTTATTGGATGCATTGATTGATGCTTTTCCTATAAAACCAGAGCCAACACAGGAAGAAGTGGTATTGCCTCGTTTTGCAGTTGTAGGTCGTCCCAATGCTGGAAAATCAAGCTTTATCAATGCGTTAATTGGCAAAGACCGATATATTGTTACTGATATTGCGGGAACTACCCGTGATTCTATTGATACTAAATTTGACCGTTTTGGTTTCGAATTCAACTTAGTTGACACTGCAGGAATTCGTCGTAAAGCGAAAGTAAAAGAAGATTTAGAGTTTTACTCGGTAATGCGTTCGGTTCGTGCAATTGAACACGCTGATATTTGTATTTTGATTATTGATGCCACCCGTGGATTTGAAGGCCAAGATCAAAGTATTTTTTGGTTGGCTGAGAAAAACCGTAAAGGTGTTGTAATCTTGGTGAATAAATGGGATTTAGTAGAAAAAGAAACGATGTCAACTCGTGATTATGAAGCTAAAATTAGAGAAGAATTAATGCCGTTTACGGATGTGCCTATTCTTTTTGTTTCTGCTATAACGAAACAACGTTTGTTGAAAGCATTAGAAGCTACTGTAAAAGTTTTTGAAAACAGACAACAACGTATCGCTACGTCAAAATTCAATGAATTCATGTTGAAAGTGATTGAAGCTTATCCGCCGCCAGCAACAAAGGGTAAATATGTGAAAATTAAATATTGCATGCAGTTGCCAACTCCAACACCACAATTTGTGTTTTTTGCTAATATGCCACAATACGTAAAAGAACCTTACAAGCGTTATTTGGAAAATAAAATTAGAGAAAACTGGGACTTTTCAGGAGTGCCAATCGATATTTATATCAGAGAGAAATAGTCTTTATTTCCATAATTATATTAGAAAGTTTATTGAGTTTGTAAAAGCTTGATAAACTTTTTTTATTTTTAAGAAAAAATATGAACGCAATAAACGATAAAGTTGTTTGGATTACTGGCGCTTCCAGCGGAATAGGAGAGGCTTTAGCGTATGAATTAGCCACTAGAAATTGCAAACTGATTCTTTCGGCACGAAATGGAGAAGCTTTAGAAACTGTAAAATCTAAATGTATAAACGCTGAAGTAATCATTTTACCTTTTGATTTAGTTGATTTTGATAATGCTAAAAATCATGTAGAAAAAGCTGTTGCTGCCTTTGGAAAAGTGGATGTACTTATCAATAATGGTGGCGTTAGCCAGCGTTCCCTAATTGTAGAGACCGATTTTGAGGTCGATAAAAAATTAATCGAAGTTGATTATCTCGGTACGGTTGCGCTGACAAAAGCTTTATTACCTCATTTTATTAAAAACAAGACAGGACATTTTGTTACTGTAACTAGTTTGATGGGGAAATTCGGGTCGCCCTATCGTTCCGGATATTGTGGTGCAAAACATGCCTTACATGGTTTTTTTGATGTGTTAAGAATGGAACATCAAAAAGACTTTATCAATGTGACGCTTGTTTGTCCTGGATTTATTCAAACGAATGTGGCCAAAAACGCAATGACGGCAGACGGATCCAAACAGAATATAGACGATGCGGCAACTCAAAATGGAATGTCAACAAGCGTTTTTGCCAAAAAATTTGTGAAAGCCGTTGAGTCTAAAAAATTTGAAATTTATATTGGTGGTAAAGAAATTATGGGAATTTATCTGAAACGATTTTTCCCAAAATGGTTGCATTATTTTGTTTTAAAAAGCAAAGTGAGATAAATTTTAATAGTGGCTAATAAAAAATCCCGAGCAATCGGGATTTTTTGCGTTAAAATGGATTCGAATGATTAGCTTTCTTCTTTTTCTTCTTCCAAAGTCTCCATAGGATGATCACCGTACCAATCTTTGAATGTTTTTGTAGTTTTATAATCATCAGTAAGGACGGTATATACCATTAATAGTATTAGTGGAATACCAATGCAATATAGGGTCATTATTACCGGCAAAGCAACGTTAGTTTGACATAAACCGGCAAATACAAAAATATAAATGGTAGTGAACCAAACGAGTTTAATTGCAAAATTTTTCATGGTCATATCTTTTTACTAAAGTTACGCCATGAATTGCAAATATTACGTTAATATATTGACAATCAATATTTAAAGTAATACTGATTATTTCTTTCTTGTAATCTTACAATCGATTACGGATTGTCAATCCAATTTAACCCTTTTTTTGGATTTTTATTTTATGGTAAATACTAAATCGAATGATGTCTCTGTTGAAGTAGTTGACTCCTCCAACTCGTCTTTGGAAGCTATTGAAATAACCTAGTTCAAATGCTAAATTGGTATTCATGCCATAATGTATTGCGGCATAAATTCTATTTTGATCAAACGTATTTTTGATGATTTTTTCTCCAAAATTGAACATTATTTCATCGGATACTACTGCTTTTAATAATTGTTTTTCTTTTCTCCAAAAAGTATAATCACCTTGAAGTCGGTATCTAAATCTCCACGAAAATGCGCTGCCTGGCAACAACTCTTCCTTATTGGAATTGTGAATAAATCGCTCTTCTATTTGAAACCGTTGCATCAATGTTACTTGCCTCACGTTTATTTTCAACGTAATATCTTGTTGTCCTCGGTATTCAGGTATGTTAAAATCATTGTTTGTTTCTTGGACTTGTTTGTCAACAGAGAAATAAGCAAAGCCAACACCGGTCTCTAAATAATCATTGATTTTATAACGTCCTTGAACGCGAACTACATATAAATTCCTTTGTATTGGTTTTATAAAAAGCCGGTTGTCAAATTCAGAATGCAAAGACCATTTATTATTTAAGAGCAATTGATTGTAATAGCGCGACCAAACGATACTTTGATGATCTATATTTTTCCCCGTTTGTGCTTGACAAAGTACTGATACAAATAAAAAGAAAATGGTTCTAATGGTTTTCACGAAGTTTTATTTGAATTTTTGCAAATTTACATAAAGTCTACAAATCCTATAGGTTTTGTTACTTTTTTTAAGTATTTTAACAAGTTAAAATTATTAATTATGTTATAGAAAAAGTAAAAACAGCACTTTAAAACCTAAGTTTTAACAATGCTGTTTTAAATTAAATGTTTCTCGAAGTTATTGTGTTTACAATGAATAGCGAAGTGTAATTCCATAGGTTCTCTGATCGCCTAATACTCCTACATATTGTCCTGAATTTCCGCCGGCAGGTAATAGTTGTTCGTAATAATCTTTATCTAAAAGGTTACGTCCCCAGAATTGTACAGAAAAACCATCCGTTGCACGAAAACCCAAACGAGCATTGAATAGGGCATAACCCTGAACTATTAAATATTTTGAAGCAGATGGACTTGAAGAGAATTCAGAACGTGCGTAAGAATCAATTCCAAGGAATATTTTTCCCGTATTCCCAAAAAATCTTGCTTTGTTTGAAAATTCACCTCCTAAAGATCCTGCCCATTTTGAAGCACCTGGCAAAGCAGTTCCGGAAACATCTTTGAAGGATACTGCTGCTCCTGTTTCTTCCAACGGAAGAGGTGCATTTGTAAATTTAACATATTTACTATCTGTGTAGGTCGCTGCGCCATTAATGGTAAAATGTTTACTGATTACAAAACTGGCATCCAATTCTACTCCTTGTACCTTTACTTTATCTGCATTGGCAAGATATCCACGGTTTACACCTAATTCAGCTGCCTGCACATTAGTTTGAAAATCTTTGATATTGGTATTAAAAAAGGTTAAATTGAATATTGCGTTTTTAAACGGTGATGTTTTTATTCCAATTTCATAATGATTTACTTCTTCCGGTTTAATTACGGCAAGTTCAAGAATTGGCTGTCCAGCAAGAGTAGGTAATCCCGCTACGTTTACTCCAACGGGTTTGTAGCTTTTTGCATAAGTCGCATATGCGTTAATCTTGTCAGTGGCTTTAAAAGAAATGGTTACGTTTCCGGAAAGGTCAGTATTATCTGTGTTAGATGAAAATGACTGATCCGTATAAACTAATTTTTTCAAAGCAATCAAGGCTGGCTCATTCGTTTGAAGTCCTCCGTATGTTGTACGGCTGTAATCCGCATCTTTTTTATCAAAATTATAACGTAAACCGGGTAATATGTGTAAACGTTCTGTTATAGCCCAGTCCAACTGACCAAATACTGCCGCACTGGAAGCTCTAATGCGTGCATCCGTTTTGATGCCGTAACCTTCAAATAGATTTGGTGTTTTCCATAAATTACTGGTGGTACTTTGGGCAAATCTCCATTGCGCATTACCGGATTCTTCAGTACCATCTGTTTGTGATGTTTGGTCAATAAAAAAGACACCAACAACCCCACTTAATTTAGAGGTAAGATGACCTGCGTAACGTGCTTCTTGTGTTATTTGTGTCTGTACGGTTGGGTTTTGCGATTTTGTTAATACTTGTAATCCTGTAAAATCTCTATCGTTTGATGGATCCCAATTCCAAAAACGCCAAGCTGTCGTTGCCGTAAGTGTTCCGTTTCCAATTTTTGTATCTATGTTAAGAGATATACCCCCCATATCTTGCCCTGAACGCCATGGCGTATCGTGATCAATTTTACGATCAAACGCATTTAAACTTGGCAGTTTATAATTCAAATCAGCAATAATAGCATCAAATTGACGGTAAGCTGCTCTTTGTGTCGGTGCGATACCTGCAACTACCTGAGCATATCCGTCGGGACGTTGAGTCGTAAAATCTGTAGCTAAAATGATATTAGTTCTTTCAGAAGGCGTAAAAAGTAATTGTCCTCTAATTCCTTGATTGTTGAGGGTGTTGGTAGGTTTTCCTGTTGCAATGTTATCAATCAGACCATCACGTTGCGTACCAGAAAAAGAGATACGACCTGCAATTTTTTTACCTAATGCACCTGTTATCGATGCTTTGGCTTGGAGAAATGCGTAGTTTCCGTAGCTAATTTCAAATGTTGCACCTGAAGTAAAGCTTGGTTTACGAGTAGTGATGTTAAAAGCTCCCGAAGTTGTATTTTTACCAAACAATGATCCTTGCGGGCCCCGCAATACTTCAATTTGTTCTACATCGATAAAATCTAGAGTGGTTGCCGCTGGACGTGCATAATAAACGCCATCAACATAAAAGCCGACACCTGGATCGATTCCATCATTAGTAAGTCCAAAAGGAGAACCTAGGCTTCGGATGTTAATACCGGTGTTTCTGGGGTTTGACGAATATAATTGAACGGATGGAACAAGTTCTTTTATACGATTAACATTAAAAGCTCCAGATTGTTCTGCCTGTTTTCCTGTAATTACTGATATTGCGATTGGTACATCTTGTACTTTTTCTATTCGGCGCCTTGAGGAAACTACAACCTCGACCAAAGCATTTTCTTCATCAAGCGTTATTTGTAATGAAGATATTGGTAAAGAAATAATTTCTACTTCTGCAGTTTTGTATCCTACATATTGAACCAAAAGAGTTACAGGGAGTTTTCCTTTGGTGTCTATTATAAATTTCCCGTAAGAATCTGAAGTAGTGTTAGAGTTAGTTCCTTTTATAATAACATTTGCAGCTTCTAATGGAATGTTTTGGTTTGTAGTAATGACACCTTCAATGTTTTGTGCAAATGAAATTGAGAAAGTTAAAAAGGATAGTATTGTAAGTATATTTTTTACGGAATTTTTCATTTATATAAAGTATATGTAATTAGTAGAATTTAAATTAAATTTTTTTTACTAACACATACACATCATTTGAGAACTCTTTTCTTCAATTACAATTAGTTGATTTTTTCGGGATTGCTTATTCAAAAAAGCAAGCTGACTTTGATGCGTTTTCATACTCTTAAATTTGGATTGTTAACGGTGTATTAAATTTGATGCAAATATATAATTAATTCTATAAAACTAGTAGGGTTTATAAATATTTTTTTTATTATCTTACTAACGAAGCTATGGTAATGCCTTCCATCGCCTTTAGCGTTTCTTCTCTAATAGTAATTAATCCGTGTCTTAACAGGCATTTAGATTCATCGACACAATCTGAACAACGTTCATAAAAATTTAATGAGGCACAAGGGAGTAAAGCAATTGCACCATCAAAAAGTCTGTGAATATCGGCTAAAGTAATATCGTTTTTAGATTTTAAAAGATAATAACCACCACATTTTCCTTGTTTACTTCCAACAAAATGACCACGTTTAAGATCCAACAGAATTTGTTCCAAAAACTTTTTAGGGATTGAGGCTGACTCAGCAATTTCGAAAGTTTTAGAAACATGGGTTTCTTCCTGTTGCGCTAAATATAAAAGTGCTTTTAGCGCGTATTTGGCTTTGTGTGAAAGCATTTTATATAATTGATTTAATTTTTAATGGATTTTAAATAGTACAAATATTTAAAAATAAAAATTATTTGCAATCTAAAAAATCCTTTAATTTTTTGATTTTTATTATTTGTTTTATCAAAAAGGAACTGGAAACTACCAGTCTCCACCAGATCCACCACCAGAGAAACCTCCGCCTCCAAATCCACCTCCGAAACCTCCACCGCCAAACCCACCACCCGATGAACCTCCGCCAAAACCACCTCCACCACTATTTCTACCTAGACTACTCAGAATAATGACATCCAATAAACTAGGTCCTATTCCGCCACCTCTATTGCCGGAATTTCCACCACCACCTTTGTTTCGAGCAATCAGCACTAGTACAATGATGACAATAATAATAATTGGTAAAATCGGAAATCCTTTATCTTTTGTCGTCTTTACACGCTCTCCTTTATACTTTCCTTTAAAAACATCGATCAATGCATCGGTTCCTTTATCAAGCCCATTGTAATAACTTCCGGATTTAAATTCAGGGATAATAATATTTCGGGTAATTTCTCCACCGATACCTGCAGTCAAACGATCTTCAAGACCATATCCTGCGGAGATCCATATTTTTCTTTCGGCTTTAGCCAATAAAATTAGAACGCCGTTGTCATTTTTTGCCGTTCCTCCAATACCCCAAGTTTGTCCCCATTTTGGTGTAAGAATACCAATATCTTCGCCTTTGAGCGTTTCTATAGTAACAATCACAATTTGAGTGGTGGTAGAATCAGAATATTTTATCAGTTTTTCTTCCAGTTGCGCTTTTTCTTTTGCGCTTAAAACATTCGCATAATCATAAATAGAAGTCTGTAAAGTTGGTTTTTCAGGAATGGTAAGTTGCGCAAAGCCAATTTGTGTGAATAACAAACAAAGAAACAGCTTTAGGAAAATTATAGTATTCTTTTTTTGTAATAACATTATCCTCTAGATATTTCGTTTGATAATTCATTTGTGTCGCCTTCCAGAAAAGGGAAATATTTCTGCAATTGCTCTCCGGCTCTGGTAATTCCGTCAATAAGACCTTGTTTGAAATCTCCTTTTTTGAACTCTGCTACCATAATATCTCGGGTACAGTTCCAAAAATCATCTTGAACAACATCATTAATACCTTTGTCACCACAAATTACAAAATGTCTGTCTTCAATAGCTAAGTAAATCAAAACACCATTTTGAAGTTCGGTTTCATCCATTTTTAGTTCATGAAAAACTTCCATGGCACGATCATACGCATCCATGGAAGTTGTTTTTTCTATATGAACTCTAATCTCGCCAGAAGTATTTTTTTCAGCCATACGAATAGCTTCAACAATTTTTTGTTCATCTTCTTTGGTTAAAAAATCCTCTACTTTTGACATTGCTTTTTAGATTAGAATTTTACTTCAACGGGTTTATCTGCACCTTCAACTGCAGTAAAGTATGCTTTCTCTTTAAATCCAAACAATCCCGCAAATAAGCTGTTTGGAAATGTTTTAATATGAGAATTATATGGTTTTACCGCTTCATTAAAACGCGTTCTCGCGGTTAGAATTTGATTTTCTGTACTCGCCAATTCATCCTGTAATTTCAAGAAGTTTTGGTTCGCTTTCAATTCAGGATATGCTTCAACAGTTACTAATAATCTTGATAATGCTGATGAAACGCCACTTTGTGCTTTGTTAAATTCTGCTAATTGTTCCGGAGTAATATTGGCAGGATCAACATTTACTGATGTTGCTTTAGAACGTGCTTCGATAACTGCCGTCAATGTGCTTTTTTCAAAATCGGCAGCACCTTTTACAGTATTTACCAAGTTTCCAATAAGGTCATTTCTTCTTTGATACGCAGTTTGGACATCACCCCAAGATTGTTCAACATTTTGGTTTAACGTTACCGCAGTATTGTTAATTCCTTTCACCCAGCTATAAATTACAAAAATTACAACTGCTCCGATAATCCAAGGCAAAAATCTTCTCATGTTTATTTAATTTAATGTTTAATATTTAGTTTTTATTTTTAATTTGTTTTTTAGAAAAACAATTGATATTTCTAAAGTTCGTTTTTAATATTTGTTAATTGTGTGCGAATGGTTTCTAGTTTCCGAATAATTTCAAACTTATCCAATGTCTTCTTTTGTCCTTCTTTCAAATGGGTTTTGGCACCTTCCAGCGTAAAACCTCTTTCTTTCACTAAATGATAAATCAATTGTAAATTAGTGATGTCTTCCGGAGTAAACATTCGATTGCCTTTAGCATTCTTTTTTGGTTTCAAAATATCAAATTCATTGTCCCAAAAACGAATCAGCGATGCATTCACGTCAAATGCTTTGGCTACTTCGCCAATGCTGTGATATCTTTTGTCTTTAGAAAGTTCAATGTGCATGTTTTTTTATTTTTTTTGTCCAGTTGAATTAGTCACTGAATACTGTTTTTTATCTTCTCACTGAACACTGCCAACCGAATACTGAACACTATTTTTGCATTAGTCTAATGATTGATTCTCTTGGTTCGCCAATTGTGCGATGACGACATACTCTACTGCCGAAATATTTCCGTAATAAAAATTAAGCGGATTTACTACTTTTTTATCCTTATGAACTTCATAATGCAAGTGCGGCCCTTCGGATCTTCCCGTGCTTCCCACATATCCTATAACATCGCCTCGTTTTATGCGTTGTCCCGCTCTCGCTTTGTATTTGCTCAAATGTGCGTACAAAGTTTCGTATCCAAATCCATGCCGAATAACAATATGATTTCCATATCCTGAGGCTGTATTGTCTGCTTTTGCTACAACTCCGTCGCCCGTGGCATAAATGGGAGATCCAGTTTTAGCTGTAAAATCCATGCCTTCATGCATTTTTCGTGCTTTTGTAAAAGGATCCGTTCGGTATCCAAAACCAGAGGCCATTTGTTTTAAATTTTCATTTCGTACTGGCTGAATGGCAGGAATAGCTGACAAAAAATCACTTTTGGCTTCTGCCAATTTTAAAATCGCATCCAGTGATTTGGACTGAATCGACAATTCTTTGCTCAGGACATCGATCCTTTTCGTGGTATTGATAACCAACTGTGAATTGTCGTAACCCTCTAATAATTGATACCTGTTTTTTCCTGAGAATCCCGCTTTCCGAACAGAATCCGGAATAGCGGATTTGTTGAAATACACACGATACAAATTATTATCCCGATCTTCAATATTATCAACAACGTCATTTAGCTGATCCATTTTTTTATTTAAAATGGCATAATTCAATCTCAAATTTTCAATTTCACGCGCCTGCAAACGATCTTTTGGCGTTTCAAAATAAGGAGTATTCAATAAAATTACAAAACTCAAAAAACCAAATAACGCCGATGCCAATAAAAACAGGATAATAACACCAAATTTTCTTCTTTTTTGTGTCTTTATTTTTCTGTAAGCTAGATTTTCGGAATCGTAATAATATTTTACTTTCGACATATTTTAAAATACCCTATTTTTGCACACTGTAAAAGGTTAGACGAACAAATTTAAGAAATGTTTCATTTGTTACACCTTTTTTTTAGGAATAAATAAAATAATGTGCCTGTTCCAGCTATTCGTTGCAAGTTCTCGTTTATACCTCTTTTTTTCTAATGAGCCAGCAGGAGCTTCCTACGGTCGCTCTGCTACCTCAAGAAAAAATAGAGGTATAAATCTCGAAGCTTTTCACTGCTATCTGGGGCAAAAGAAATTAAAAGATTTAATGATTTTAAGATTGAAAATTTCAATTTTAAATAATCTTTAAATTTTTGAATCTTTAAATATTTAAATTAAAAAAATGAAATCACAAGACGTACGTAAACAATTTCTGGATTTTTTCGCATCAAAAGGGCACTTAATCGTTCCATCAGCACCTATAGTTCTAAAGGATGATCCAACCTTGATGTTCAACAATTCAGGAATGGCGCAGTTCAAAGAATATTTTTTGGGCAACGGAACTCCAAAAAGCACCAGAATTGCCGATACGCAAAAATGCCTTCGTGTTTCAGGAAAACATAATGATTTAGAAGATGTAGGTTTTGATACCTATCACCACACCATGTTCGAAATGTTAGGCAACTGGTCTTTTGGTGATTATTTCAAAAAAGAAGCCATCAACTGGGCTTGGGAACTTTTGACAGAAGTTTATAAAATCCCCAAAGAAAATTTATATGTTTCCGTTTTTGAAGGAAATAAAGAAGAAAATGTACCATTTGATCAGGAAGCTTGGGATATTTGGAAGGGACTAATTGACGAAGACCGAATTATTCTTGGAAACAAAAAAGACAATTTCTGGGAAATGGGCGATCAAGGACCTTGCGGACCGTGTTCAGAAATTCATGTTGACATTCGTTCTGCTGAAGAGAAAGCGTTAGTGTCAGGAAAAAGTTTGGTGAACAATGACCATCCGCAAGTAGTGGAAATCTGGAACAATGTGTTTATGGAATTTAACCGTAAAGCAAATGGTACTCTGGAAAAGTTACCTGCAAAACACGTGGATACCGGAATGGGATTTGAGCGTTTGTGTATGGCATTACAAGGAAAAACATCTAATTATGACACTGATGTCTTTACACCACTTATTGAAAAAGTGGAACAAATTACAGGATTAAAATACACACCAAATGATGTCACTCTAAGCGAAGTCGAAGAAAGCGAAGAGCAAAATAAAACCAATATCGCTATTCGTGTAGTGGTCGATCACGTTCGTGCCGTAGCTTTTGCTATTGCCGACGGGCAATTGCCATCCAATACAGGCGCAGGTTATGTAATTCGTAGAATTTTGCGTCGTGCAATTCGTTACGGATTTACGTTCTTGAATACAAAAGAACCTTTTATCAATCAATTGGTAGCCGTTTTGGCCAATCAAATGGGTGAATTTTTCCCGGAAATCAAATCGCAACAACAATTGGTTACGAATGTAATTCGCGAAGAAGAAGCATCGTTCTTAAGAACATTAGATCAAGGATTGCAATTACTTGAAAATGTAGTTGCCGAAACAAAAGGTGCAATAGTTTCTGGAACAAAAGCATTTGAATTGTATGATACTTTTGGATTTCCTATTGACTTGACTGCATTAATTCTGAGAGAAAAAGGATTTGAACTGGACGAAGTTGGTTTTAACGCTTCGATGCAAGAACAAAAAACACGTTCTCGCGCAGCATCAGAAGTTTCAACCGAAGATTGGTCGGTTTTAATACCTGGGAATGTAGAAACATTTGTTGGGTACGATCAATCTGAAAGTGATGTAAAAATCACTCGTATTCGTAAAGTGGACAGTAAAAAAGATGGGGTTTTATACCAAATCGTTTTAGATAACACACCATTCTATCCAGAAGGTGGAGGGCAAGTGGGTGATAAAGGAACTTTGGTTTGCTACGCCAGTTCGCAATTGCTCGGGTCAGCAAATGATACGATCGAAATCATCGACACTAAAAAAGAAAATAACCTGATTTTGCATTTTACAAAACAATTACCGGCCAATGTAAACGCTGGTTTTGTTGCCATAGTAAATCAGGATTTAAGAAGTTTGTCTTCCAGAAATCACTCTGCCACACATTTAGTGCACCAGGCGTTGAGAAGTATTCTTGGAACGCATGTAGAACAAAAAGGTTCTTTAGTAAATCCAAATTACTTGCGTTTTGACTTTTCTCATTTTGCTAAAATGACAGAAACCGAATTGCAACAAGTGGAAGATTTTGTAAACGCTAGAATTCAAGAGCAGTTACCACTTATCGAAAGAAGAAACATTCCTTTTGCGCAAGCAGTTCAAGAAGGAGCGATGGCACTCTTTGGAGAGAAATATGGTGATGAGGTTCGTGCGATTAAATTTGGCGAAAGCATGGAATTATGCGGTGGAATTCACGTAAAAAACACGGCTGAAATCTGGCATTTCAAAATCGTTTCTGAAGGAGCAGTTGCGGCGGGAATTCGTCGTATCGAAGCGATTACAAGTGATGCGGTAAAAGCCCATTTTGCATCGCATGAAAATACATTGAAAGAAGTAAAAGCAGCCTTGAAAAATCCTCAGGATATTTTGAAAGCCGTTCATTCGATGCAAGAAGAAAATGCCAAATTGGCTAAGCAAATTGAGTCTTTGGTAAAAGATAAAGTTGAAAATTTGAAAGCGAGTTTGATTGCTGAAATTCAGGAAATAAACGGTGTTCAATTCTTGGCAAAGCAAGTCGATTTGAATCCAGAAGGAGCCAAAGATTTAGCGTATGAACTAGGGAATTTAGGGAATAACCTGTTTCTTGTTTTGGCTACAGCCGACGAGGAAAAACCAATGTTAACTTGTTATATTTCTAAAGAATTAGTTGCGGAGAAAAACCTAAATGCAGGACAAGTGGTTCGTGAATTGGGTAAATTTATCCAAGGAGGAGGAGGAGGTCAGCCGTTCTTTGCGACAGCAGGAGGGAAGAATGTAGCTGGAATTCAGCAAGCTTTGGAGAAAGCGATTGAGTTTGTAAAATAGAACAAATTTATTTTTAATTATAAATACCCTTTTAGAATTATTTTCTAAAAGGGTATTTTTTTAACTACAATTCCTTGTTTTAGTATCCTTATGCGGCATTAAAATTAGTTTTTAAAAGTAGTAGTTTAACCGAAATGTAGGGATTATAACGATGAACATTGTAGCGGAAATTATATTTGTGTAAACTTGAAATCTTTTGTGCCAAAAATTAAATGGTAGAAGCGATAAGTTTATTATGAAAAATAAAATAGTTCTACTTTGGGTCTTATTGGTTTTTGTATTGACACAATTTTCGTGTTCCAATGATTTGGAAGATAATGTAGAATTATTGAAGAAAGTTGTTGAAACTTCAGAAGAAGGGACTTCAGAAACAACTTTATTCAGTTACAATGGCAATGAAATCGTGAGTATTGAAGGGGCTGAGAAACGTACTGATTTTACTTATACCGATGGTTTGATTATAAAAATGCAAACGCTAAATAAAAAAAATCAGCTTCTGGAAACTATTGAATACAGTTATCTAAAAGGTAAGTTGTCCCTAGTTCAATCTTTAGGTAATTACAGAATCAAGTACATTCGTAATTCCGATAAAACGGTATCTTATGAAAGATTTACGATTATTTCAACGAATCAGCAGGTAAAAGAATTTCACGGAATATTGTATTTTGAAAATGAAAATTTGATCAAAGACGATCGAATATTAGACAATGCTAACGCCGGAGTTATCTCGAATCACAGCGTAAGCTATGATTATGATGTTGAGAAAAATCCCATGATTAATGTTACGGGGTTCAGAGAATTATTAAATCAAAACGAAAAAATTTCGCTAAATAATACTGTAATTAGCACAGTGATTACAACTGTTTCAAAAGATGACCAAATATCGTCATCAGCTATTATGTATAAAAGCTTCTATACTTACGATTTGGAAAATTATCCAAAAGAACGGGTTTCAGAAACTGCAATTTTTGCTAATGGGAATACTGGTTATTTAAAAACACAATATTTCTACTAATGGAAACAGTTATTTTATGTCAACCCTTTCAACGTTTAAAACTTTAAAGGGGTTTTTTATGCCAATGAAAAAAGAACTAAATATCATTTAATTCGCTAAAATTCCTGAAATTTGTAGCAAATAGAAAGTAATGCAATTCAGAACCTTAATTTCCATTTCTAAAAGTAATTGTCCTATAGATTATAATTCTAAAATTATGTCTTTAGGATCTTGTTTTGCGGTAAATATGGCAGAGAAATTCGACTACTTTAAGTTTCAAAATAGCTCTAATCCATTTGGAATTCTGTTTCATCCCTTCGCGATTGATAAGCTCATTGATTTTGCTGTTTCCGGAAAGCAGTTTACAGAGAACGACATTTTCTTTTACAATGAGCGCTGGCATTGTTTTGATGCGCATTCGGATTTGAGTAATTCAAATAAAGAGGATTTATTAACGTCCTTAAATGCACTGATCAAATCAACAAATCAACGCATAGCCGAATCGACACATATTATCATCACGTATGGAACATCGTGGATATATCGAAACATAGAAAGCGATTTTATTGTTGCGAATTGCCATAAAGTGCCACAAAAGCAGTTCAAGAAAGAATTACTTTCTGTTGAAGAAATAGAGGAAAGTATTGCAAATACAGTAAAGTTAATTCATGTTGTAAATCCAGATTGCACCATTATTTTCACGGTTTCGCCGGTACGTCACATCAAAGATGGATTTGTAGAAAATCAGTGGAGCAAAGCTAACTTGGTTTCCGCTATTCACAGTGTTTTAATTACTGAACACTACAAAATTAATACTGATTACTTTCCTTCTTACGAAATCATGATGGATGAACTTCGGGACTACCGTTTTTATGCCGAAGATATGTTGCATCCCAATCAAGTGGCGATCGATTATATTTGGAAACGCTTTAAGGAAACTACGATTTCTGAAACTGCTTATAATGTGATGGATGAAGTGGAAGGTATTCAAAAAAGTCTTTCGCACAAGCCTTTTAATCCGAATTCTGAAAGTCATTTGAAATTTGAGTCTAAAGTCAGAGAAAAAATCACTAAATTGGAGTCAGAATATTTATTTATGAAATTTTAATTATGTTAAGAAGAATACTTATTGCAATAGCAGTTATCGGTGGAATATTTTTATTATTCAAATACTGCGATTTTAAGAAAAACGATGATGAAGACATCAGTTACAATACTAATCTCATTCAACAACAAATTCTAAACGTTGGTAAATTGGTAGTTACCGAGGGTCATTTCTCGGAAGTGATTACCTATAAGAATCAACAGAAATATTTGTTGGATATGCTTTCTTTCGAGAAAAAAGCATTAGTGATTGTTAATGCTGATGTAACCGTTGCGTATGATTTATACAAAATGAAATACGATATTGATGAAAAAAATAAAACAATCACTATTATTAGCATTCCAAAAGAAGAAATAAAAATCAGCCCTGATATTCAGTTTTACAACGTCGAACAAAGTAAATTAAATCCATTTACGGGCGATGATTACAATAAAATCAATAAATCGGTTAAAGCGAATCTGGCTAAGAAAATCGAAAAATCGACCTTGAAGTCAAATGCTCAAAATCGATTGATAAGTGAATTGTCGAAAATATTAATTCTGACCAATACAATGGGCTGGAAATTACAATACGAAGGAAAAGTTATCGAAAGCGAGAAAGATTTTGGACAAAAAATAAAATTGTAATAGTTTTTTCGTCAGGTTGAGCGCACTCGAAACCATTTTTATAGCTGTTTAAGCCTATTAAAAAATCTCGACTGCGCTCGATTTGACAAACCTAAATTGGAAAACTAAGCTTTCTCTTTATCAAAAATCAAATCCAGACCACCTGCAATTAAGTGGGCTACTTCGGACCTCTTTACTTTCAATTGATCGAGATAAACTAATCCTTCCTGTAATAATTGCGGTTCATTTCTATCTTTTAATAGTTCCATGATTTCAATAGTTAATAACCAATCGTTTGGATGATTATCTCGTAATTTTTCAAAAACTGGTGCCAAAGAGGTTTCCTTATCCTTGGTTTCTCTAATATTTCGAATTGTTTGGTATAAAACCTCCAAATCATCACGCTCTGCGGTATGTTTTGCTTTAATGGTTTTACTGCTTGGAACATGCGAAATCATATCAAAACTTATTACATCAGCAGGACCTGAAAAAGCAGAAATCACTTTTTTACCAACAGCCATATCGTAAATTCCCCATTCCGGCTGAAACAAAGTAGTTTCTCCGTGGGTCACGGTACAATTTTTTAAACTGATTAAAATTATTTCACCGTGCAGATTTCTTGATCCTGTGATAATTTCTCCTTTTACGGTAATATCTCCTTCAAATTCAAGTGTTACGGTTTTACTTTCAGTGATAGAATAAGCGCTTAAATCTCTTGGACTCATGTCTTCAATCGCGAGATTTATTCCTTTTAGTTTCCCAATTGGACTTCCAAAACCTTTGGCGTGTTTAGCCGTTCCATGACCTACTAACTCTTTTTCACGGTATGACAACGCTGTTTTTCCTGTAGTTTGTATATAAACAGGTTTTCCTTCTTCTTCAATAACATTGGTAAAAACTCCCGAAATCTGAATTCCAGTACTCAATTCAATTGTTCCTAAAGCATTGGAATGGATCAGCTTATTGATTCCCGATAATCCTCCGGTGCGCAACGCCATTTTATTGGCAAACTCTTCCAAAACCAAGCTTAAATAAGCAAAATCTGGAGTGACGTAAAGTTGTGGTTGCAGTTTTGTTATGTCAAAACTCTGGTTCGCTGCAGACAGGTCGTAAGGAATTTTCTTCACATTATCCGTCATGCACCACGCACTTTCTCCAATGGAAGAAAGTAGTCCAGCCCCATAAATTTTTGGATTGTCGATAGTTCCAATCAAACCATATTCCACGGTCCACCAATGCAGATTTCTTATTTGCGCCATTTCCGATAATTCACCCATGTTATTCTGCAAATCTTCTACCGCTTTTTCGGCAGAATCAATATCGGCTTGCGGGGTGTCTTCGGCCTCTTTCAAGATAGAAAGCAGTCGGATGGCTTCATACATTTGGTAATCTTTGTGAGAAGAAATCGCTTTGCAGCCTATTTCTCCAAAACGACGCAGGTATTCAGCATATTCCGGATTGGCAATAATGGGCGCATGACCAGCGCCTTCGTGAATAATATCCGGAGCAGGCGTGTATTCTATATGTTCTAGTTGACGAATGTCAGAAGCAATTACAAGCACATTATACGCCTGAAATTCCATAAAAGCATTTGGTGGAATAAATCCGTCCACCGCAACCGCTGCCCAACCTATTTCAGTCAAAATACGGTTCATGCCATACATACTCGGAATGTTGTCAATCTCGATTCCCGTTTTTTTCAATCCTTCCAGGTAGGAGCTATGCGCCACTTTTGATAAATAAGCTACATTTTTGCGCATCACATAACGCCAAACCGCTTGATTTATAGGCGTATAATCGCTGTAATCCTGAGGTTTAATGAATTGTTTTAAGTGCTTTGGCAATCTGTCTAATAACGGATTGCTTTCTATGGTTGAGTTCATATCGAAAACATTGTAGTTCTACTGCAAAAGTACAAATTTCAGGAGCTATTTCCCGCTTTTCATTGCAAGTTTTTGCAAACCCGTTTGTTTTTCTAGTGTTCCCGCAGGAGCTTCCTTTGGTCGCTCTGCAGCAACAAGAAAAACCAAAACGGCTTTCGCAAAAAGCTTTCCATTTCACTCGGGGCTAGGGGAGTTAAGGTGTAATATGAGATTAGGTTTGATTTAAGATAATTTCAGTGGCATCCTGTCATTGTGAGCAACGAATCAATCACATTAACACATTACATGAAGAAATTCCACTCAGTTTGTCACACTATCGTTTAGGCTTACAAAAATTTTAGAGCTGTCAGTACAACAATCGAAATTGCTATAAAAATCCAATTTTTTATGGTAGGGTTGTATTTCTGTCTGAATTCTATATTAATTAATGCTAATATGATAGCTATAAAAATAACTGTAATTATCCCTAAAATAAATATAGAAATCAAATCTAAATCATTAGGATTGCTTTGGTTTAATCTATAAGAATTAATTATCAATATAATTGTAAACATAAACCAATTTGTAACGCTCATAACCCATCCTTTCGATAGGTTTTTGATTAAAAGTATTGCTGATGAAATGGCAATAAGTGATACAATTACTAAAGTACATTTTTTCTAAGAGCCATCTGAACAATGCTTTGATGGTCCACTAGTGGGTTTTTCCATAAAAAAGTATAATAGTGATTACAAGTTATGTAAACAAAAAACAATATAAAAAACCCACAGTAAATCTGAATTCCTGATAGAATAAGTTCAAATATTCTCCAACTATGTTTCATTGCGTTTTTTATTTTAAACGGTTTTTATTCTTATTTTTGTTGGCTGGAATGCAATTCTGCGCGAACGGTTGTGCTTATCCGAGCAATCAATTACTTCATCAACTCAAACACCAACACCTGCGTTTTTTGTTTGTCTGAAAAATTATTATCCGAAACGAAAATAATGGATGGAGTACCATTTGACAATTTTGGACCAAAAGTAAGTCCTTCGATATTATCAATAAAAATTCCCAAATCATCCATGTTTAGCATCAGTTTTTTAGAAGCTAATTCCAATTTTTGGTTTTGTAGAGAATTGAAATTTTTAACGTTAGTTGCCTTTTTTAAGTCACACAAAAATACTTTTACCGTGCAGGCTTGTGTACCGGTAGAATAAGAACGTTCCACAACCAATAACTGATTTTTGCCGTAATACTGAATTGCCGAAACGCCATTCACGGCAAAAGCTCCTTTCGGATTAGGTTCACGAGCAATAGGTTCTAGTTGGTAACCATATTGCGCGGTATTCTTTTTTGTTTTGGTATTAAATTGATACAATCGAATCAAACCGCCTTTGCTGGTATTGGCTTGGTTGCCATCTTCAAATAAAGGTTCTTCAATGTTGGTATAGATATTTTTATACTTTTTGTCAAAAGTTATCCCTTCTAAAGTGCCATTATTTCTCGGGCCTTTTTCAAGTTTTTGCATTGCCAAATTTTCTGGTAAGGTTATATTTCCAATATAATCACCTTTTAAATCCATAAAATTTAGGGACGGATTTTGTAAAACTTCTTTATCTGCAGTTATAACTCGAGCGCCTTCGCTACTCCAAACCAAAGTGTTCGTTTTTGGATTGAATCGGATGTCTTCCGGATCTGCTGAAGTATTTGGCGTGGTGTTCCAATTGCCAAAAACTTTTCCGGTCTCATTTTTTAAAGTGCTGACACTTTGGAAATCGATACCTTCTACCTTATTTTCTAGCAAACGAATTTTTACAGTATAAAATCTTGAATCGCTGAACACCGATCGATCATCACTGATCAGATAATACAAATCATTTTTCGCATCATAATCGATTCCGGATAAACCGCCCACTTTTGTATTCTGAAACGTTTCATCAAAAGGAATTTCAACGGAGCTTATTAATTTTAAACGCGGAGTTGGTTTGTTTTCAGCCGTTTGCTTTAAATTGGAACAAGAAAAAAGAAGAGTAGGTAAAACGACAAGTAATAATAAATTGCGCATAAAAGAATGTGTTGCTGTTTGCAAAAAAGAAAGATATTTTGGCTTAAAAAGCCACGGTATAACTATGAATTATTCGTTTGATTTTTCTCAAGATTGCGGAAGTAGTCAATTTTGTAATTAAACATTTCAGCCATATTTTTTGCGCGAAGTTTAGCTTCTTCAGCTAATGGACCAGAAAATAAGCTGTCAGTGGTTTCCGTGAAAATTTCCATCCAACGATCAAAATGTTCTTTAGCAACTGGCAATTGTTTGTGTGGCGGAAATGGGCTTCCGGAATAAGAATGAACTTCGAGTAAAATAGTTTGCCAAAAACGATACATTTTTTCTAAATGTTCTGGCCAGCGGTTACCGATTTTTTCGTTGAATATAGGTCCAATAAATTCGTCTTTTTGAACTTTGGAATAAAAAGTGTCAACCAGTAATTTAATATCTTCGAGCGAAGTAATGTCGGTTTGTAATGTCATGATCGGGTATAAAAAAAGCCTACGCAAAGGTAAGCTTTTATGTTTGAATCTGATGGGAAACTATTTCGCTTTCGGCGGGAATTGCTCTAAAATTTTAGCAACAAATTCGTTGATTTGTTTTTCTTTTTCGTTGCGGTTTTCAGTCAAATAGCCAATCCCTTCGCCTTGCCAAACCAATTCTTTTTTCTTTGCATCAATTAAATCAATATACAATGTTCCTTCCGTTGATGAGGTCACGTAAGTGCTGCGACCTCCCCATAAGTAGGGATTCCAGCCCCAACCCCAACCATAGCCCCAACCGGCGTTGTATTGGTTTACGTCTATTCTTTCTCTCTCTTTTGTAAGTATATTAATCAGCAAATCTGGATTTTCACTTTTGGTCATTCCTTTTCTGCTTAATTCGGTGTCTATGGCATTGAGTATTCTTTTCTTGTCCAGTTCTGAAATTTCAACTCTATCGATGCCTTTTTTATGAAAAGCATACGTTTTGTATTGAGTAAAATCCACATTATTATCATAATCGGAGTATACTTTTACGGAAGTGCATGATGCAATTACGAAAAGTAGAAGTACGGGAAGGAGTTTAATTGCTTTCATGGTTTAAATATTTGATTACTAAATGTTTATTAAAGATACGTTCAAATTCTTAAAAATCCAACAAATTGTCGGCTACTCTATTAGGGATGGTCACTTTCAACAAAGGTTGTGTATCCATCGCTCTTTTAATTGCAAATAATGCACCTTCATTTCGCGCCCAGCTTCTTCGGGAAATTCCGTTGTTAACATCCCAGAAAAGCATTGATGCTAAACGTCTTGACGCTTCTTTTGAGCCATCAAGAACCATACCAAATCCGCCGTTAATTACCTCTCCCCAGCCCACGCCTCCGCCATTGTGAATGGAGACCCAAGTGGCGCCACGGAAGCTGTCGCCAATGACATTCTGTATCGCCATGTCAGCTGTAAATTTTGAACCGTCATTGATATTTGAAGTTTCTCTGTATGGAGAATCGGTGCCAGAAACATCGTGGTGATCTCGACCTAAAATTATGGTTCCTATTTCACCTTTAGCAATGGCCTGATTAAATGCTTCCGCAATATTTACACGTCCTTCAGCATCAGCATAAAGGATTCGGGCTTGCGAACCTACAACTAATTTGTTTTCCTGCGCGCCTTTTATCCAATGAATATTATCCTGCATTTGTTGCTGAATTTCTTCGGGAGCCGTTGTTGCCATTTCTTCCAAAACCTGGCAAGCAATGACATCTGTTTTGGCTAAATCTTCTGGTTTTCCCGAGGCGCAAACCCATCGGAAAGGACCAAAACCGTAATCAAAACACATGGGTCCCATGATATCCTGAACATAACTTGGATATCTGAAATCGATATGATTCTCTGCCATGACATCAGCACCGGCGCGGGAAGCTTCCAGTAAGAAAGCATTTCCATAATCAAAGAAATACGTTCCTTTGGCAGTGTGTTTATTGATAGCAGCACTGTGTCTTCGTAATGTTTCCTGTACTTTTATTTTGAATAAATCAGGATCAGTAGCCATCATTTCATTAGCTTCTTCAAAGGAAACGTCAGCAGGATAATAGCCGCCGGCCCAAGGATTATGAAGCGAAGTTTGGTCGGAACCTAAATCGATATGAATATTTTCCTGGTCAAATTTTTCCCAAACATCAACTACATTTCCAAGGTACCCGATGGAGACAATTTCTTTATTGGCTTTCGCCAAAGTGACTCTTTTTACCAAAGCATCAATATTTTCAATGACTTCATTGATCCATCCTTGACTGTGGCGAATGTGCGTTATTTTGGGATTTACTTCGGCACAAACGGTGATGCAACCGGCAATATTTCCAGCTTTAGGTTGTGCGCCAGACATTCCGCCCAAACCAGAAGTGACAAATAAGCCGCCCTTTGGACTGCGTTTTATTTTACGAAAACCATTCAAAACCGTAATAGTTGTTCCGTGTACAATTCCTTGCGGGCCAATATACATGTAACTTCCGGCAGTCATTTGCCCATATTGAGAAACGCCTAAAGCATTCATTTTTTCCCAGTCGTCCGGTTTCGAATAATTAGGGATTACCATTCCGTTTGTCACAACAACTCGCGGAGCTTCTTTATGCGAAGGAAATAATCCCATTGGATGCCCGGAATACATCGTCAATGTTTGCTCATCGGTCATTTCTGATAAGTATTGCATCGTCAATAAATACTGTGCCCAGTTTTGAAAAACCGCTCCATTGCCGCCATAGGTTATCAATTCATGCGGATGTTGTGCAACTGCGTAATCTAAATTATTTTGAATCATCAACATAATCGCTTTGGCCTGTTCGCTTTTTCCAGGATATTCATCAATTGGGCGCACACGCATTTCATAATCAGGACGAAAGCGATACATGTATATACGGCCGTATGTTTCCAGTTCTTGTCGAAATTCTTTTATTAGTTCAGGATGATGTTCAGGTTCGAAATAGCGCAAAGCATTTCGCAAGGCCAGTTTTTTTTCTTCTGTCGAAAGGATTTCTTTACGCTTTGGTGCGTGATTGATTTTTGTTTCGTATGTCCTTGGTTTAGGTAAATCCGATGGAATTCCTTGTTGTATTTGTTCTTGAAAAGTCATTTTATGGATGTATTTTGTGTTGCTGTAAATGTGTTTTATTCACTCAATGAAACTCAACACTTCGACTGAACACCGCTTACTTTTTATTGGTTCCTGTATTTTTATCAAAACCATACGGACAATGGCGACAGCCGCTTTTACAGCAATACCCTCTTTTTAAATGGTGTTTTTCTGTAAAGCATTTGTAGCCTTCGGGTGTAAAATAGAAATCTTCACCTTCAATTAATTTATTTGCATTTTTCTCGTCAATCATGTTATGGGATATTCTTTTGTGAAAATTATTTTCAATATTTCATTTTATACGATTCACTCAAACTATTGAGCTATTCCTTAAAACAGAATTATCTTAGCGAAACAAATTTAGAAATTTTATAAGGGAAGTTAGAATGAATCCCTTTCTATTTTTTTGAACGAATAAAATCAATGAATTGCCAGGAATTTTTTTAACTTTTTTTTCAAAAAAAAACCACTCGGTTAGGAGTGGTTTTTACAGGATTCTTGTTAATTAGTATATTATTTTTTTGGAAACTACAGTGTCATTATCTAAAGTGATTTTCACAATTAAACCGGCTGTTGTTTTGTTTAAATGGCTTAATGTATATTTTTTAGCATTTACTTTTTTATAACCATCTATTTTTCTTCCCAACAAATCGTATACGACAATATTTTTTATCAGCTGGTTTGAAGACTGAACGGTAACGTTTTGATTTACTACCACAATTACGCCATCAGACTTGGATAAATTAAAGCTATCCGTTCCTAATGTTTTGTCGGTGAAACGAAGGTAGAAACGATCGTTAAAAGTTCCTTTTGGAAGTTCCACTTCGTACAAGGTATCTTTTATGTTATGATAGGTTTCATCTGATTTATCATAAATGAAAACCTTTTGATTTTCATCAAAATTTTCTAAGCCATCTAAAACAAAAGAGATTTTTCCTATTGAGTCAGATCGTACACCAATAGGGTAGGAACTTGTTTCATCAAAATACCCTTCGCCTTCTATAATTAACTCTTTTTCTGAATTAACCAGATACATGTCGTTAGCAACATCGTCTATATTCTCGGCGTCATATCCTTCATTTATTTCTCCATTTGCTTTCTCATTCATAAAGGCAACAACTACTTGTCTGTGAAAAATTTCATTGTAATTGTTAAATCCTAAACGAACTCTTTTATACGTGTCTTTTGCTACTGGGTCATTACTATTATCGGTCCAATGGTCTAATCCTTTTGGTTTTGTTGGAATTTTGTACATTATTTGGGATTCTGTACTATTTTCCGTAATAAATGCTCTTTGGCTATTTTTGAAAGTGACTGTTCCTCCCGTTGCATTTCCAATAACAAAGAATCCCTGTCCAACAGGTATGTATTGATTTGGGGATGGGCGGGTGGAAACACCAGAGGGATTAATAAAATCTACTCCTACAGAACTTGGTGCAACACCGGTGGCTGCATTTCTAACACCATAGCCGCCTTGATATCCACCTAAATTATGTGTGTTATTTCCGGGGTAATGTTCCCAAAAATACAAAGCACCATCAGTAGCGGTTGGCGTTGTGGTGTCTATAGAACCACTATTATCTGCTATAAAAGCAGTAGCATCTAATGCTGAAGGGTAAGGGTTACCTACAAGTAATAGTTGATTTGCGGACACGGTATTGGCAATAGTACCATTATTTGGTTTGCCTTCAAAGGTAAGGTTTTGTGTTCCTGTAGTTCCAGACCCTTTCAAAGTAAATCCTTTGCCTGTTTGAATCATACCATTTTCTCCTATCTGAGTCCAGTTAGCATAATCTACTGCATTCAGGTTACTATCGAATTTATAGATCCAGTAACCGGCTAAATTAATTGGCGGTCCGGGTGATCCATTGTACCCTGGTATCCAGTTAATAGCTTTTGGGACTGAAGGATCAGTTCCGTCTCTTAAGACCCCAGCTACAGTAAAGATATTATTATTCAATGTGTTGTTTTTGGTTCCCACTGGAGAACCCCAATAATTATAATTGAATGTATTGGCTTGTCCTTGTTGGTCTCTTTCTAATGAACCCATACTTGTAGGATCTAAATCACTGCCTTCAGTTTGTACCAATTGAGATCTTCCTGCTAAATCTATTTTTCCATCTAATTTCAAGTAATGGGAAACTTCAATTTTAGTTCCCTCAGTTTGTAAACCACCATTGGTCGTTGCTATCAAATTTGCGTTTGCATCAACAAATAAGCCTAAAACCTTCTTATTACCAACCGAAGTTACTTTTGTGTTTGGATTTTTGACTTTTACAATATTCCAGTCAATTGTTACTGGAAGAGCAGGCAAAGCAGGGACTGCAGGATCTTCAATCGAAATACTATATGGTAAATCTTGAACGGTGCTGTTTATCCAGGTTCCTACAGTTTCCCAGTTTCCGGTAATAGCTTCTGATTCGTATGGTAAAGGAGCTGTTTGTCTATCCACAGTCGTTAGATTTCTTAGTGCAGCGGTATAATTACTATTTGACATATCTTTTGCATTAGTATAAGTGTAGGTTGACATAGGATAATAGGCTTTTAGACTTGTCCAAGCTATAATTCCTATATCATTTTGAGAGATGCCAGTAGGTATAATTGTTCCTTTTGTTTTAGATATGTCTTGTGAAATTTCCTGATTTATTACATAACGGAATTGAGCATCAGTGAGGGCGATATCCCAAACACGTACTTCATCAATAGAGCCATCAAAGAGAGCAGTAGGAGCTACTCCGTCAGCGGCAGCTAAAAGAAAAGATTGTGTTGTAGCAGTAGGAGCTCCTGCAAGAGTAGTGCTTACTTTGTTTACACCATCGATATAAATTTTAGCTGTGGTACCATTAAAAGTTACTCCTACATGATGCCACTTTCCTCTTGGAATGATAGCATTGGAGGTAATTGTTTTTTTAGTTGTACCAACATACCAGCTCATTTCTGCTCTTCCAGTTGAATTTATGCTTAAATCATAACCTTCTGAAAAAGAGCTATTTCTTTTTGAAAGAATGGTTTTGTTGAAATTGTCAGTATTTTTATTTATCCATGCCGAAACGGTAAATGAAGTGTTTAAGTTTAATACTTTTCCTGCATCTAAAAAGTCATTGGTCCCATCAAATTTGATACACCGCGTTAAAGTTTTCTCCGGAGCGTAACCAAAAGTGATGTATTTTACCCCAATAAAATCATAGGTGGTTTCCAATTCCAATCCATTAGCTGACATAATACGGTATTCTGCGGTAGGGTCAAAAGACGTTGTACTTGATACAAACATCAAGTAATCTCCGGGAGGTGTAATAGTTGCTGTAAGCATTGTTGCAGGAATAGATACTTTAGCCGTACCAACATTGCCACCAGTTCCTACCACTTTCCATGTTCTTCCCACCGAAATAAAACTTACATCACTGTTTAAAGTAGAAGGGGTTGTTATGCCAGAACTAATATTGACAATTACAGCGGGTTGTGCTGACAAAGTGCCGTGATTATTTCCCCAAACCAAGAATTTTTTATCAGTATCGAAGGTGTTAATGTTAAGATTATTGGTAGTATAGAGATTTGTCAAACCAATTGTTATGTCGTCTGGAGAATTTACGCTTTTAGATTGTTTTTGATTTAATTGGGAATTATCATCTCTGCCTATTCCTGCAACATCATAATTATATCCAACGTTTGTGGTTGTATTCCATATTATATTCCCTCCAGCGTCTATATAGTTGACGTCGTTCAACGCTGTTGGATCGGTACTTTCAGTTGTATGCATAGTTACCCCATATTTTAAACCTAAATAACTTTGAATTTTTTGTTGATTTAATTCGCTATTTGGTACGCTGTAAGAAACAATTTCTGAAAGTCTGCCGTTTAGGTTAGAATTTGTTCTTCCGCTAATACCACTACGTCCTGTTCCAATATAAAAAGGAAGGTTTTTGTATTCATAAAAATTCAATAAAGTTTTGTCACCAATACTTCCAGTTCTACCTGTTGTATTGTCTAATTTAATTCCATTTTTATAAATTTCGGTAGCGGTACCTGTCGCATTAGTTTTTACATTAATGATTAATGGTTCGTTATACGTAGTTGTTGATGATACAAATGCCCTTCCGTAGGAATCAACACCAGGGGTTGGTGCAGTATCGTTTGGATTATATGAGCCGATATTGTGTGCAATTACTTCATTAGTATAGCGTGAAGTTGTACTTCCAAGTCCCAAACCTGTCGGATCTTCGTGAAAACCTTCATCAGTACCTTTACCACCTAAAGGGATTTCTCTTGTGTTGATACCGGTGCTGGCGCCAACAACATCATCGGAATAAATTACAACAAAATAATCTTGAGAATACAATCCTCCCTTTCCTTTCATATACTCCATGGTATTTAAATCGAAATCTACAACCGGGTTGAAGTTAATATTCCTTGCAGCATTGTCACGATAAGTAGGAGCATCTGTAGTTAAGGCTTTTGCACTTTCTTTATTTATTAAATCGGCTCTTGTTGTGTCATAAGCTTGATCGTCCCAAGCGGTAAGTGCAGCGCCATCCGATACAGTAATTCCAGCATTAGTTTTGAACCAAAGACTTAAATTTTGATTTATTTTCGCAGGCGCAATTGGAGATACAGTAAGTGCAGCACTAGCATCACCTTCAATAGATAAATTATCAAAGGCTACGCCGTTATCTGTGGTCGAAGCATTGGATTTGAACTGTATTTTAAATTTAACATTTAATTTGTTTTTAAATGTCGTATCATCCAATGGAGTTGTAGCTCTTATAAATCGATTTGCCGGTTGAAAGGTAAGTGGTTTTGTAGTATCAATATTATTATTACTCCAACCATTTGATCCTAAAGAGCTTACTGTTGTCGTGTTGTACCAATTGACACTGTTGGTTCCTCCCATTGTTCCCAAAGGTTGATAGGTAGCACCATTTATTGAATATAAGATACGCATACCGTCATTATTTAATTCAGTATCATATCGAATGTCTATATTAAATAATAAATTTTGATATCCAGTAAAATTATATGCGGGGCTTTCAATTTCTAAAACTGCATTATTTGCATAATTTGCAAAAGAATTAATTCTCCAAAAAGAATTTTCTCCCATCTCCGCATCTCCGGCTCCCGTCGAGGTGAACGTATTAGGATAGGAAGATGTCCGTAGCCAAGATCCGTTAGTTGAAGTAGTATTTGTCCAACCTCCATCAGAAGAATCAAAATCTTCATAAAAAAGGGTGTAATCTTGTTTTTTAAGGACACTGTAAGTTACTCCAATATCTGCCGAACTATTGCCACAGGAGTTTGTTATTGACCAACGAAATACATAGATTCCATACGATGATACTGTTGCAGTAGATGCTCCCGAGGTGGTAGCGCTAAAAGTAACTGTCCCCGGTCCGGAAACCTTAGTCCATGATCCAGTTCCCGCACCAGGTGAATTTCCTCCTAATGAGGTAGAGAGAAACGAGGTGTAAATATTTTGTAAGCTACCCACTGAAGCTGTAACTCCTGCGTTTACAACTTGTGTTTTTGAAGCTACAACAGTACCACAAGCTCCGCCTGAAGTGGTTAGTGTTAATGTAACTGTACCAGTGTATGCTGGTGGAGGTGACCACTTGGTGGTAGTAGGTGTTGTTCCTGAATTATTTGTAAATGTTCCACCAACACCACCATCTGTCCAGATTGCAGCTGTTGCACTGCCTCCAAAAGACCCACCTAATGCTGCAGTGGTAGCCCCTTGGCATATAGCTGAAAGAGCAGAACCCCCACTGATAATTGGTGTATTAACTATTTGAATTTTTGTTGCCGTTGTTGTTCCGCAAGCACCGCCTGAAGTTGTTAGTGTTAATGTGGCTGTCCCCGAATATACTGCTTCTGGTGTCCATGTGGTTGTGTTAGGAGTTGCGCCCGTGTTGTTGGTAAACGTTCCTGCAGCTGTGCCTGATGACCAAACGCCAGCAGTAGCAGAGCCTCCATAGGAACCTCCTAAGGCTACTGTGGTACTTCCTTTACAGATGTCTGCAAGAGCGGTGCCAGCATCGGCAGTTGGCCCTGAGTTAACTGTAAAAGTAGCTGCACTAATAGCTGTTCCTCCACTAGTTGTAATACTAACGGTACCAGTTTTTCCTGTCCCAATTACAGCTACTATTTGCGTCCCGGAATTTGAGGTTATAGAACTTACTGCAGTGCCTCCAATTTTTACATTGGCAGCAGTTGCTCCCGTTAAATTTGTACCATTAATGGTTATTGAAGTATTTGGACAACCATTTGTAGCGCTTAAGCTAGTTATGGTCGGAGGTGGTGTTACTGGAGCTGGAGTATATGTTAAAGAAACCTCATCTATGGCGCCAGCTGGATTACTGCCTGTGGCATTGTTATTATTCCAGCAAAAAACTAACCTTTGTGTTGTTCCAGCAACAGAGTTTGCTATAGTAATGGGCGCAGAAGCTGCAAAGGATGTGGGATCAGAGGCATTATATTTTACCAGACCTATTCTCCCTGCAGTTAAAAGTGTTCCTGCAACTATTGGTGTAGAATTCGAAACAAGAAAAACCCTAATAAAATCAAATTCATCGGCACCAGTACCATTTTCTCCAACGCAACGCCATTTAAAGTTTAAATTGATGTTAGTTGCTCCAGGAGGAATCGTTAAATCTTTATAAATATAGTTTATTTGTATAACAGTGGCATTGTATTCATTAGTACTACCTCCGTTTACATTTCTGTCAATATAAGCCCCATAAATCCCATTTGTTTTGACAGCTGTTCCGTTGTACCATTTGTTGTTACCGCCGTTAACTACAGTCCAACCATTAGATGCAAAAGTAGCTCCAGTTTCAAAACCACCGTCACCTGTTGGCGATATTAAAACAGTTTGAGCATTTATATTAGGACCAGATAAAAAAACAAATAAAATAATCAGAGGTAGCATCCAATAGATATAAGGAGTTTTGCACTCTTTTTCTTTTACGGAAGAAAAAAAAGAAATTGATTTTGTCTTTTTTGCTTTTAAAAATCCTAAAAAATTAATAAATAGGAAAACTAAAGTCAGGAATGTTTTTTTTGAAAAAAGTATAGTTCTGTTCATATTTGGTGAAAAAGTATTATTTAACGTTACTGTAATCTTAAAATTGATGTCCGCTACATTGTAATTACCACTTGAGGTATTATGATGATTTTAATGGTCGTGTCAATCGTACTTTGGAGGTATTATTAAACTGTTCAGATATAAAATATTCTTTTGTACTTTACTCTTTTTTTGTCAATAAAAACCATCTATTGCCGATTAAACTCATAAAAAGTCATTTTTTATACAAATTTTTTTAAAAAAATGGAGTTATGCGCAGTGTATTATGTTCATTGTAAAGGTGCTATTTGCAGCAGAAAGTCTAAATATTTAACCGTTTTTTGAAATAATAAATACTCGCTCCCAACTCTAGTTAACTCCAATTCTATTGTGTGCTATGTTAGTTTCAGCGAATCTACCAACGATTTTTTTTTAATAAATAGTTTTTTGTTTACTTCGTTACAATATTTATTAATTATGACACTAAGAAAACCATAAAACAGAGAAAAGCTTTTTAGTATTAATTATTTTCACTAAGAAGTTATCATTTTAGACTGTTTGATGCTGCCTTCTTTTTTTTAAGGTGTAAAAAGCAAAAAGAACTCCCGCGACTGCCAAAAATATTATTTTTCCATTGATAGGTGCTGCTGGAGCATCATTTCCTTCTAATGTACCATCAACATTATCATCACCTGGAGGAATTGCAAACAAAAGGAAATTGGAGAAGGAACAGAAAAGAGATAAATACAGTTTTAGTGCTTTATTTTTCATTTTTTTAATAGAGTAATTTGTTTTTAAATTAAAAATATTAGTAAATAGCTTTTTTAATTACCATTTTGTTTTCGTCAGAGGTGATTTGAATTAACAGGGTCTGCTCTCCAATATTGAGATTTTTCAGAACAGTTGTACTATCATTTACGTTTTCTTGTTCTAAAATCAACCTTCCTCTAATGTCGAAAACGCGCACGGTTTTGAGGATTGTTTTGCCGGCATCAATAGTTAAATTTCCATTTTGCTTGAATACAATAATCGAATTTTCATCGAAAACTGATTTTTTTATTTCAAGTGAAATACTGCTTCTATAAATAATTTGAAAACGGGTATTAAATGTTCCACTAGGTGATTGAAAAGAATAAGCAGCAGCTTTGATGTCCTGTTCAATACCTGTGATGTTGTCTTTTAACAATATATCTTGTTTGTTAGCAAATAAACCATCAACATGATCAATTGCAATAGTAAAAGTACCCGCAGCGTTAGTTTTGAAAGTAAGCGGTACAATGTCCGTATCTTTAAAAGGCAGGCTTCTTCCCTGAATCACAAATTCTTCATTTTCTATCAGCGAGTTTAAAGCCGTAGCATTATCATTAATATATCTTCCATCTATTGTAGCATCCATTCCTGAAGTTGCTTTTGGCATGTAAGCAATCAACATTTGGTTTATCGGCATGGCATCTTTGGAAAGATTCAGCCAAATTCGGTGCAACTCCGTTTCTTTAATTCTCAAAAATTGATTAGCATTATTGGCAACACGCATTGCATTTGTAAATAAAATTGTAGTGCCCGTTGCTTTCGCAACAAATCCCTGACCCACCTGAATAATTCCGTTAGGTACAATGCTGCTTAGACCTCCTGCATTAGCAGTTCCTCCGGCTGTGGTGTACGAGGCATAAGAAGATGTTGCTGTATTATTCGTTTTTCTCCAAAAATATAATGCTTCAGTAATATTATTTGTTGAAATAAACGTGTTCGCATTTATGGAAGAAGGATATGGATTCCCGATTGCATGATAAGCATTGTTTGTGACGGTTATGTTGTAATTCCCATTATTAGGAACGCCTTGAAACTGACCTTCCCAAATAGTAGGCAAAGTAGGATGATTATTTGGCATACGAATTAAGTAACCAATTCCGCTAACAAAATTGTTTGTTGGAACGATGGTATTGTACAAATTTGTACTTGAATTGTAAGTGTAAAAACGATTGGATAGGGTCGCTGATGAGAACGGCTGTAATTGTTGTCCAGAAACCGGAGAAGACCACAGTACATAATCCAATAATTTTAAGTCTGAAGTTTTTCTTTTTACATTTATGTTACCGAAGTTACCATTGGTGTTTTTGGTTTGTAATAGGTTTGCGTTGTTTTCAAATGTTAATGACGACCCCGGTGCAACAGTTACATCTGTTGATATGTTAACGTTTATCCCGGAATTTACTAAAACAACTGCATTGTTATTTACGGTGAGGTTACAGGCAGCAACATCAGCTGCAGGAGTATAATTACCTGATATAATAAGGTGTTTTGTTGCCTTAGGTATTCCATTAGACCAAGAGGAACCATTCCAGGTGGTGCTCTCAATAATTACATTTTGATTCACGTTAATTGATTGCCCGTTTCCGTCATTAAAGTTCCACGTTACTACTGTAGTTCCAGGAGCAATAATAGGGAAAGTGTTAGTAGTTGTTCCAGTTATTGTTCCGGCACACAAATCAGACGTTGCAGGTGCAGTAGGCGTCACTTCACATTGTCCGGTTAGGTCAGCCAGTAAAGGAGAAAGAGGTGCAGTGGTATCATCAATAATTACATTTTGATTCGCTGTTATTGCCTGTCCGTTTCCGTCATTGAAAGTCCAAGTTACGATAGTAGTTCCTTGAGTGGTGATTGGGAAAGTGGTCGCAGTCGTACCTGTAATTGTACCTTTGCAAACATCCGTTGTTGTAGGTGCATTAGGTGTTGCTGAACATTGTGCGGTAACATTGGCTAATGTAGGGATAACAGGTGGTGTTACATCTTTTATTGTAACATTTGAAGTACATGTGGATGTTTGTCCGTCAGCATCTTGTACCGTAAGAGTTACATTTTGTATTGTATTTGCATGAGTACAGTTAAATGTGTTAGGAGAAACAGTAACGGTTATTATCCCTATATCATCTGTTGAACCATTATTGACATCAGAAGTCAAAACAGTCACAGATCCAGCGCTGGATAATGTCAATATTGCATCTTTACATGCAGCAACAGGTGGTGATGATTTTATTTCTAGTATCTTGAAATTGTCGAATGTAAATCCAGTAAAGGTAGTATTATATCCATGATCGCGATTGTTTGAATCAGTTCTTAATATGAATCTAAATCTAACATTTGCTTTATTAAATAATCCTGAATTTTCAGTATTATTTATAAAGAACTCTTCAAGTAACCATTTATTTGACTTATTTCCATCGTATAAAGGTTCTCCATCAGGTTGAAATCCTTTATCAGTAGAAGTTTTTGATGTTGATGTTAATGTTGTAGAATAATCATTAGTTGCTAAAGTAGAACCAGGTTTTGTATATTTTCCTTTCATAGGAATCCAAGTTGTTCCGTCAATAGATCCTTGTAACTCAACGTAATCAAAGCTTCTTTCTAAGTCCCATTTTGTATCAAATTGTATCACAATTTGCTGTTTTCCCACTAAAGAGATAGGTGTAGTTTGGGTTAAATTTGTAGTAGTAAGAGCATTTGCGTATGGTACTGTTGTACTTGCTGTAATTCCATTTGTCGCTCCAAAACCATCAGAAGTCACTGACCATCCGCCAGTAGTAGGGCTTGCTGTCCAGCCAGAACTTGTAATAGAGGTGGGATTTGCAGCTGCGGTAAATAGAGCTGTTGGATTATAATATTTTTCTAGTCTTGTTTTGTATATAATGTATTTTCCATTCGTTAAAGTAACCTCAAAGACTATTTTTTCCTTTGCCGCTATACTAGAATTCAAGACAAATCCAACATTAAGATTTCTCTGTTCTAAAATTGTCATTCCAGTTTGAATACCAACATTACTGACTGATATTATGTTAGATGAAATAGGCGTAACTGTTACAGTGAAATCCCCAACTGTTTGCCCGACTCTTTCCAATCCAAAGTTTAATGAACCCGAAGTACTTGTAATATCTGATTTTGATAAATCGTGAAGTTTGGCGTATGTGCCGCTGTAAAATCCTGCAATAAAATTCATTCTCATAGCCCGTTTAGATATAGCAGTAATATTTACAGGGTCAGGCCAAAAACCATTGTTTAAATAAGCCGCTGTCGATTCACCTTGAGCTCCATTCTCAGGAGTCCAACAAAGTGTAGACTTTCCAGAGCCACCGGACATCCAGTCATTGCAATTGCCATTATTCCAATAGCTTATATTTGGACTAGATCCGTACGCATATCGGTTATATTGGGTCATATCATGCGAATATTGATAATATTCATTTTCTCTGCCAGTTTTTACGCCACTATTTGTTTCAATATTATCAGTTCTGTAAAAAGCTGCTCTTCCATGAAGTACAGCATTTTTATAGGCATGATGGTTTATGGATGTTTTAAAATCGTGAAGTAAGAAAAACTCTTTAATGGAATTAGTTTCCGCTTCAGAAAATCCTCCTGTTCCTCTGTATGTGTCATCACAACCATTGGGAGATGATCCTGTATTATCATAACCCCAGTACGTTCCCCAGTTTCTGTTTAGATCAATTCCATCAAGGTATGTTGTACATGCCCCAGTTTCTCTTCGGTTTTTTCGTTGCATTCCGCCACCAGACGGTGATTGAAGTTGATTGAATGCTAATCCATCTGGGTTTACTATTGGAATAAAATAAAGAGCATGATTATCAACTAGGTTTTTCACATCAGAATCAGTTGCATAATTTTCTAAAAGATACCACATATAATACGTAAGATTCATTAAGCTAGCTACCTCTCTGGAGTGGGTCATTCCTGTGTAAAGGGTTTCAGGCTTAGTTCCTGAAACTGCTGAATTAGAAATCTCAACAACATAAATCGGCCTGCCTCCTGTAGTAAGTTGATTTGTTGGTGAAGTGTTACTTTTTATCGTTATTAAGTTTGGGTATAATGTATGCATTAGGTCTAATTGGGCGTAAGTTTCATCTACAGTTAAACAACCACCAAACGAAGCTCCTAATTGGTAGTTTGTTGGAACTGCCCAATCAATTTCAGTGTTCTCAAATCGATGAGTTATGTTACCATAAGTTGTTGCTTTCAAACTACTATTTTTATTTGTCAACTTTTTCAACTTTAACAATCTTAAAGTTGATTTCGCTACAGGTAAATTTTTGATAGCTCTTTTTGAGTAAAACTTTTCCATATCAGCAATTACAACTTGATAAAATGTTAATTTTTTAATTTTAGCCTCTTCATATGATGATACTTCAATAAGTAAATCTCCATTAGAATCAAGTTGAACGCCACAATCCAAATCCAATCCGCTTTTACCTAATTTATTTATTAAATCAGAAGATGGCTTTGGAATTTTAATTTTCTTGTAAATTTCATTAGGTATTTTCTCAATAACATTATTTGATTGAGCGTATGAAAAATAGCTAAAAAATAAAATGGTAAAGAAACAAAGAGTAATTTTTTTCATAAAATTTTAATTTCGGCAGCAAAAATATATTAATATTTTAACATTTCAAATAAAATCACCGTCAAAAAGAACTATTTATCCGATAAAAGTGTTTTTTTTTGTTAAATTTTTTGTGAAATGCATTTTTATTACGAATAAAATTTAAAATGAATTTAATTAAATTTTCTATTTTAAAAAATTTTATTGGTCTTATTATTCTTAAATGACTTTTCTTTATGTGCATCTTAATTTCTTCAGAATAATTAAATTGAATTGCCAAATGTTATTTCAACTTTTTAATTTAATTTTAGTAATTTGCTACACGATAGACCTAAATTTATAATCTGCGCAAACAATGTTTCTAATTGTCACTAAATATTTAATTCCCAAGGGCTATCATGGATTGGCTTTATTTCCTTTTGTATTTATAAAATTTAGTGTGGATAAAGAAAATATGGTTTTTTTAAATCATGAAAAAATCCATCTTCGACAACAATTAGAGTTGTTGATAGTTCCTTTTTTTATTTGGTATTTTATAGAATATTTTGTTCGAGTAGCTCAGTATAAAAATGCTGACTTAGCGTACAGAAACATTAGTTTTGAAAGGGAAGCTTATGCGAATGAATCTAATTTAGAATTTCTAAAAAAGAGACCTTTTTTTAGTTTTTTTAACTATTTGTTTTTGGAAAAATAGTGTTTATTTAAAAACAAATTATACTGCATTAAGATTTTTACACTTTGCTTTTAGTTGTCATTCTGATTTCTTTTCGCTAGGACTTTTTACGCCTTAAAAAGTATCAATCTCCATCAATTAACTCTTTTTTTGTTGAAATTTTTTTTACTGTGCTTTGTCATTATTTCACCTTTCTTGTAAATTTAATTATGTAAGAAATTATACAATATATATTTAAAAATATGTATTTAAACGATTTTTTATACTTTTTGTCGGTAATATTGCTCTTTGCTATTGTCTTTTTTTTGTAATTTTATATGAAAATATTAATCATTACATCCTTTTATAAATATAAATAAATAAAAAGACTACAAATAATTAATTTTTAAGCTTAATAGTTTCATTTTAAGTCGTAAAACTCTTTGATTTAATTTAAAGCCATACCGTGTTAAAATAATAAATAATATTTATAAATTAACTTAATTCATATGTTTATGCACTCAAAAATACTTAAAAAATCACTGCTTATTGTGACTGGAATTTTATTTCAAAACAATGTCAGTGCCCAGATGTATATAAGTCCTAACAGTTATATTTTTGCCAGTAACGAAGTTGTTTTTATCAACCAACAATTAGAACTAAATGCAGCTACCAGCAATTTTTATTTGAGGGAAAATGGACAGCTTTTGCAAGGATTAACTTCCATTGGTACAAATAAAGGATTGGGTAGTTTATCTGTTTTTCAGGAAGGAACAACTAATAATTTTCAATATAATTACTGGTGTTCTCCAGTGGGAGCAACGAATATTACTCAGGGAAATTCTCCTTTTGGAGTGACCCAACTTAAAGATGTTGCCAGTTTGATTACCTTTAATGAGCCATCAATATTACCAATGAATAATTATAATGGTGCCGCGAGTCCTTTAGCGATAGCCCCATACTGGATAAATAAATTAACCATTTCATCGAATTACTCCAGTTGGATTCAGGTAGGATCTAATTCCAGTTTGAATGCTGGAGAAGGATTTACAATGAAAGGAACTTCGGGAACAAATGCGACAACAGTAAACGGGATTCAGAACAATCCGGGAAGTAAACAGCGCTATGATTTTAGAGGAAAACCGAATGATGGCGTTATTGCAATATCCGTTGCAATTGAGCAATTTACTTTGACAGGAAATCCGTATCCGTCAGCAATTGACTTATCCGCCTTTTTAATTGGCGAAACAAATTGCACCGGGATTGCTTATTTTTGGGAGCAAGATCCAACAGTTAATTCTCACTTTATAGCGGATTACAAAGGGGGCTATGGGGCTTTTGCTCCAGGTAATTTGGGAAGTGCCGGGGTTTATACTCCTGCTACTTTTTATTCGTATGATGGTTCCGGAAATGAAGGATCAGCAGGCGGATCAGGAAAAAATTATGAAAAACGTTTTTCGCCAATTGGTCAAGGTTTCTTAATCGATGGAAAAGCAAACGGTTTTGTTCAAATGAAAAACAGTTATAGAGTATTTGTCAAAGAAGAATTAAACAGTTCATTAGCCAAGTTGGCGGGGAATATTACTACACCAAAAATCAATACTGGTTACATGGCTAAAACACAATCTTTATCAGGATTTGATTACACAACAGTAAGTTTAGCACCCACTCCACAAATAAAATTCAATACGTTGATGAACAATCAAGGAGTGCGGCAATTGGCTTTAACCTTAATTCCTGAAGCGACTGATGGAATTGATCGTGGTATGGATGCCATGTCTTCGAGTGATAGTACACCGGCAGATGTTTACTTTGTTTTAGAAGGCGGGGATTTTGTTATTAATGCAATAAATTTTGACATTGATAAAAAAATCCCCATTGGTTTTAGAAATGATAGAGCCGCTAATTATAAAATTACAGTAAAAGAAATAGTTAACTTTACGGGAGTAAGTACGGTTTACTTACACGACAAAGTAAAAGATTTATTTTATGATATTAAAAATGACTTTCATGAATTAGATTTGCCGGCTGGAGAGAATAATACTCAGTTCGAAATTACCTTCAAAAGCAACTCAACTTTGGGAGTCGAAGAGGCAGCCAAGGAGAGTTTTATGATTTTTCAAAATAATTTAACGAAAAATTTAACAATAGATAATCCTTTATTGATGGATCTTGAGACCTGCGGTTTATACGATGTAGCGGGTAAATTAATTTTTGTTAAAAAAGATTTAGGGGTGGATACTTCGTACAAATTTTCAACTTCAGGTTTAGGGGATGGAATTTACATTGTAAAATTGACCACGAAAGACAAATTAGCGGTTGGTAAAAAAGTGATTATTAAAAACTAAAATTCAGAAATGAGAAACACAGAAATGCAATCCATGGAGGTTGCACTTTTTATAATAGATTAATTTTATCTTTGTAAAAAATAAAACAGTTTGAATCAAAAGTTAATTACGGTGTTTCCGAACTTTATTTCAGTGCAAATCAAAAGGGAGGATTTGATCCATCCATTTGTTTCGGGTAATAAGTTTAGAAAACTGAAGTATAATTTGCTTCAGGCGAAAGTAGAAAATCAAGAAACGCTGTTGACTTTTGGAGGAGCTTTTTCGAATCACATTGCCGCGGTAGCTTTTGCCGGAAATGAAAAAGGATTTAAAACTATCGGGATTATTCGCGGAGATGAATTATCGGGTAAAGTTTCTGAAAATCCCACTTTATTATTTGCGCAAAATTGTGGCATGCAATTGGAATTTATTTCAAGAGAAGATTACCGCTTAAAAAGTGAAGGTTCTTTTTTGGAAAACTTAAAACAAAAATTTGGGGGTTTTTATCACATTCCAGAAGGCGGAACAAATGATTTAGCCATCAAAGGATGTGAGGAAATACTAACTTCGGAAGATGCGGATTTTGATTACATTTGTTGTTCAGTAGGGACTGGCGGAACTATTTCGGGAATTATTAATAGTGTTTTACCGCACCAAAAAGTTTTAGGATTTCCTGCTTTAAAAGGTGATTTTTTAAAAGAGGAAATTCGTAATTTTGTCCAAAATGACAATTGGGAGTTAGTAACGGACTATCATTTTGGTGGATACGCGAAAGTTACTGCAGAATTAATTGTGTTTATCAATCACTTTTATCTAGAAAATCAAATTCCTTTAGATCCTATTTATACTGGAAAGATGGTTTTTGGCGTTGTAGATTTGATAAAAAAGAATTATTTTCCTGCAAAATCAAAAATTTTACTTATTCATACTGGTGGAATGCAGGGAGTTAAGGGAATGAATATGAAATTAAAAAACAAACAATTACCAACACTAGATATCTATGTTTAAAAAAATCCTACTAATTTTTATAACGATAACGATGGTAGGCTGTAATGCCTCAAAACCAGTTATTACAACAACAAAAAAAGCGCCGTTAAAACCAAAAACGGAAATAGTTCGTAAAGTTAAAAAGACAATCGGTACAAAAGCATCAGTTTTAAAGGTGCCTGTAAAACAGCCGATTACAACAAATCCACCCAAACAAGTATACACAAATCAGGTAACGGAAGTAATTGTATCCACTTCACAAACAGTGGTTAGCAGCGATGTTGTGGCTAATTATATTACTAAATTTAAAGATATTGCAATGGATAACATGAAAGTTTATGGTATTCCTGCAAGTATTGTTTTAGCTCAGGGAATATTGGAATCTGGTGCGGGAAGGGGAGATTTAGCAGTAACCGCTAATAATCACTTTGGTATAAAATGCCATGAAGGCTGGACCGGCGAAAGTGTAAAACACGATGACGATGCTGCTCAGGAATGCTTTAGGAAGTACGATAATGTATCGGAGTCATACAAAGACCACGCACTGTTTTTAACTGGCAGAAGTCGATATTCTAAATTATTTGATTGCTCAAAAGGCGACTATAAAGCTTGGGCGAGAGGACTTAAAGCAGCCGGTTATGCGACGGACCCAAAATACCCGGATAAGTTAATATCATATATCCAACGATACAAATTGCATCAATATGATGATCAGGTTTTAGAGGTGGATTATGTTTTGAAATCCAATCAAATGATTGAAGACTTGAAAATTGAACCAAAAAATTCAAAAATAAATAGAGATAAGAATCTGATTTCATACGTGGTGCAAAAAGGAGACACGTTATATTCTATTTCAAAAAGATTTAATTTAGAGATAAAAGAGTTAAAAGAAAAAAACAATCTGGTAGAGAATGCGCTTTCAATTGGACAACAGTTGGAAATTTACCAATAGTTTTATTCTTTGAAATGTATCAAATATAAAATCCAAATTTTAAATGTTATATCAAAGAAGTAGTCAGCTTTTTGCTGAGGCAGAAAAAGTAATTCCAGGAGGCGTGAACTCGCCGGTAAGAGCATTTAAAGCAGTAGGCGGAACGCCAATTTTTGTAAAAAGTGCCAAAGGCGCATATTTGTACGATGAAGACGGAAACCGTTTGATTGACTATATCAATTCATGGGGACCAATGATTTTAGGACATGCTTACGAACCAGTTGTACAAGCTGTGATTGAGAAAGCGAAGTTGGGAACCTCGTTTGGAATGCCAACAGAATTGGAAACACAAATTGCAGCTTTGGCTGTGTCGATGGTCCCAAATATCGATAAAATCAGATTTGTAAACTCCGGTACCGAAGCCTGTATGAGTGCTGTAAGACTGGCTCGCGGTTTTACCAAAAGAGATAAAATAATAAAATTTGCAGGCTGTTATCACGGTCATTCGGATTCGTTCTTAATACAGGCGGGAAGCGGAGCAATTACTTTTGGTTCACCAAATAGTCCGGGAGTAACTGTAGGAACGGCCAAGGATACTTTGCTGGCACAATACAATGATTTAGAGAACGTAGCTACTTTAATCGAAGCAAATAAAAATGAAATTGCTGCCATAATCGTAGAACCTGTTGCGGGCAATATGGGTTGTATACCGCCTAATAAAGGCTTTTTGGAAGGCTTACGCCAATTGTGTACCGATAACGGAATTCTATTGATTTTTGATGAGGTAATGACCGGTTTCAGACTCGCCGCTGGTGGGGTTCAGGAATTGTTTAATATAGCGGCTGATATCGTTTGCTTCGGCAAAGTAATCGGTGGAGGATTGCCTGTTGGTGCTTTTGCCGCTCGTGCGGAAATCATGAATTATTTGTCTCCGATCGGTCCCGTTTATCAGGCAGGAACATTGTCTGGAAATCCGTTGGCAATGGCTGCAGGATTAGCGATGTTACAAGCGTTAGACCGTGATCGTGCTATTTTTCAAAGATTGGAAGAGAAAACAGCGTATTTGGCTGCAGGGATTGATAAAGTGTTGAAAGCAAATAACGTTACATTTACAATCAACAGCATTGGCTCGATGATTTCGGTTCATTTTGATGCTGCTCCGGTGGTTGATTTTCATACAGCAGCAAAAGGAGATAACGAAACGTTCAAGAAATTCTTCCACGGATTGTTGCAGGAAGGAATTTATATCGCGCCTTCCGCTTATGAAACGTGGTTTATTACTGATGCGTTAACGTATGAGGATTTAGATTTTACCATCCGAGCGATAGATAAAGTTTCGAAAACATTTTAAACGCAAAAAAGCCCCAATTTTGGGGCTTTTTTATAAAATAAGATGAAATATTGCAAGTGGACAGATTATTTTTTATCAATCATTCTTGCTGGTTTTCCGTCTTTATGGTGCACCATTCTTTTTTTCATTGCGTGATGTCTTTTCCCTTTAATGTCCTCCCATTTTTTGTATTGGTCAGCTGAAAGAATTTTTTTCATTCTTTCTTTCATCACAATTTGCTCGTCTAACATTTGATTTTTCTTAGCAAAAAGCTCGGCAGCAGTAAGTTGTTTTTTAGCCGAATCTTTGCTCGCTTTTCTCTCCGCCATTCTAGCATCTCTTTTGGTACTTTGTTCAGCAATAACTGTACTCATTTCTTTTTGCTGAGAAGCATTCAAATCTAATTCCAAAGTCATCTTTTTTAATTGCAATTGGTTTCTTTGCTCCAATGACATTTGCTCCTTTGTAGGTCTTTCTGTAACTACTTTTCTTTCTTGTGCAAAGCTTGTCATTCCGACAGCTAATAATGCAGCGATAAATAATTTTTTCAATTTGTGTTGTTTTAAGTTTTATGGATATAAGACAAGGGTCGGTTTAAAAAGTTTAATCGTTAACAAAAGTTTATCGTTTGGTTTACCAAGTTCAGTTAAAAAAACGGAAAGAAATACCGAATTAAGTATGATTCCAGTCATAATTAATGCGCTAATCTAATCGCAAATTTGTTAAACAATTCTAAAAACAAATTTATGTACAAATTAACTTTTTTTGTAGTTGCATTCGTAATGTTGACTTCATGTGGTGATAAAACCAAAACCAACGATGATTTTTCAAAAGATACTGCTGCACCTTCTGAAGAATCTGCAACAAATCCAACCGATGCGGTTGCGTATGATCCAAACAGAGGTATCGGAAAACACACCTCAGTAGATCTAGGCGATAAATTGGATGAGGCAATGGCTGCCGAAGGCGAAAAAATACAATCCGTTAAATGTTCTTCTTGCCATAAGTTGACCGATGAGAAATTAGTTGGTCCAGGATGGAAAGGCGTTACTCAGCGACAAAAACCAGAATGGATTATGAACTTCATCACTAATCCAGATCCAATGATTGATAAAGATCCAGCACTTCAAGCGCAACTGGAACTTTGTTTGGTTCGTATGCCAAATCAAGCTTTGACGGATACCGATGCCAGAAACTTGTTGGAATATATGCGTAAAAATGACGGAGTAAAATAATTTAACTCAAAATAACATGAACAATATTTTTATAAAAACAAGTCTTTCCATAGTCTTGGTCAGTGCATTTTTTGGTTCTTGCAGACCTAAAAATACTGCAGATGCCGTAGGAGGTGACGCAGCTCAAAAAGTCTATGTCGCTCCGGGAAAATATGACGAATTCTATAATTTCGTTTCTGGAGGTTTTAGCGGACAAATGAGCGTATATGGTTTGCCAAGTGCACGATTATTGAGAGTAGTTCCAATATTTTCTCAAGATCCGCAAAGTGGGTATGGATACAGTGAAGAAACAAAACCAATGTTGAATACCTCTCACGGTTATGTGCCTTGGGACGATCAGCATCATTTGGAATTGTCTCAAACTAACGGTGAGGTCGATGGTCGTTGGATTTTTGCCAATGCCAATAATACGCCCAGAATTGCCCGTGTGGATTTGAAAACGTTCAAAACAGTTGAAATAATTGAATTACCGAATAGTGCTGGAAATCACTCTTCTCCATTTATTACCGAAAATACGGAATATGTGGTAGCTGGAACCCGATTTAGCGTACCTACTGATAATGCTAACGGTGATGTGCCTATTAATACCTACAAAAAAAATTTCAAAGCCTATTTGAGTTTTGTAAAAGTAGGGAAAGCAGGTGAGATGGATATTGCTTTCCAAATTGAAGCGCCGGGAGTAAATTTCGATTTAAGTCATGCCGGTAAAGGCAAATCTCACGGTTGGTTCTTCTTTTCTTGTTACAATACAGAGCAAGCCAATACTTTGCTGGAAGTGAATGCTTCACAAAATGACAAAGATTATATTATGGCGGTCAACTGGAAAAAAGCGGAAGAGTACATTAAAGCCGGAAAAGGAAAAAAGGTAAAAGCTAAATACGTACACAATACGTGGGATGAAAAAACACATACGGCAAAGTCTGAAATGAGAACGGAAGTATTAGTATTGGATTCTAAAATATTAAAAGACATTTGCTACATGATTCCCTGTCCAAAATCACCTCATGGATGTGATATTGACCCTACGGGAGAATACATTGTGGGTAGTGGAAAATTGGCGGCTTTAATTCCTGTTTTTAGTTTTGACAAAATGAAAAATGCGATTGCTAAAAAACAATTTGATGGCGAATATGAAGGTATTCCGGTCATCAAATATGAAGCAGCGTTGTACGGGGAAGTTAAAAAACCGGGATTAGGACCGTTGCATACTGAGTTTGATGGAAAAGGAAATGCGTATACGACTTTCTTTGTTTCTTCAGAAGTGGTGAAATGGGACATTAAATCATTAAAAATTTTAGACAGAGTGCCTGTTTATTATTCTCCTGGACATCTTTCTATTCCTGGTGGAGACAGTAAAAAACCATTCGGTAAATACATGGTAGTTTACAACAAAATCACCAAAGACAGATACTTGCCAACGGGACCGGAATTAGCACAAGCTGCCCAGTTATTTGACATTAGTGGTGATAAAATGAAGCTTTTGTTGGATTATCCAACTATTGGGGAACCACATTACGCTCAATCTGCTCCCGCTGATTTAATCAGAAACAATGGTCAGTTAAAATTTTATAAAATCGAAGAAAACAATCACCCTTATGTTGCCAAAGGAGAAAAAGAAGCTAAAGTTATCAGACAAGGAAACCAAGTTCATGTTTACATGACTTCCATACGTTCTCACTTCGCTTCTGATAATATCGAAGGAGTAAAAGTAGGGGATGAGGTGTATTTCCATGTCACTAATTTAGAACAAGATTGGGATGTACCCCATGGATTTGCTATAAAAGGCGCTGACAATGCCGAGTTGTTAATCATGCCGGGTGAAACAGCCACTTTAAAATGGATACCGAAAAAAGTAGGGATATTTCCTTTCTATTGTACTGATTTTTGTAGTGCGCTGCATCAGGAAATGTCAGGATATCTAAGAGTTTCTCCAGCGGGAAGTAGTGTTCCCCTAACGTTTAGCTTAGGAACAAATATGCCGGCTAAATAAGAATCACTTCAAATTCAAGAGGGAACAAATTATTTAGTTTGTTCCCTTTTTTAATAAAAAAATCATGAATAATCCAAAAATTTCAACGCTTTCAAAGGTGATGCTTTTGTTGGTGATGGTGCTATTAGTGTCATCTGTTTTTGTTCCAATGTGGAGAATTGAATTGTCAGCTCCTCAATATCCCGAAGGTTTAGTATTGCAGTTGCATGCTAATAAAATTGGTGGAGATGTCGAGATTATTAATGGATTGAACCATTATATTGGCATGAAAACCCTGCATAAAGAAGATTTTATAGAGTTTACTGTATTGCCTTATATCATTGGTTTTTTTGCATTTTGTGCTTTGGCAGTTGCGATAATTGCAAAGAAAAAAGGACTTTATGCCTTGTTCATTTCATTTATTCTTTTTGGAATATTAGCAGGAGTCGATTTTTACCGATGGAATTATGAATACGGGCATAATCTGGATCCGAATGCGGCAATTAGAGTACCGGGGATGTCGTATCAGCCGCCATTAATAGGATACAAACAACTCCTGAATTTTGGAGCGTATTCTATTCCGGATATTGGAGGATGGATGTTAATTGCTTCGGGATTTTTATTGTTTTTATTGGTTATCAAAGAAACTAATCTATTGAATAAATTTAAAAAATCAAATACAACGGCAGCTTTGTTTGTCTTTTTATCTTTTTCTTTTTTTTCCTGCGCCAAAACGGAAGTGGTTCCCATTAAATTGAACGTTGATACGTGCGATTTTTGTAAAATGACTATCGCCGATGGTAAATATGCTGCAGAGGTGATTACTGAAAAAGGAAGAGTTTTCAAATTTGACGATATCATGTGCATGATGCATTATGAAAAAGAAAATGCCAACACAAAAATGACCGCTCATTATGTGAATGATTATACCCAAGATAATGTTTTAATTCCTGCCGAAACCGCTTTCTTCCTTTCCGGAGGAACGATTCAAAGCCCGATGAGAGGCGGCGTTATTGCTTTTTCTTCTGAAAATGAAGCAAAGGAATTTGGAATAAAATTAAAAGCAAAACCAGTTACTTGGGAAGTTGTAATTACAAAATAAAACAGTCGTTTTTTAAATCAGTAAGGAATTAAGAATAATGTGTTCTCTTAATTAAATTCTGATGGTTTAATTTTAAAAAAAATGAAAAAAATTCTCTACCTATTTCTGTTTTTTTCTTCATTCCTTCATGCTCATGTGATTGAAGTTGGCGCAAACAAACCGATAAAATCAATAAAAAAAGCCATTAATCTGGCTAAAATAGGTGACACGGTTTTAGTGCATAAAGGTGTGTATCGTGAAGGCAATATTGTTATTGATAAAAGAATCGTTTTTCTGGGTATAGGATATCCGGTTTTAGATGGACAAAAAAAGTATGAAGTACTTTCCATTAAAGCAGATAGTGTGGTTGTGCAAGGTTTCAAAGTGATAAAATCAGGGTATGCCTCACTCGAAGATCCCTGCGCAATTAAAGTGTACAATAAAAATCATGTCGTTATTCAGAACAATATTTTAGATGATAATTTCTTTGGAATTTATATTCAAAATGGTAAAAATTGCCTGATAAAAAATAATACAATTGTAGCGTACGGCAAAGAAGAACAGCAAATAGGTAACGGAATTCATTGTTGGAAAAGTGAGAATCTCCAAATTATCGCTAACACCATTTCTGGTCATCGGGATGGGATTTATTTTGAATTTGTTACCAATTCCCTTATCTGGAGGAATATTTCAACTAACAATATTCGTTATGGCTTGCATTTTATGTTCTCTAATGACGACGCGTATATTACCAATGTTTTTAAGAATAACGGCGCCGGCGTTGCGGTAATGTTTACCAAAAATGTCAAGATGTTCAATAATTATTTCGAAGAAAATTGGGGCGATGGCGCTTATGGATTATTCCTTAAGGAAATCACGGATAGTCATATCATTGGAAATAAATTTTCTAAAAACACTTCTGGAATTCACATGGAAGGAACCAATAGGATTCGGGTTGAAAAAAACGTATTTGAAGCCAACGGTTGGGCGATGAAAATTCAGGCCAGTTGCGTAGACAATGAAATCGTGAATAATAATTTTATTGGGAATACTTTTGATATGGGAACTAACGGAAGTTTAGTTTTAAACAAGTTTGATACCAATTATTGGGATAAGTACGAAGGATATGATTTAGACAAAAATGGTGTCGGCGATGTGCCGTATCATCCGTTGAGTTTATTCGCGGTTTTAGTTGAAAATAATCCCTCGGCGATGTTGTTGTTTCGGAGTTTCATGATCACACTTTTGGATAAATCCGAAAAAGTTTTGCCCAGCATAACTCCAGATAATTTTATAGACAATTCACCTCTAATGCATTCATTACCATTATGATTGAAATAAAAAATATATATAAAAAATTCGGAAAATTAGAGGTTTTAAACAACATTAATCTGTCCTTTACTAAAGGAGAATGCATTGCTTTAATTGGTCCGAATGGTTGTGGAAAAACGACTTTGATAAAAAGTATTTTGGGAATGGTTATTCCTTCTAAAGGCGATATTTTATTCAATGAAAAATCAATTTTAAAGGAATTTAAATATCGGGAACAAATAGGATACATGCCGCAAATAGGTCGTTATCCGGATTATATGACAGTAGGGCAAATCATCGAAATGATAAAGAAAATTCGAAATTCGGATCAGGTTTTAGATGAGGATTTAGTTCATGCATTTGAACTCGAAAAAATAGTTAATAAACAAATGAGGACACTTTCGGGCGGCACAACCCAAAAAGTAAGTGCTACATTGGCTTTTTTGTTTAATCCTGAGGTGTTAATTTTAGACGAACCTACAGCGGGTTTAGATCCATTGGCTTCCGAAATATTGAAAGAAAAAATTATAAAAGAAAAAGAAAAGGGAAAACTAATCTTGATTACTTCCCATCTTTTGAGCGAATTGGATGATTTGATTACTGAAATTATTTACATGCAAGACGGAACAGTACATTTTCATCAAACTATCGCGGATTTATTGGAATCAACAAACGAGCAAAAAATATCCAAAGCAATTGCTAAAATCTTAAAAAACAAAAGCAATGAACAGAATCATTAAAATCATTTTTATAGACATTCTGAAGAACAAAATTATACTGGCGTACACCCTTATTTTAGCTATTCTTTCATGGAGTTCATTCGGGCTTGAAGATAATTCTGCTAAAGGATTGCTTACCATTTTGAATATAATTTTATTCACGGTTCCTTTGGTTTCCATTCTTTTTGCCACGATTTATTTGTACAACAGTACGGAGTTTATTGAGCTTTTATTAAGCCAGCCCATTAAGCGCAAGAAAATATGGTTGAGTCTGTTTCTCGGACTTTCGTTAGCAATGGTTTTATCCTTTTTTATTGGTGCCGGAATTCCGCTTTTAATCAATGCGCCGGATAGCGTAGGCATTATGATGCTCGTTATAGGTTGTATGATTACGTTGGTCTTCGTGGCTTTGGCATTTTTAAGTTCAATACTGACCAGAGACAAAGCAAAAGGAATAGGGATTGCCATCATGGGCTGGTTGTATTTTGCACTGCTTTTTGATGGAATAATTTTGTATTTGTTGTTTCAATTTTCGGATTATCCAATTGAGAAAGCAATGATTGTTGTTACTGCGTTCAGTCCAATAGATTTAGCGAGAATTCAAATCTTGTTGCATCTGGATGTTTCGGCGATGATGGGATATACCGGAGCAATTTTCAAAGATTTTTTCGGGACATCTTTGGGATTGCTGCTTTCTTTCTCGTTGCTGTGTTTGTGGATTATTATCCCATTTTTCATTTCATTAATTAAATTTAAAAACAAAGATTTATAATGTTTAAAGAGATACTTCAAAAACTAGAAAATGCTGCTAATCCAGTGGCGCAAGTGGTTCAAAATACTTCTTGCAGTAAAGTAATGGTAATTGCTTTCAAAAAAGGAATGATTCTTAAGGAGCATAAAACGGATGTTCCTGCTAAATTATTAGTGATAAAAGGAAAGGTGATTTATAAAGAGGAGAATCAACAAAACGAACTCTTTCTTTATGACGAACAAGAAATTCAGGTAGCAGTTTTGCATTCCGTAGAAGCTTTGGAAGACAGTTTGTGTTTATTGTTTAAAGGCTAAAAAATCTAGAAATGAAAACAGATATTAAGAACAAAAACGACATTGAGAAACTGATAAACACTTTTTATGGTAAAATAAAAACAGATACTAAAATCGGTTATTTTTTTACGGACATTGCCAAGGTGAATTGGGATGATCACTTGCCAAAAATGTATGATTTCTGGGAAAATATTATGTTTTCAAAAGGAAATTATACAGGAAATCCGATGACTAAGCACAAAGAGTTGCATCAAAAAAGCGAAATGAAAGAAGCTCATTTCCACCATTGGAATGCCTTGTTCAATGAAACTGTTGATGAGTTATTCACAGGAGAAAAAGCAGAAGAAATCAAACAAAGAGCCATGAATATTTCGGCAGTATTGATGTACAAAACCATAGGATGAAAAGCATATAAAAAGCGTAAACTACTTAAGTTTACGCTTTTTTCAATCTGGCAAAATGAATTAATAATATTATTTCGGAAGTAAAACATCATTTATTACATGTATAATTCCGTTTGATGTTGGGATAGAAACGATTATTTCTGAGCCGTTTACAAATACTTTATCACCTACTTTGGTGATTTTTATTTTTCCGGCATTCACTTGTTCATATTCCTGACCGTCTTGCATGTACTCTGTTTTTAGATTTCCAACGTATGTGTGGTATTCTAATATGTTTTTCAAATCATCTTTTTTTCCAGGTGCTAATAATCCTTTAACGGTTCCCTTTGAAAGTTTATCAAAGGCAGCATTTGTTGGTGCAAAAACGGTAAACGGTCCGGCATTGCTCAATACATCCACTAATCCTGCTGCTTTTACGGCTGTTACAAGTGTGGAGTGATCTTTGCTTCCGGAAGCGGTCTGAACGATATTTGGATTAGAAGCTTCGTCAACCACGGCAGACTGTCCAAGACCTTGGGTTGCTGTGTTTTCTGTTGTTGTTTCAGATGGAGCTTCGCTATTTTGTTTACAACCAAAAATGGTAAAGAAACAAACTACAGCTACTAATTGAATTGATTTTTTCATAATAAAGGTTACTTTGGTTTTATACAGCAAAGTACTTCATTATCAATTGTTTATTATATGCGTTCAATCATAAAGGCGGATTGTTTTTAACTTTTTTGATGGAGAAATAAGTAGTAAATCCTATTCCTAAAAGCAAAAGTAAGGCGACAACGAAAAGAAGTTCATTCACATACGGAATAATAGTATAAGTGAACGATGCAAGACCTTGAATGGCGAGAACCAACTCGTTTAATAGAACACCAATGGAAAATAGAACCAAGCCAATTTTTATCTTTTTACTAATGAAAATCAAATGGCTGGCATAGATATAAAACAACAGGAACAACGTGATTACCGCCAATAGAACCAAGTGTAAATAGGCGATTACAATTGGCCTGAAACCAAAAGCAAGCTGGCTCAATGATGGTATTGTTGAACCCAATTGCAGAATGAATTTTATGCTTAATGCCAAACAGGAAAAAAGTAAAATATAGCGTAACAAAGGAGCGAAATTTTTCAAATACTCTTTTTTCGTTTGCATTAAAATGACAAGAAGTTTAAACCATGTAAAAACCTGAATTATTGCTGCAAAGACAGAGATTGCGTAAAGCCAAACGGGTAAATCCAACCAAAGTGTGGACAAAAAATAGGCAGGAATACAAGAAACAGCAAACAGCTTATAGGAAGTTTCGTAAAAGGAATGTTCTGATTTTTTTAGATTTAAAAAGCCAAAAAATAAACCCATACAACCAAAGAAAAACCAACCGTTATATTGAAAATGGAGAAAATAATAGATAGATGATAAGTACAAATCCTGAATGACATTTTTACTGGCCATCATATACGCCAAGTAAAAAGTCCCGAAAGAGGAAATAATATTAAAAAATAAGGCGGCCTTAAACCAGTTTATCGCAGCAAAATCAGCATCGATTTTTCTCAAGTCTTTGATGTAATAATAGCCAAAAACATAGGAAACCAAAATCGATGCCGTTGAGAAAAATATGGAAATCATTCCATATCCCTGAAAAATAAAGAAAATTAGCATCCCGTAAGAACAAATTAGATTGGCTATGAGTATTTTTCGGTATTTGTTTACGTAAAAGTCTGCGGTTTTATTTTGAAGATAATACACCATCAATGTCATCAAAGTGTGGGTGATCCATCCTGAAAATGCAAAATGGGAATGGGAATGTAATATGTTTTTTTGATTGAAATATGGGAATTCAAAACCAATTTTATAACGCATTAAAACGCCAAGAGCGGCAACTATACATAGATTTATCAAGGAAAATTTAAGCCAAAATTGGATGTTTAATTTCATTTTTTTTTAATAAAATATTTTGTGATTGATAATCTCAACTTTGTTGCACTCATTCATTTTTGAAAAAACCCGAATCACCGTTTCGACTCTCAAACCGGTAAAATTTGCAATTTCCTGTCGCGTGTACGGAATTAATACTCTACTTCCCTTACATTCTGATTTTCTTTTGTGTGTGTTCAAAAAGGCAAGAATTCGGAACTCCGGTTTCTGGTTGATGATCTCTTTTGAAGTATTGGATTTTGAGTGAATTTTATTGGCAAGTAAAATCAGAAATGATTTTTGAATCAAAGGATATTCATCAAGAATTTTTAAAAATTTATCTTTTGATAACTTCATGATAGTACAATCCTGAATGCAAACTGCTTTTGACGGATACGGTTGGTCAATAAATAATGGAGGTTCACCAAAACTCTCTCCTTTACAAAAAAGTCCTTGTGTAAACTCTTTTCCTTCGTCATTTGAGTTAAACATTCTCACGCTTCCATCAATAATCTGATAATAAAAATGAGCCACTTCATCTTCATTAAAAACGACTTCGTTTTTTTTGTATTTTTTAGCAACAGCACCCCAGGAAAAAAGTAAGTCTATGTCAATTTGCATAATTAAAGAGTAATTAGGAATGTTCTATTTTACAGATAATGTGTTGATTATTGCCGTTTTGTGTCAGTAAAGCTTTTATAAAATTAACAAAAAAAATAATAGGAAACTGTAAAATTTATTGAATTTAAAATAATTTTGAATAGTATCCAGAATGGCTAAGGTATTGCAAGAATGTATTGTATCGCATGATATTTATCAGTTTTTATGCGGTTTGTTTTCTCGACTTTTGTGGTTTATTTATTTAAATCATTTAGCATGACAACATTTAAACCACTCCATACATTTCATATTCCGGTGATGGGACTTGCGTATACGATTGATAGTCCGGTACGAGTTGCGAAGTATGGAATTTCGTCCGTGATTTCAATTATGGACGATGAACTTATCGAAAAAATGAATGCTTTTTACAGCAAAAAATTTGATTTGCCTTACCAGGAAATTACCCAAAAAATACATGATTATCGCGCAGAACGCATTACTTCTTATCTGAATCTGGTAGACAAAATCGTAAAGGAAAAATTCGATAATTTCAAAACGGAATTATCAGGAAGTAAATCAGCTTTGGAAAATTACATCGCTATGCTGCCCAACAAATCAGAGATTAAAGCAGGCTTGCAAAACTTGTTGGAGGACGGTTTTGCTTTCAAAGAAAATATCAAAAATTATCTGGAGAAGAATCTTTATCCGGGCGAAATTGATGTCAATATTATGACCAAATTGGATAAGGAAAATTTCATCAAAGATGAACAGTTGCCAATTATTTTTAATGATGCACATGCTGCGCTTCGTGGGTTTGTCAACAGTACATTAGAATCTTCAGTAGTTTTATCGGCGGGGATGAATCCAAGATTATACAGTTATTTCGAAAGTTTTTCGGCTTTCTTCCCTGATTCGAATAACTCTCTGAAAAAGAAAATTACGCTGAAAGTGAGTGACTTTCGTTCGGCGATGATTCAAGGAAATTTTTTAGCTAAAAAAGGACTTTGGGTTTCTGAATATCGAATCGAATCCGGACTAAATTGTGGCGGACATGCTTTTGCAACCGAAGGCTTTTTGTTAGGACCGATTCTAGAAGAATTCAAACAGAAAAAAGAGCAATTGATTCAATCTGCACATGAGTTGATGGTGAAAGCGTTGGGACAAAAAGAAATGCATGTTCCAGAAAAGCCTTTGGATTTAAAAATCACGGTTCAAGGCGGCGTAGGCACCGCTGAGGAACACGATTTTCTATTGGACCACTATGATGTGGATTCTGTGGGTTGGGGTTCTCCTTTTTTATTGGTTCCTGAAGCCACTTCGGTAGATAAACACACGAGATCATTATTGGCGGGAGCCAAAGAAGATGATCTGTATTTAAGCCATATTTCGCCTTTGGGAGTTCCTTTCAACACATTGCGTGGAACGACAAATGAAAAATTGAAATTGAAACGAATTGAGGAAAGCAAAGCAGGAAGTTCGTGTCCAAAACGATTTTTGGCGTTAAGTAAGGAATACGATGTAAAAGGAATTTGTACGTCTTCGAAGAAATACCAAGACTTGAAACTGGATGAATTGCTGCTTGAAAAAGATATTTTAACTGCTGAAGTTTTCGAAAAAAAGAAAACTAGTATTACGGAGAAAGCCTGTCTTTGTGTGGGTTTAGCCAATGCTTCGTATCTTGAAAATGACATTGAAATAAAAGGTCAGGCGCAGGGTGTAATCATTTGCCCTGGACCCAATATGGCTTATTTTGATAAAGAAGTTTCACTCTCGAAAATGGTGCAGCATATTTATGGAAACGCATCGGTGTTGACGGTTACCAATCGACCAAATCTATTTGTGAAAGAGTTAAAAATGTATTTGGATTATCTGAAAAATGAAATTTCAGCGGTTACAGAAGAAATCACTGTGGGACAAATTAAGAAATGGAATTCGTTCAAAAATAATTTGCTACTAGGAATCGGATATTATGAAGATTTATTTTCAACAACTCCTTTTTTCGAAAGTACTAAAAATGAGATTTTCAATCAATTCGATATTTATAAAAACGAACTGATTGCTTTTGAGATCCCAGAATTAAAATTGGCATAAGAAAAAATCGGCTTGACTAATTTTCAAGCCGATTTTTTTATTTTTTAGTAGCCTGTTTAAAATTTAAAATAGCTGTTAGTTTGGAATAATTTTTTTAGAATGTTACTGCTTTTTAGAGTTGAAAAAATGATTTCTATATTTCTTATAAAGCATTGATTTTCATAAAACCACCACGGTTATCCTCGCGTTCAATGGAGTGCTGCACAATTAAATGCCCAATTGTAATCATGTTCAGTAATTCGAACAACGCAAAACTAATTTGATGGGTTTTACAAATTTCTTCCATTTCATTTTTCCAATGTAAAAGCTGTTCTTTGGCTTTCGGTAAATCCAATTCATTTCGCACAATTCCTGCATTCTGACGCATCAAAAGCTGTAATTTGGCTTTCATTTTAGCCAGATAATTTGAAGTGATTTCAGGTTGTTCAGCGGATTTCCAATTTGAAATGATCCCATTAAATGCACTATTTTCAATAGAAACATGGGACAAATAAGCATAAATTTTGTCGGAATATACGAGCGCTTCCAACAAGGAATTGGAGGCTAATCTATTGGCGCCATGCAAGCCGGTTCGGGAACATTCGCCACAGGCAAATAAATTTTCTATAGATGTTTTCCCGTTTTTATCAACTGTAATTCCGCCACACAAATAATGCTGTGCGGGAACCACGGGAATCCAGTCTTTTGCAATATCAATCCCAATGCTTTTGCAACGCTCATAAATCATAGGAAAGTGCTTGATAAAAGCGTCTAAGTCCAGATGGGTACAATCTAAATAAACGCAATCATCTCCTGATTTTTTTAGTTCCACATCAATGCTTTGCGAAACGATATCTCTGGATGCTAATTCCCCTCTTTCATCATAATTCATCATAAACCGAAGTCCTTTTTGGGTACGCAAATACGCTCCAAAACCTCTAACCGCCTCCGAAATTAAAAATTTAGATCCTGCTGAAGCATCATATAAAGCGGTAGGATGAAATTGAATAAACTCCATGTCTTTGATGGCGGCATTTGCACGAAAAGCCATGGCGATACCATCTCCGGTTGCTATAACCGGATTGGTCGTATGACCGTAAAGATGACCTATTCCACCTGTGGCCAGTACTGTAAAATCAGATTGGAATGTGATAACTTCTCTTGTTTTTTCATGCAATGCATAAGCGCCAAAACAGTGATTGTTTTGGGTTATCAAATCAAGTGCAAAATAATGGTTCAGAACGGTTATGTTTTCTTTTTGATGCACTTGCTCTAAAATGGCACGCTCAATTTCATAACCCGTTTGGTCTTTATGATGTACCACTCTGTTGCGTGAATGGCCGCCTTCTTTGCCTAAATCAAAACTTCCTTTTGCCGTTTTATCAAATTTGGCACCCCACGCTATAAGTTCTTTCAATCGTTTCGGGCCTTCGGTGACTACCATTTTGACGACATCAACATCACACAAACCGTCTCCACAAATGAGGGTGTCGTCAATGTGTTTTTGATAAGAATCCTCGGTTTCGTCAGTGACAATCGCAATCCCGCCTTGAGCATATTTTGTATTGGATTCATCTTCGTTCGACTTGGTAATTATGGTGATTTTTCTATCGGGAAATCGTTCTGCAATTTTTATGGCAAAAGTCAATCCTGCCACGCCAGAACCAATGATTAAGTAATTTGTTGCAATCATTATTTTGATAATTCAAGCATTCGTTCGATGGGAACTAAGGCTTTTTTTCTAATATTTTCAGGGATATTAATTTCCGGACTTTCATTAATCAAGCAATCATATACTTTTTGTAATGTATTCATTTTCATGTAGCCGCATTCGCTGCAAGCGCAGGTATTATCTTCTTTTGAAGGAGCCGGAATCAAAATTTTATGCGGTACTTCCTGTTGCATTTTATGTAAAATTCCCGCTTCGGTAGCCACAATAAATTGATTGTTCGGATTTGTTTTTACATAATTAATCATCCCGGCTGTTGAACCAATATAGCTTGCTGTTTGCAGAATATGTGTTTCTGATTCTGGATGTGCAATTATCTTTGCATCAGGATATTGTTTATGGACTTCGATTAATTTATCTAGCGAAAAAGCTTCATGTACCACACAGGAACCGTCCCATAGCAGCATGTCTCTTCCTGTTTTGCTGATAATGTATTTTCCTAAATTCTTATCCGGGGCAAAAATAATGGACGTTTCTTTGGGAATGGATTCTACTATTTTTAAAGCATTTGATGAGGTGCATACAATATCACTCAACGCTTTTATTTCGGCAGAACAATTCACGTAAGTGATGACAATGTGATCGGGATGTTTATCAATGAATTTTTTGAATAAATCTGGTGGACACGATTCTGCCAATGAGCAACCTGCTTTCAAATCGGGCAGAATTACTTTCTTTGTCGGGTTTAATATTTTGGCAGTTTCGGCCATAAAATGTACGCCGGCAAAAAGGATAATATCGGCATCCACTTTCATGGCTTCTTGTGATAATCCCAAGCTGTCACCCACATAATCCGCAATATCCTGAATATCGGCTTCTTGATAGTAATGGGCTAAAATAACCGCATTTTTCTCTTTTTTCAATTCCAATATGCGCTCTTTAAGATTTTTCATTAGTTAAGTTTTAAAAAAAAACATCATTTGTCATGAATTTCCACTTCAAATTTAGGAAGCAGATTTTATAGTTCATTACACTGGAACAATTTCGTTTTGCTGTTGGAGTGTAGTTTTTAAGTCTGTTATAAAAGCCATCAAATGGTCTATTTCGACATGATCCATAATAACAATTTTGTACCATTGATTATTTTCGTCGTGTTTTTGGGGAACCAAATCGAATTTTTTTACCAATTCTGGTGTAATATATTCGGCTTGAATGGTTGCAATATTCATAAAAGGTTCTCTGAAATAGTTCACGTGTAATGCATCCAACTGTTCACACAGCCACTCTGTTCTCATTTGTAAAATGCGAATTTTTTCACACCATCCAAAAGGGCCATACGTAAATAAAATCATCCAAACCGCTACTGCATTTGCACCAGAACGGCTTCCGCAGAGCGTCAAATCCATTCCTTCGACATATTCAGCTTCTTTTGTCAAAACATTTTCGATTAATCCTTTTCGACAAATAAAAACTCCTGTCCCATAAGGAGCCTGAAGCATTTTGTGCGCATCAATGGTTATGGAACTGATTTTTGGGTTTTCAAAGTTGATTTCGGAGGCTTTGTTGCTAAACGGATATACAAAACCACCATAAGCGGCATCAATATGTAATTTGTATTTTAAGTCGTGTTTTTCGAGGTTTTCAATATAATCATTCGGGTTATCGATCGCGCCAAACATTGTAGTTCCCATATTAGCAACTACGATAAAATATTTTTTTCCTCGTTTTTTAGCATTGATAATGATGTTTTCTAGCGCGAATATGTCAATAGTGCGATTTTCAAAATCAACAGGAATTTTTAACCAATCCAGCATCAATACATTGGCCGCTTTCGGAATGGAATAATGGGTATCTTCTGAAGCTATTATAGCAATTTCGGACAGACTGGAATTCAGTTTGTTCATGAAATAGTTGCGATACATCCAAATGGCCTGAATATTCGCTTCGGTTCCACCAGGAGCAATATAACCGTCAAAGGAATTTGGTTCAGCTTTAAAAACATCAACGGCAAGCACATTCAAAACCTCCCGTTCTATTTCCTGTGTTCCTCTAAAAGCTTTTTCAGAAGTGCCAAAAGTATGGCAGCCAATATGATTGGGATTGGCAACATAGGTTTGTAAAATGGGCGCATCTTTTAGAAATTGAGCTTCTTCATTGAATACTTTTCCATCTAACTTGGATGCAGGATACCCCAAAGAGGCATCATGAGAGAAATTCACATTCTCGCCTAATGCTTTTTGAATGCGAATTTGCCTTTCTGTTGGGGTGATTTTTTTCCAGAATTGCATGATTACTTTTTTTACCAAAGCTACATGCTAAAAAAATCAGAAAATATGATAAATGTTAGGTTTTGGTTTTAAAAAACAGAAATTTTATAAGCGTAATTTTGATTGTGTGGATTCAGGAAATTGCGCAAAGCTAGAGATATTTTTGCAGCGTTAACGAGAAAATTATTTAGAAGGAAACTTTGCGGAGCTGGTTTTTGATTTGCCAGTAAAGAGCTTTTTTATTTTAAAAGTATAAAAATAATAACTTTAATTATTTGTTGTTGTGGCTGATGTTTGCGGACACGGATCGCAAATCCGCGCTTTCAAATCCGTGACATCGGGATTTATGATTCGTGCCTATAAAAAGTCTTTTTATTATTTATACTGTTAATTGATAAAATGAAAGTAAAAATACATTAGAACAAATGGAATTATTATGTAGAATATTTGCCAAGTAATTGCTATTTTTTTTGATGCATTTGATATAATGATTTGTAAAATTCCAATCAAGCAAAAAAGAACATAAATGTAAGTTGGCCATGCATTTCCGACAAACATTAAAACATTAAAAATCACTCCAACTATCAATATGAAAACACCAAAATAGTGAAGGAATAAATTTCTGTTTTTCATCTTTCAATTCTTTAAGTTTCGAGAACTAATGGTAGATACTATTTCTGTTTTACAAGTAATTTGAGATTTAAATTAAGCCTAAAACTTCCAAGCTTACTAAACATTTTTATAAAAAAATTACTTTTGGTTAATACCGCAAAAAAGTATCGCCTGATTTTATTCCCATTGCTAATTCTTCCAGGTTGGTGTTTTCGAGCATGAAAGCCAATTCATTTTTGATAGACTTGAATTTATCGTGAACCGGACAAGGGTGATCTTCGGAGCAGTGACTTAATCCTAAACCGCAACCGGTAAAAACGCGATCTCCATCTAATGACGTTACAATTTGGGATAGTTTTATTTGGCTCATGGTTTCTTTTGGGATTTCAAATCCGCCACCAACACCTTTTATAGAACGGATGATATTAGCCTTGGATAATATCTGTAAAATTTTGGCAGTAAAAGCCTCGGGAGAATCTATTTTTTTTGCAATATCTCTAAGCCCAACTCTATTATTTTGATAGGATTCGGATGCTATAAAAATGGTGGCCCGAATTCCGTATTCACAGGTTTTAGAAAACATAGTTGTTTTTTTACAAATTTAGAGAAATACTTGCTATTCCTTTTGAATATCCTTTATTTTTTGGGTTGGCTATTTTTTTAAATCCAAAAAGGATCATCGTTATTCTCTGTAAAAGATTCTTCAGTATGAATTTCTTTAATTTTAGCCAATTGGTCTTGGGTGGCTATTTTTTGAATTTCAACAAATAAAATGCGTTCCTCAAAACGAATGTGTGCTTCCAATTCTTCTTCAATGAGTACTAAAGACTTTTCTACATTGGTAGTTTGCTTGAATAAGCGTTTCAAACGACGATGTTCCGTCAACGATCTTTTTACAAGATCATTTTCTGCATTTAAAATAGGAAAGACGTATTTTTCTTCCAATTCGAAATGCGGTTTCAAATGCGTTTTGTAAAACCAGTGTGAATATTTTTTGATGCGATCGGGTTCAATTTGCTTTGAAAAACCCGTTCGTATTTTCCAACACAATTGCAAGCCATGGTGATGATCGTGACTTAAAGGTTGTAATTCCGGAGCTCTTTTTAATGGTTTATTTGACATCATAAGGTATAAATTTAAAACCCGCCAAAACGGATGTAAGAGCCAAAAATGAGCATCAATACACCAATTGTCGTAACGGATAGTATGTGAAAAGCCATTTCAGGCAACTTGTCTGGATTATTTTTAAGTTTGGGAATTACCCTAAACTGTGCGCTCAAGGCGAAGGCTACAGTCAAAAACAATAAAAGTAATTTTGTTGAAATTACTTTCTCAACAGGAGTGGCAAATTGGAACCAATAATCGATACTAACGCCATATTTGTAGGCCATTAAAATTCCGGTAACGATCAGTAAAACCAGTGCTGTCATTCCTACAGGCTCATACTTTTTTTCGTAATTTACAATAATGCTCGGGTCTTTCTCTGTAAGGGCTTGTGGCAAATGACCAAAGACCAGCAACAAATGGCCGCCCACCCAAACTGTGGCACTTAAAAGATGGATAATTAACAAAAAATGATGGCTCATGTAAAATTTTATTTGTTTTTAAAGATACGCTTTTGTCAGCAACTTTACTTTAGAATCAACCTCTAAAATGTACTTTAATGCGTCCGGTAGAAAAATGTTCCTTTTCCAATTCCCTAACAGAATAGCCCAATTTTTCTAACGTTGTTGCTCCATTTACAAAATGCTGTATGTAATAATTTCCCTGATAGTTTTGCTGCTCTAAATACTGTATTATGGCTTTAATGTGGTTCTTATCTATCAAATCTGAATGTACCGTGGTGCGAACTTCAAACGGAAGCCCACTTTCTACTAATAAACGCAACGATTTTTCAAAAGGCAGAAAAAGATTGGACTGCGTTATTTTTTCAAAATGAGCGGGCATGGCTTTAAAATCCAGCGCCACATAATCGATCAATTGATTTTTAAGTAATTGTTGCAAAACTTCAGGTCGTGAGCCATTGGTGTCAATTTTTACTAAAAAACCCATTTTTTTAACTTCGGTTATGAGTTGAATGCTGTTTTTATGCAATAAACATTCGCCTCCGCTAAAAACCACCGCGTCTAGCAAATTTTTTCTGAAATGAAGAAAAGTGAGCGCTTTTTCGAATGAAATTGTTCCTTTTCCAAGCACAATTTCAGGATTGTAGCAATACAAACAACGCATATTACAGCCTGCAAACCAAAGAATGCAAGCTGATTTATGCGCATAATCTAATAAAGTAAAAGGCGTTATGCTGTAAATGGGGTTACTAACATTTTCCTTCACTGAAATGAGTTCGCTGTTTGTGTTCTCCTTTTTTTCCAATATTGAAACTTTCTACGGGTCTGTGATAGCCCATTACTCTTGTGTACACTAAACATTTGGTTCTCAAATGTTGGTTTTGTTGTAAAATCGGGTTGGTTTCTGTTTTCATATTTTTAAAGGTTTAAAGTTAAAATTGTATAAAGTCAAAAAAGTCATATGCTATAAATTTCAAGTTGGTTTCTCAACAGGTCAAACGCATTAAATATCTGAACCACATAGAAACATAGAATTTAATTTTTGATTTAAATGGGTTCCGAACAGTCGAAATTTAGGTGACATAGAAAAAAGCAAATGCTTTTTTTCCTATTGTAAACTCTTATCACCGTCAAAATTTATTTTTACAGGAATAAACACTATGTTTCTATGTGGTTTAAACTTCAATTTATTTTAAAACGTTTGCCCTGAGTTACTCAACTTTAAACTTTTTTCTTCAATTAAAGCGTCATCGCATTTTGGGCAATATTCGTGTTCACCATTTAAATATCCATGAACCGGACACACACTAAACACTGGCGTAACGGTGATGTAAGGCAATTTGAAATTAGATATTACTTTCTTAACAAACTGTTTGCAGGCTTCCGGCGAACTGATTTTTTCACTCATATACAAGTGTAAAACCGTTCCTCCAGTATATTTGCATTGCAATTCATCTTGCAAAAACAACGCTTCAAAAGGGTCTTCGGTGTGATCTACCGGAATCTGGGAACTGTTGGTGTAATAAATATTGTCGCCCTGTCCTGCTTGTATAATGTTTGGAAAACGTTTTTTGTCTTCCTTGGCAAATCGGTAGGTGGTACCTTCAGCCGGTGTGGCTTCCAAATTGTATAAATTCCCGGTTTCTTCTTGGAATTCTTTCATTCGATTCCGAATATGTTCCAAGATTTCTGATGCAAATTCGATTCCTGACGATGAAGTAATAGCGTCTTGTTTTCCGGTAAAATTTGCAATCATTTCGTTCATTCCGTTTACACCAATAGTCGAAAAATGATTTCTGAAATGTTGTAAATACCGTTTGGTGTACGGATACAAACCACGATCGTACATTTCTTGGATAAACACTCTTTTTTTCTCCAAAGTAGATTTAGAAATATATAATAACCGATCTAATTGTTTGAATAATTCTTGTTTGTTTCCTTTGAATAAATAACCCAAACGCGCCATATTAATGGTCACGACACCAATGCTTCCAGTCATTTCCGCACTTCCAAAAAGTCCGTTTCCACGTTTTAACAGTTCTCTTAAATCGAGTTGTAAACGACAGCACATGCTGCGAACGGCATTGGGTTTATACGCGTTTTCGTTTTCTGTTTTATTGCCATTTTCATCCAAAATATATTGACTTCCAATGAAGTTCTGGAAATAGGATGAACCGATTTTGGCTGTGTTTTCAAAAAGCAAATCTGTATTTTCGCCATCCCAATCAAATTCTTCGGTAATGTTTACTGTTGGAATAGGGAAGGTGAACGGCTGTCCGTTAGCGTCGCCTTCGGTCATTACGGTGTAATACGCTTTGTTGATGAGGTTCATTTCCTTTTGAAAATGCTCGTAACGCAATTCGGTTACTTTTGTAACACCTCTTTCCCTGGCTCGCAATAAGAGATCATAATCAAAATTATTTTCGAAAAAATGAAAATCATTTTTCGTTGGAATTTGGGTTTTCAAATCATCGGGAACAACCCAGTCCAAAGTAATATTTGTGAAAGGCGATTGTCCCCAACGCGCCGGAACATTCAAATTGTAAACAAAACTGCGAACGGCTTTCAAGACATCCTCAAAAGACAAATCATCTTTGAAAACATAAGGCGCCAAATAGGTATCAAACGAACTGAAGGCTTGCGCTCCGGCCCATTCGCTTTGTAAAATCCCAAGGAAATTTGCCATTTGTCCCAAAGCTTCTCTGAAATGCGAAGGCGCTTTGCTTTCCACGCGTCCGCGAACGCCATTAAAACCATCGTTGAGCAGCACCCGCAGGCTCCAACCGGCGCAATAGCCGGTCAAACAATCCAAATCGTGAATATGAATATCGCCATTGCGATGCGCATAACCCTCTTCTTTTGTATATACCTTGTCGAGCCAATAATTCGCAATGATTTTTCCGGCAACATTGTTGACCAATCCCGCATTAGAGTAGGAGGTATTGGCATTGGCATTGATACGCCAATCCGTTTGTTCAATGTATTCTTCGATGGTTTGCGTGCTGTCAATATAAGTGGTGTCTTCGTTCAACCCATTCACATGTTCGCGTTGCAATTTGCGAGTATGTCTAAACAACATAAAGGAACGCATGACTTCGAAATATTGTTTTTCAAAAAGATTTTTCTCGATTAAATCCTGAATTTCCTCAACGGCCCAGGTTTCTTTGGATTGTAAATCCTGAATAATTTTTTCGAAAATAATTTCATCAAATGCTATGGAAACACTCTGAAAGCTTTTTTCAATTGCGTCTTTTATTTTGAAAAGCTCAAAAGGTTTGTATTCGCCGTTTCTTTTGATAACATATTTTTCCATAGCACGTGATGATTTTAAATTATAGAATTGGAGTGTATTTTATTCTTGTTCGGAGAATTGTTTTTCTAAAAGCATCGCGCTTGGAAACAAAATGTTGTTTTCCAAATGAATGTGTTTGTGTAAATCCTGCTCAAAATCAGCTAGCATCGCATAAGTCACGCGGAACGTACTGCACCCATCGGCCGGTGGCGTATAATTATTGGTTAGTGCTGCTATTTTAACAAAACGATCGCCTTCGGTTTCATGCTCTTGCATCATCATGGCAATTGGGTTTTTAACTGTTCCAAATTGTGGTTTCGCAATTTGTTCCTCTGCAAGCGCTGCTTTTGCCATTTTTTTGATAAAAGGAAACAGCATCAGTTCTTCTTTTTTCATGTGTTGCGCTAATTCGCCTGCACAACCAATAAAGAGTTCATTGATTTCGAATAATTCAGGATGATTTGCGCCATGTACTTTGCACAGTTTGTCTAAAAAAGGTAGTAAAATTTGCGTTTTTTCTTCTACATAACGGTGATGCGTTTTCTCAATATAATCGGCCAATAAGTCCAAAGGCCATGTTTTAAAATCAATGACACTGTCATTTTTGGTTGCCAAAACCGTATTTATCTGATCCATTAATTGATCCGTATCAACGCCTTTTTTTTCGCAAGCTTCCTCGATTGTTCTATTGCCTTTGCAACAGAAATCTATTCCGTATTTTGAAAATATTGCTGCGGTTCTAAAATCTTTTGCAACGTATTCTCCAATTGTTATTTTTTCTAAAGTTTCCATAAGATCTGTTTTCGATTAAAATTTATTTATACAAAAATAATCATTATTTTTAATAAAAGACAAATTTATCCTTAATTAATTTTTTAAATTAATTTTGTTTATAAAGTACTAATTATAAGGCGTATGTATTTTTTTAAAATCTTTTTTAATGAATATTAATGTTATAATTTAAAAAATAATAAAAAGATGATTTATATCATGTTTTAGCTTTTTTTAAAGTCATTAATTTGCAACAAACAAATAAAAGACACTTTTGTCTTTTATTAGAATTAGAGTAAATTTATTAACAAACAAAAACAAATACTTATGCTTTCAAAATCACAGGCAAGAGCATTTTTTTTAGGAGGAACATTAGTCACCTTTTTAATCTTTATAGGACTGACTATTTATTCGTTCATGCCAAGGAATGATCAAACAAACTACAGTAAGATTACAAAAGAAGTAGTGAGAGGAAAAGAAATTTGGGAGACCAACAATTGTATGGGCTGTCATACTATTATGGGCGAAGGAGGCTATTATGCTCCCGAGTTAACAAAAGTAATGGAGCGACGCGGCGAAGGGTATATCAAAGCGGTTTTGATGTCGCCAATTCCTTGGGCACCAAACGGGCGAAAAATGGTGGCTTATAAAATGAATGAAGCGGATGCCAATGCCATGGTTGCCTATTTCGAATGGATTGGAAAATTAGATTTAAATGGTTTCGACCGCATCGTTTCCCCTTTAGCTAAAGAAAATAATTAAAATTTTTAAAAATGAAATATAAATCACAGAAAGTAGCCTACTGGTTTTTTGCATTGTGCATGCTTTTGTTCTCGCTGCAAATTGTCTATGGCTTTATCATGGGCTTTGACCGAATAGGAATTCAAGGATTGCATGAAATTATTCCTTTTAACGTGGCACGAGCGGTGCATACTAATTTATTGGTGGTATGGTTGTTAACCGGTTTTATGGGTGCGGCATATTACATTATTCCCGAAGAAGCGCAACGCGAATTAATAAGCGTGAAATGGGCTTATGTACAACTGATTTCCTTAGCCATTGTTGGCGTTGTTACTATAATTGGTTTTCATTTCAACCATTGGGAAGGAAGAAAATTTCTTGAAATTCCAAGAGAATTAGACTATTTGGTAGTCATAAATGTACTGTTGTTCTTATTCATAATTTTGGGTACACTTTATAAAGGAAAACGACAAACTACCACGGCTTTGGTACTAACAATGGGATTGTTTTTTGCAGCCCTGCTTTACATACCCGGAATGATTTGGTTTGACAGCCAGGTAATGGACTCTTTTTTCCGTTGGTGGGTGGTTCACTTGTGGGTTGAAGGTGTTTGGGAATTAATTATGGGAGGTATTTTATCTTTCTTATTGATTAAGTTGACTGGAGTGGACAGAGAAGTTATCGAAAAATGGTTGTATGTAATTGTTGGTCTTACCTTTCTTTCCGGAGTTTTGGGAACTGGGCATCACTACTACTACATTGGAGTAAATAAAATTTGGTTGATCGTTGGTGGAATTTTCTCTGCCTTGGAACCTTTAGCCTTCTTAGCGATGGCATTATTTGCTGTGAACATGTACAGAAAAGGGGAAAAAAGCCATCCGAACAAAATTGCTTTATTTTGGACAATCGGTTCAGCTATCGTTTCTTTTGTAGGTGCTGGATTACTTGGTTTTGCACATACATTGCCACAAACAAACTTGTATACGCATGGAACTTTAGTAACTGCAATGCACGCTCATTATGCATTCTGGGGCGCTTATGCGATGATTGTTCTAGCGATGATTAGTTATGCTTTACCCAATTTAACGGGGCGTAAACGTTACGAAAGCGCACAAGGTATGATGGCTTTTTGGTTATCGAATATTGGAATCTTGGGGATGACGGTAGCTTTTGGTGTTGCAGGAGTTGCTCAAGTGTATATGGAGCGAAAAATGAAAATGGATTTCATGGTTGTTCAAAGCGAAATCAGTATTCATTTTGTAGTGCTTCTTATTTGTGCTACCATGTTTACAATAGGAATTGGTCTGTTTATTTTTGATTTTATTAAATACGGAAGACCTACAGATGAAGCTCTTGAAGCAGACAATCAAGGGCATAAAGTAGATGGATATAAAATCGATGGTCATATAATTGAAAATCTAACAGGAACAAGTGAGAAAAAAGGAAAAACAGTGATTTAAAACTGAAACCTTTTTTGTGTAACGGAATACTTAAAATAAAATTTCCAGAATGCTTTAACCACCGTTTTTTAGAATTGCATTTCCGAAAAAAACAATAGTTATCGTGTTCTGGTTTTTTTCTAAAATAATAAAAATGTTAGTAAATATCCCATATTATCACGCGGTAGGCAAAGAAAAAGAGGTCTTTGAACACGCCTATAAAAACAAAATTCCTTTCCTGTTGAAAGGACCAACCGGAACCGGAAAATCTCGTTTTGTGGAATACATGGCACATCAATTGGATAAAAAAATCATCACGATTAGTTGTCACGAAGAAACGTCATCAACGGATTTAATTGGACGATTTATCATTAAAGGTGCCGAAACAGTTTGGCTGGATGGACCATTGACCACTGCCGTAAAAGAAGGAGCCATTATTTATTTGGATGAAATCGCCGAAGCGCGACCAGATGTTATTGTAGCCATCCACTCCCTGACGGATCATAGAAGGGAGTTATTCATAGACAAATTAGGCGAAACCGTAAAAGCACATGACGATTTTATGTTGGTTGCTTCTTTTAATCCCGGTTATCAAAGAGGTTTTAAAGAACTAAAACCATCAACTCGTCAGCGATTTATTGCCGTTTCTTTTGAATATCCGGAAACGAAAATTGAAATTGAAATTTTGGTAAAAGAAACGAATGTGGATCCTGATGTTGCCAAAAAACTGGTAGCCATTGGAAACAAAATCAGAAACCTAACCGAATTGGGGTTGACAGAAACCGTTTCGACCCGACTTTTAGTGGATGCCGCTAAAATTATTCATTCTGGTCTTCCAAAACGATTGTCGGTTCATGTGGCGATTGTAGAACCGTTAACCGATGATTTACAAACGGTGGAAGCATTGAAGGATTTATGTGATTTGATGATATAGAAAAAAGTGGTCAGTGTTCAGTTTTTTAATGTTCAGTCGCATGGATGATTAAATAAGTGTTCCATTGATGAGAAAGCTGCTTTTACTTTAATCAAAATATAAATAAAGACTAAAAATGAATACTATTACTGAGCAGTGAAGATTAAATTATGGTTCACTAATATAACTGATCACTAAAAACTGATCACTGAACACTAAGAAAAGATGGGTTTCGAAATAGACGAATATATAGTTGGGAAGTTATTCAGACACTTAAAAAAAAGTAAAAAGATTCATCCCGAAATTATTGCAAGAACTGTAACGCTTAATGACATAAAACCTCGATTGACTATTTTGGCTCGTGCTTTGACGGGGAAATCAATCGAAATTTTCCCTGCCGAAAGAGAAGGAGGATATAAAAATAATAATTTTTTTCTTCCAATTTCTTTTTCCAAATTGTCAACAAAAAAAGAGAACCTTACTTTTTATCTTTTTAGAATTTTGTACCTGAGCGTACAGCAGCGGTTGAATTTGAATTGGACTTTTGAAGATAAAGACCAACCTTTAGCACTTTCTCAACAAAAAGCATTTGAAACATCAGAAGCTATTTTAGCCATTTTGTTTGAAGAATTTTCTATCGATAAAAGATTTCATACCGAAACAAAATTGCATTTTATTCAGAAAGAGAACGGGAAAAATGCTCCTGATTTTTCTTGGCTGTATGGCAAATGGATGCAAAATGAAACAGAAAAAAACAGCAACACCATTCTCGAAAATTTCTCTGATAAAACTAAAAAAGCAAATGAAAATCAGGCTTTAACTACTTTAAAAACAAAAGCGGTAGAAGAAGTGATTACTGTTGAGATCGATAAAAAACAACAGGAAGATTATGTTCTGCTTCACAATTTCGAAAAAGTGGAAACTGCCGAAGAATTCAATGGAACCTGGCGTGACTTTGATGGTTCTGACGAATTGGAAGAGCATCAGGAAGCATTGGAAGAGTTGAATATGAAATACACGGTTCGGGTAGATGATACGGCACATTCCGTATATCAATCTGATTTTATTGAGAATACTTCCATCTCCGAAAGTGCCGAAATTGATGCTAAAGGATTCCATCTTACGTATAACGAATGGGATTTTAGTAAGCGTATTTATAAGGAGAATTTCTGTAAAGTATATCCGAAATCACAACAGAAAACGGATCCTAATTACTATAAAAAGACCATTGCAAAAAATGCTTCGACTTTATTGGGTTTGCGAAAAATGCTGACCAATGTCAATAACAGAATGCAGCAGCAAAAACGCCAGACACAAGGAAATGAATTTGATATTGATGCCATTACGGATTTGTATATTGATGTTCATTCGAAACGGACACCTTCGGAAAATATATACATTTCAAATCGGAAAAAAGAGAAGGATTTATCGATTTTAATCCTTTTGGATATCAGTCTTTCCAGTGATGGATATGCCGCAGGAAATCGTGTGATTGATGTGGAGAAAGAAGTTTCTATTCTTTTTGGAGAAATCTTAAACGAGTTCAATATCGATTTTTCCATTGACAGTTTTTACTCCAAAACCCGCAATTTTTCGACCTATTTAACGGTAAAGGATTTTGATGAAAACTGGAACATCGCTAAACATAAAATTGGAGCGATGGAACCAAATGGTTATACAAGAATTGGAGCCGCTTTACGTCACGCCGGTGCAAGACTTGATAAAAGAAACACAAAAAATAAATGGGTCATCCTGATTTCTGACGGAAAACCCAATGATTACGATAAATACGAAGGAAAATACGGCATCAATGATGTGAAACAAGCACTTCGGGAACTCAACAACAGGAATATTAATTCCTATGCTTTGGCTATTGAAGCTCAGGCAAAATATTATCTGCCGCAAATGTTCGGGCAAAATCATTATCAAATTCTAACTACACCAGTAGAACTATTGCGATCCTTAGTGCAATTGTACGAAAAAATTAAACATCAAAAATAAATACGATAATGAACGATATTTCAAATACCACAATACTTCCCGAAGGACATCCGGTTCAGATTTACTTTCAGGAAAAGGAAATTATTCAGGCACTTTTAGAAGAATTATCAGCTGTAAATCCTGAGGATGATTTGCAGAAATATACTAATATATTCAATCAGCTTCATACCATTGAGAAACGATTTGCCCGTAAAGAAAATCAGCTTTTTCCGTTTTTAGAAAAAAAAGGATGGAACGGTCCTTCTCAGGGAATGTGGTCCTTCCATGATAATTTAAGAGAGCAATTCCGTTTAATTCAATATTATCTTAAAATGAATAATCCAGAGAAAATTAGTATCAATACTCCTTTTCTAGTGAATGGAATCGACCGATTGATGCAAATGGAAGAAGCGGTTTTGTTTCCAAATGCCTTAGAACTCCTTACTGAAGCCGACTGGATTGAAATGCGCAAAGGCGAAGAAGAAATTGGCTGGATGCTGCCAGAAGCTCCTGCACCTTATCCAAAACAAGAATACATTCACCCAAGAGAAGATTTTACCAAAAGAGAAATGTCTTTTTCGCTCGAAAATACGGCTCATTACGATGAAGGATATATGACGGTGGAGCAGGTGAATTTACTTTTTAAAACGATGCCGTTAGATTTGACTTATGTTGATGAAAACGACAAAGTGATTTTCTATAATCGGGGAGAAGAACGCGTATTTCCAAGAAGTGCCGGTATTATTGGTCGTGAAGTCAAGTTTTGCCATCCACCAAAAAGTGTAGGAACCGTTCTTAAAATTCTGGACGAATTTAGAAAAGGAACAAAAAACGAATCCTCATTTTGGATTAATTACAAAGAACGTCTTATTTACATTCGCTATTTCGCGGTCAGGGATGCTGATAAAAACTATAAAGGCGTTATCGAAATGTCACAGGATATTACTAATATCAAGAAAATAGAAGGCGAAAAACGATTGTTAGACTGGGATTAAATTATATTTAAATACAGATTAAAATGAACACACACAAAATTGATTACAAAAACATCTACTACCCTCCAGGAGGTATTTTGATGTGGATTATTATTTTTCTGGAACTTCTTACCTTCGGGATGGCACTTGTGGTATTTGTTTATTATGGAAAAGAGCAACCTGAATTGTTTCATCAGTCACGGCTGCAACTCAACAGTACTTTGGGAGCAATCAATACTATTTTTTTGTTGACAAGTGGTTTTTTTATGGCCAATGCTGTTCATGAGTTTAAAGAGAATAACTTAAAAAAGTCCTCTTTCTATTTTAAATTAACCATGCTTGGCGGATTGTTATTTTTAATAGTAAAAAGCGTTGAGTATTACCATAAAATTGAAGCTGGTATTACTCCGGAAACCAATGTTTTTTTTACTTTTTATTGGTTGTTAACCGCTTTTCATCTTATTCATGTAATTATGGGTTTGGTTATTTTAATCTGGACCAACTACGGAATGATGAAAAAAAAATCGGATACAGGAGTTGAAGACATCGAGGCTTGCGCCGCTTTCTGGCACATGTGCGATTTAATCTGGCTTCTTTTGTTTCCTGTTCTCTACTTAATTTTTTAGAAAATGAAAAAAACACTTTTTATCACGTATGGGTTACTGATCCTATTGACGGCTTCGACCGCTTTGATTTCGAATTCAATGTCTGTTTCTCGACTTACTATTATTTTAATTATAGGCTTATCAGCAGTGAAATTTCTCTTGATTTCTTTCAAATTCATGGAACTTAAAAAGGCAAATGCTTTTTGGAAAGTGAGTTTGATTTCAGTTTTAGGATTAATTGTTTTAGGTATTATTTTGTAGAAAAAAAATCTTAAATAAAAGTTAAATACATGACAAATGTCATAATAAAGGACAAAGTTATCTTTTATTTTTACACTATAAAATCACGCTTAATTTAACACCTAAATTATTATGGAAATTACATTTAATTTCAACAAACAGAGTAAGGTATTGGCCATTGCTTTTTTTGTAGCCCTTGGTCTGTATTCTTGTTCTAAAAATGAGGAAAAAGACTCAAAATATTATGAAAGTATTACGATAGATGGTCAAAAGACAGCAGAACTGACGGCACCTCCTTTTGTTCCTAAACCAGTGGGCGATCGTGCCGCTACGAAATTGGTTGTGAACATGGAAATTAAAGAACAAGAGGGCGAAATGGTAGATGGTGTTAAATATACCTATTGGACGTTTGGAGGATCAGTTCCTGGAAGTTTTATAAGAACTCGAGTTGGTGATGAGGTAGAATTTCATTTGAAAAATCACCCCGATAATAAAATGCCACATAATATAGATTTACATGCGGTAACTGGACCAGGCGGAGGGGCAACTTCTTCATTAGTGGCACCGGGACATGAAAAAGTATTCAATTTCAAAACGTTAAATCCTGGCTTGTATGTCTACCATTGTGCCACAGCTCCTGTTGGAATGCACATTGCAAACGGCATGTATGGTTTGATTTTAGTGGAACCTGAAGGTGGTTTGCCTCCAGTTGACAAAGAATACTACATCATGCAAGGCGATTTTTATACCAAAGGAAATTATGGAGAACAAGGCTCTCAACCATTTGATATGAATAAAGCGATTAAAGAACAACCTGATTACGTAGTGTTTAATGGAAAAGTAGGGGCATTAACAGGAGATAAAGCCTTAACAGCCAAAAAAGGGGAAACAGTACGTATCTATATGGGTAACGGTGGACCTAACTTAGTCTCTTCGTTTCATGCAATTGGTGAAATATTTGACAAAGTTCATGTAGAAGGTGGGGATTTGATTAACAAAAATGTCCAAACAACTTTGATTCCAGCCGGTGGCGCTGCAATAGTTGAATTTAAAGTGGAGGTTCCCGGTACATTTATTCTGGTAGATCACTCTATTTTTAGAGCTTTCAACAAAGGGGCATTAGGAATGTTAAAAGTAGAAGGAGATGATACTAAAAACGTCTACTCCGGAACTACTCAAGAAGGAATTTATTTACCGGAGGGTGGTACGATACAAAATATGCCTAAAGTAAAAGGGGTAACTAAAAGCGTTGCGGTAAAAACTGTAGCTGAACATGTTAAAGCAGGGAAACAACTTTACGGAAGAACCTGTCTCGCCTGTCACCAATCAGAAGGGCAAGGAATTCCTAACGCGTTTCCTCCATTAGCCAAATCAGATTTCTTTAACGCTAATTCTGATAGAGCAATAAATGCTGTCTTGCACGGATTGAGCGGAGAAGTTACTGTAAATGGTAAAAAATTCAATAATGTTATGACCAGTCAAAATTTGACCGACGATGAAGTAGCCAGTGTGTTGACTTATGTCTATGATAGCTGGGGAAATAATAAAACGGTTGTAACGCCGGCAATGGTTAAAAAATTGAGAGGAAAAGTGGCGCCAAAAGTAAAAGATATTCATGAATAAAAATGGGATTTAATCCAAATTGAAATAAGTATTTAATTTAATTATAATAAAATGAAAAAGTATATTTTATGCATCGGAATGATGGGACTGGCGTTACAAGGATACAGTCAAAGCGCTGCAAATGGAAAAGGAATTTATGCGAAAACGTGTATCGCTTGTCACCAAGCTGCCGGGCAAGGAATTCCGGGTGCTTTCCCCCCTTTAGCGAAATCAGATTACTTAAATAAAGATGTGAATCGCGCCATAAAAGGAGTCGTAAAAGGATTAAAGGGACCGATTACTGTAAATGGTAAAAAATTTAATAGTGCCATGCCCGCACAAGCATTAAGCGATCAACAGATAGCAGATGCCATGACGTATGTTTACGCCAGTTGGGGGAATAATAAAACCAAGGTTACACCAGCAATGGTAAAAGCCCAAAGAAAATAATTCGTACAACTTAAAAGAAATTAGCCATGTTAAATATGAAAAAATTTTTGCCACTATTTTTGTTTCTTATTACAGCATCGCTATGGTCTCAAGTTGTTAAAATGGCTTCTATTGAAAGAGGGACTTTTGTCCCTCTTTATGGAGCTACAAGTAAAAAGCCAGTGCAAGTTGAAGCTTTTAGCCTTGACATTTATCCGGTGACCAATGCCCAGTTTTTGGAATTTTTAAAGAAATATCCAGAAAACAGCCGCTCAAGAATGAAAGGTATTTTTGCCGATAAAAGTTATTTGTCGCATTGGGAAAGTGATTTTAATTATGGCTCTGCCAATTTAAGTACTGCTCCGGTAACGAATATTTCTTGGTTTACAGCCAAAAAATATTGTGAGTGTCAAGGAAAACGATTACCGACTATGGATGAATGGGAATATGTTGCCATGGCCGATGAGAAACGAATTGACGCACGTACCAAAGAAAACTTTAATAATTACATTTTGTCTTGGTATGAAAAGCCAAAAACCTATGCAAATCCTGTAGGTCGTACTTTCAAAAATTATTGGGGCGTTTATGATATGCATGGATTAGTTTGGGAGTGGACAGCCGATTTCAACAGTGTTTTTCTTTCTGGGGAATCCAGAAAAGATAAGGATACGGACCGGAGTCTATTTTGCGGAAGCGGTTCTGTCAACGCAACAGATTTAATGAATTATGCTGCTTTTATGCGTTATGCTTTCAGAGGAAGTCTTAAAGCACGATTTACTACTAAAAACCTCGGTTTTCGATGTGCGAAAGATAAAAAGTAGCGCTCAATATCAACTTAAATGACAACAGAAATGAAATCAAATAGTCATAACCCCAGCTTATCAGAACAGGCAAATCTTTCAAAAATGAAAATTAAAAAAAATACTTGTAAAACGCTTTTTTTAGGATTGGTTTTAATTCTTTTATCACTTCAATCCTGTGTAAATAAATCAAAAGTAGAAACAATAGACAAACCTATTTCGGATTTATCCATTTATAATCTTCCTTCAAAATGGACCAATGAAGAAGGTGAAAATCTAGAAATGAAAGATTTGAAAGGAAAAGTGCTGGTTATGGTAATGATTTACACTTCTTGTAAGTCTGCTTGCCCAAGATTAGTGGCTGACATGCGTAACATTGAACAAAGATTGCCGAATAACCTAAAGGATAATGTGACATTGGTTTTAGTGAGTATCGATCCAGCTGTAGATACGCCCAAACGTTTGAAAGCATTTGCCATCGAAAATAAAATGGACGGCCCACAATGGGTTTTCTTACGCTCATCAGAAGAAAACACAAGAGAATTTGCAGCAGTTTTAGCTGTGAATTATAAAAAAATAGCGCCATTGGAATTCTCCCATTCCAATATCATAACTGTATTTAATGCTGACGGCGAATTAGCCTATCAACAAGAAGGTTTAGGTGTCAATTCAGACCAAACCATTCAAAAGATTACTGAGGAAGCTCAAAAAATAAATTAAACATGAAACTATTTAAAATAATTGGTTTGTCATTTTTAGGAATGGTAAGCATGGGAACTTATGCCCAAGAGTTGGATGTAAATCTGCAACTGAGACCCCGTTATGAATACCGAAACGGTTTTAAAAGCATTATGCCAAACGGTGAAAATGCAACGTCATTTGTATCGCAACGTTCCCGATTAAATTTTAATTACAAGCAAGAAAAATTAAAAGCCAAATTGACTTTTCAGAATATTCGTACCTGGGGTGATGTGGCAACAACAACACTGGTTGATAAAAACGGAATTGCTTTATTTGAAGCTTGGGCGCAATATGATTTTGATACCAAATGGGGTGCACGTTTAGGCCGCCAAGTGATTTCGTACGACAATCAGCGTATTTTTGGAGAAATCGATTGGGCGCAGCAAGGACAAAGTCATGATGCTGCTGTAATTACGTTTCATCCTAAGAATCATCAATTGGATTTAGGTTTTGCTTTGAATGCCAATGCAGAAAATTTATTGGAGCCGAAAATCGCTTACACGACGAACTACAAAAACTTGCAATATGCATGGTATCATACCCAGTTCAGTAAATTGAATTTGAGTTTGCTGCTGTTAAATACCGGATATGAATTTGAAAAATCCATTGGCAATTTAGAAACAGATTACAAACAAACTTTTGGTACGTATTTTTCTTTCAAGGAAAAAAAATGGGACACTAATTTTGGTGCTTACGGACAAACCGGGAAAAGCGCCGATAAAAAGGTGAACGCCTGGTATGCAGGAGCGTTCCTTGGTTATGCGGTTACCAATACTTTTAAAGCGGGATTAGGATATGAATATCTTTCCGGTAAAAATCAAAATGATAACAGTTCCGATATAAAATCGTTTAGCCCAATTTTTGGAACCAACCATGGTTTTAATGGCTTCATGGATTATTTTTATGTAGGAAATCATCAAAATAGTGTAGGATTGCAAGATGCGTATTTAAAGTTAAATTATACATCCAATAAATGGCAATTTACCTTGATGCCGCATGTTTTTAATGCGCCGAATACTATTTTGGATGCTTCTAATAATGAAATGGACAGCTATTTAGGAACAGAACTTGATTTTACTGCTAGTTATACCATTCAGAAAGATATTGTAGCTACTGCAGGATACTCTCAAATGTTTGGTTCTGGAACTTTAGAACGATTAAAAAATGTTACTGATGCCGCCAATACTAATAATTGGGCTTGGGTAATGGTCTCATTTAGTCCTAGATTATTTAGTTTAAAATAATGCTGATATCGCGATTAAAACGAGAATTAGTTTTCTCGTTTCGTGTTCTTAGGTATAAGTTTTCATGAATTTTGTTGAATAAAACAACTAAGGATTATAATGTGTATTTCCGCTGGGCAAGCATATAAATAATCAGAGATTTTTAAAAATAAATTCTAAAAATATTCTTTTGTAACTGATGTGTTTAATCGCTGTAGAATTTAAAAAACATATTACTTTTGCACTGTGAAAAAAATCATATTCATAATTGTACTTATGATGCTTGTAAAGCCGATTCTTCCGGTTTTAGAGTATGTTGTCAATTATGAATATATTTCAAAAGTACTTTGTATCAATAGGGATAAACCTAAAATGCAATGTAACGGAAAATGTCATTTGATGAAAGAACTGGCTAAGGCTTCTGATGCTGAAAAACCGCTTTCTTCAGATAAAAAAGGAACTGCTCCAATACTTGATGTACTCATTTTTGAGGAAATCAAATCTTTCGAAATTGTACCTATTTGTTTTGGTACCAAAGAAAAAATAAACCAGTACTATTCTAATTTATACTTTCGCTTGAATATTGCTTCTGTATTTCACCCACCCACTTTCATTTCTTAAATTTTTTAGGCATGTAATGTGCTTTTATTAATCCGTTTTCCGCAACGGATGAGATTCTGCTTACTTTTTTTGGAAATAAACAATCCAAAAATGGGCTGCAAATCAATACCTAATATTTAAAATAAAATCTAAAGAAATGAAATTTCAATTAAAAAATATACTGGCTGTAATGGCTGTAATACTTGCTTTTCCCTCCTGTTCTTCAGACAGCGAAACTCCGGCCGTAAATGAATTGGCAGAACTGACCAAATTCAAAGAAATAGCAAACACAACCCATACTATCGAATTGTACGCTCATACGGGAGCTTTAGAACAAGGTTATAACGAAATCAGTTTAAGAATTAAAGACAAAACAAGTGGCGATTATGTAAAAAATGCGACTGTTAGTTGGATTCCACTGATGCACATGACTATGATGACGCATTCTTGTCCAAAATCGGGAGTTGAAAAAGTAACGGCTGATGGAACTATATACAAAGGAAATATTGTTTTTCAAATGCCTCAAAACGCGACGGAATATTGGGATTTAAAAATTGATTATACGATTAATGGAGCCGCTTATACGGCAACTTCGGTGATTGATGTTCCGGCTTCGGCTAAACAAAGAGTGACTACTTTTACAGGTTCTGATAATGTAAAATATATTGTGGCTTATGCTGAACCCCATCATCCAAAAGTGGCGCTGAATGATATTACCGTTGGTGTTTATAAAATGGAATCGATGATGAGTTTTCCACTAGTTGATAATTTTAAAGTTAAAATTGATCCAAGAATGCCAAGTATGGGAAATCATGGTTCGCCAAACAATGTTGATTTAACACAGTCTACTTTGGACAAATTATATCATGGAAAATTATCATTAACCATGACCGGTTTATGGAAAATCAACTTGCAGCTTTTGAACGCATCTAACGTCGTTTTGAAAGGCGAAAGCATTACGGATTTAGTTCCGGCAAGCAGTATTTACTTTGAGATAGAATTCTAATTCTGTTTTATTTTCTTAACTAAAAAAGGTCAAAAAAATCAAATGTAATTACAGCTATTCTTTTGGCCTTTTTTTAATTTTTCTATGATGAAAAAGAAATTATACGGTTTTGTACTCTTATGTTTCACTTCGATAACTCTCTATGCACAAGACCAAGTTGCAGATACGGTCGTTCCAAAAAAACTAAATGAAGTGATTGTCATTGGAAAAAAAACCCAATTATATCAAAAACAAACCAAACCTCTGGCTACAGTGGAGGAGTATTTGCAGCAGTCCGGAAAAGTTGGAATGATAAAAAGAGGCGGTTATGCATGGGAGCCAATCGTTAACAGTATGGCTACCGAAAGAACGTTGATTACGATAGACGGAATGCGCGTTTTTGGGGCTTGTACGGACAAAATGGACCCGATAACGTCTTATGTTGAGGTTTCCAATTTATCGGAAGCCACAATCACATCGGGACAGCTGGGCGGTTGTCATGGAGCAACCATTGGCGGAGCTATTGATTTAAAAAGAAATCGCAGCGGATTTATGAATTCCGGTTGGGATGTTTCATTGCATTCCGGTTTTGAAAGTAACGGCAATCAAAAAATTATTGGATCGGCAGTCAATTACGCAAACAATCGTTTTTATATTGATACTGATTTCATGTATCGCGATGCCGAAAATTATTCAGCAGGAAACAATCAAGAAGTTTTGTATTCACAGTTTAGAAAATATAATATTTCTGCCACTTCTGGTTTTTCTTTTGATGAAAATAAAATGTTGGAAGCTTCATTAATCTATGATAAAGCAACTGATGTGGGGTATCCGGCACTTCCGATGGATGTTTCTTTGGCGGAAGCTTTAATCACTTCATTGAAATTTGAATATGTACCAAAGTCATCAAAAATTGAAAATTGGGAAACCAAAATTTATTACAACACGATCACACACATAATGGATGACACCAAACGTCCTTTTGTACCTATTCGAATGGATATGCCGGGCTGGAGCAATACATACGGATTCTATTCAAAAGTTAAAGGAGTTTTTAAAAGCCATCATTTTCTGGTCGATTTGAATTCGTTTTACAACCGTTCCGTTGCTGAAATGACGATGTATCCAAGCGATCCAAATGAAAGCCTGATGTTTATGTTTACCTGGCCAGATGTGCGAACACTTTACAATGCGTTGTTTCTGGAAGATAATATCGTTTTGAATAGTCAATCCAGTTTGCGGTTTTCAGCAAGTGTTGCCAATCATTTTAATAAAGTTGCCGATGAGTTAGGACTGGAAAGTTTGCAGATTTTTTATCCAAATATGAAAGACAGCAAAAATAGAATTTTAAAAAGTATTTCGTCAAATTATATGTATGATAAAAATGGGTTTCAGTATGGATTTGGACTTGCTTATGGTGAGCGTGCTCCATCGGTTTCTGAGGGATATGGATTTTACTTGTTCAATAGTTTTGACCGATTCGATTATATTGGAAACCCGGAATTAAGAAATGAAAAATCATCAGAAGCTAATGCTTTTATTGGTTACAAAACCAAAAAAATAAGCACTAAAATCTCGTCTTCTTATTTTCATATCTCAAATTATATAGTTGGTAAACCAGCTGAGAACTTGATTCCGATGACTATTGGCGCAAGCGGAATAAAAATCTATACCGCACTTGATTATGCTACTATTTTTAATACTGATTTGAATATTGAATACCAATTTGACACGAACTTTAAATGGTCAGGGCAATTGGTTTACAGCTACGGACAGGATTATAAAAAAGAGAATTTGCCTTTTATAAGTCCGTTGCGGTATTCATCTTCGTTACATTATAGACTAAATAAATTCTACTCTGAAATCGCGGTTCAGGGAAATGCAGTTCAAACGCAGTACAGTCCTTTTTACGGTGAAGACAGAACGCCGGATTATGCGATTTTAAACATCGCATCGAGTTATTCATTTCAGATTGATAAAAACAAATGGAATGTAAAAGCAGGTGTAGAGAATGTTTTAGATACGTATTATTCCACTTTTTCAGATTGGAACAATATCCCTAGAAAAGGAAGAAATTTCTTTTTGAATATTAGTTTTGGATTTTAATACTATCAGAGTTATAGTTTGGAACAAAGAAGGAGCTTCAATTTGAAGCTCCTTCTTTTATGGTTTTACTCAAATGAAATGTAATTGCCAACTTCAAGATTTATTCTATATTTAATTTTGAATTCTTTTCTTTTTGTTGATTCACTAGATTTAACAATTCTCCTTTTATTTGGAAAGCATACCAGAGCATTTAGATCATTTATATTAGTAAAATTTATTCTATGAGCATAATATTTAAAAGTATTTTCTAATTGGGAGTAAGCTTCTTTTCTGTGATTGGCAAGATTTCCTGCTGCCACTTTGATTTCTACAAAATAGACGCTTTGGTTGTTACATATAACATAATCGCATTGTCCTCCTTTTACCATTTTCATTACACAATCATCATTTTGTATAAAATAAAATTCGGTATTAATTTTGTTCTCGATATGTAAATGGTATTTGTCTCGATCAGAAACAAATACTGCTTTTTCAGCTTCAAAAACAAAAACATGTTTCTCTACAATTGTTGTTAAACAAGCAACTTCAATTTGAGGAAAAGTTTCTAGAAGTTGATTAATCATAAATCTAGCAATTTATCAAATTCATCTGAAAAAGCATCCGAAACGTTATCAATCATATTTTCTTGAATTTGTCCTAACTTATCATTCATTATTTTTTTTGCTTTCCCGTTTTTTAATTCATAAGCAATGAAGTTTTTCGGATCAAGCCAAGATTCTTTTTTGATGATTTTATTAACTTCTGTTGGTTTCGTTTTTCCTTTGTCAAAAGCCAAAAGTAAATTGTTAATGGATGCTAAAACAAAAGGACTATGAGTGGTAAGAATTAAATTTTTTCTATCAAACAAACAGTTTTTGACCAAATATTTAATCAATTCGTGTTGTGCTTTTGGATATAAATTTAGTTCAGGTTCTTCAACTACAAAATTAAAGTTGTATTTTTCTTTTAATGATTTAGAATATTCGACTAATAGTAAAATTGGAATAATTGATTGTAAACCCGAAGCTGATTCTAATAAATCTACTCTTTCAGATTCATTATGATAGATGTATGATGTTTTTCCTTCTCTTTTGTATTTAAAATTTTTATTAATAATATTCAAAGGCAGCTCTTTGATAGTTTGAATGGCTTTTTCATATTCTTGACCAATTTCTAAAAGATGTTTTGGTATTTGAATATTGTTGTTAATTAGACCTAATGCATTTTCAGATATTAAATGAAGAAAGCTTCTTTCTGCCGGAATATATATTGAATCATCTAAATAAATAAAAGGAAATAATTCAATTAATTTTTCATATAAATTGATGTAGTTTTCTAAATTAAGTTCTTTTTCTTGAATTTCAAGAATGCTTTTTATGTCTTCTTGCTGTAAGAAACGTTTACCATTTCTAATGTTTGCGAAAATTATTTCGAATTTAACTTTTTGTTCTTCAGTATTAAAAATTTCGTATATTTTTTCATTGTTTAACAATGAATATACGGATAAATCTAAATAGATACCTGTAGAGATTGATTTTTGCAAATCTTCTGTGTCTTCGGGTTTTTTGACAGCATTATATTCTTTAAAAACATTAAAGTTAATTAAAGGCGAATTTTTTTCACTTTTTCCTTCAGAAAAATTAAAATTAAAAGAAGAAATGTTAGGGTAGGAACTTTTTGGATCAAAAGTCTTATATGATATTATACTTTTTTCTGAGACGTAAGAAAAAATATTGTATTTTTTTAGTTCGTCGTCAAATTTTATTTTATTATTCCTTCTAAACTCTTCATTTTCTAATATAGAAAGTAATTTAGCCAAAGTACTCTTTCCCGAAGCTTGAGCCCCAATAAAAGTGACCATTTCTCTTACTTCGATTTCAATATCTTTTAGAGGGCCAAAATTTTTAACAATAAGTTTTGCTCTTTCCATTTTTCAAAATTAAGGAAAATTTTTATATATAAAAGGAACTCAATTGAGTTCCTTTTATATAGTTATGTTTTGATGATTTGTAAATAACTTACTCTTTCAATCGACAACTCTTTAAATCTCCTTCAACGACCACTTCTGTTAATCCTAAAGAAGATAAGTTTTTCATGGCTTTGTCCCATTTTTTACCACTCAATCCAGAATTAATTTTAAGTAGACCAAATTCCATTTGGTTGTTGTTAGTTTGCAATAACACAACAATCAATTTCTCATCCTCTTCCAATTCAATTTTGACCTGTTTTTTCTCTGGTCGCATTTGTGGAAACAACAATACTTCTTGAATAGAAGCATTATTGGTCAGGAACATCATCAAACGATCCATTCCAATTCCTAATCCGGAAGTTGGCGGCATTCCATATTCTAACGCTCTCAAGAAATCTTCATCGATAATTCCGGTAGCTTCATCATCTCCTTTTTCAGCTAATCTCATCTGCTCTTCAAAACGTTCTCTTTGGTCAATCGGGTCATTCAATTCAGAATAAGCGTTCGCTACTTCTTTACCACAAACCATTAACTCAAAGCGTTCCGTCAATTCTGGATTATCACGGTGTTGTTTGCACAGCGGAGACATTTCTTTTGGATAATCAGTAATAAAAGTTGGTTGAATATAATTTCCTTCGCATTTAGCGCCAAAAATCTCATCAATCAATTTCCCTTTACCCATGGTTGCATCCACAATAATACCCATTCCTGTTGCTGCATCAAATAATTCAACTTCACTTTTTCCTGAAATATCAAAACCAGTAAATTGTTTGATAGAATCAGTCATTGTAACTCTAGCATAAGGCGCTTTGAAGTTCACAGTGTGTTCCCCAAAAGTCGCTTCTGAAGTTCCGTTTACACTGATGGCGCAATGTTCCAACAAGTTTTCAGTGAATTTCATCATCCAGTTGTAGTCTTTGTAAGCTACATATATTTCCATGGCGGTAAACTCTGGGTTATGAGTTCGGTCCATTCCTTCGTTACGGAAGTTTTTCGAAAACTCATACACTCCATCAAAACCACCAACAATCAATCTTTTTAAGTATAATTCATTGGCAATACGCATGTACAAAGGCATGTCAAGCGCGTTGTGGTGCGTGATAAATGGACGCGCCGCAGCACCACCAGGAATTGGTTGTAAAACAGGCGTTTCTACCTCAAGATATCCTTTGTCATTAAAGAAAGAACGCATTGCATTGAACAATTTAGTTCTTTTGATAAACGTTTCCTTCACGTAATCGTTTACGGTTAAATCCACGTAACGACGACGGTATCTTTGTTCCGGATCAGCAAAAGCATCGTACGTTTTCCCATCAGCATCCGTTTTTACCACAGGAAGTGGTTTTAAGGCTTTTGCCAAAACCGTCAATCCATAAACATGAACTGAGATTTCACCAACTTGTGTTTTGAAAACCGTTCCGCGAATCCCAATAAAATCACCAATATCCAAAAGTTTTTTGAAAACTATATTGTACATTGTTTTCTCTTCATCAGTCGAAATGTCATCTCTTGAAACATAGATTTGAATACGTCCTTCAGCATCTTTCAATTCCGCAAATGACGCCTTTCCCATGATACGCTTACCCATCAAACGTCCTGCTAAAACAACTTCCTTACCTTCGTACTTCCCGAAATCGGCTAAGATTTCGCTGGAATAGGCGGTTGTAATGAATTCAGCTGCCGGATAAGGCTCAATGCCTAAATTGCGTAATTCGGTAAGTGCTTCTCTACGTAATATTTCTTGTTCGGATAATGCCATCTTATTCTGATTTTAAGAGCGCAAAGATACTATATAAGTTTTAAAATTTAAAGTTTAAAATGTACCGTTTTTTGAAGCAGAATATTTCGTTTTTTCATGACGATTTGTCCCGCTATTCGCTCTATCTTTTTTTCTTGTTCGAAAAAAACAAGAAAAAAAGGATGCCGCTGTTATCGGGGCTATGCAACGACTTTTATTTTTCAAAAAAACATGAAAAATAGTACAAATCATGTATATTTGAAATCAAATCATTTCGCAAAAATCCAATGAAAAAATACATCACATTATTATTATCAGTATTCTTAACAAGTTGCCAAGTCACAGAAACCATGCATTTAAACCAGGACGGAACTGGGAATATAGAAATTAGCAAACTTCGTGAGGAACAAAGTTACATGCAATTGATGGGAGAGGAATATTCCAAAGAAGAAGTTTTTAAGGATACTACTTATGTTTTTAAGGATTTGATAACTAAACATTCCGAAACGTTTTCCAGATTGCCAGCTTTTGAAAAAGCCATTTTTGAAAAATTTAATACTGTAAAAGTGCATGTCAAGAAAAGTTCTTTTGAGAAAGAATTTCGCACAACAATCACTCAGAATTTTACTAAAATAGAGGAAGTTGCCGATTTACACAAAACTGAAGAATACGCAGATGATATAGAAAATAATTATGCATTGGTTGCCGAGGAGCATTATTACAGTGTGAATTACACTTTTAACGGAAGTGTTTTTAATAGGATAGTCAAAATTACAGATGCAATTGAATTAAAAAAACAGCAAGGCAAGATTGACAGGTATAAAACGCAAGTTTCTAAATTCAAAATTACGCAAGACTATGTTTTAAAATTTTATTTTTCTAAAAAAATAAAATCGGTTTCAAATTCAAAAGCAAATATTAGTGAAGATCGCAAATCCTTGGAACTACAATTTTCTTTAACTGATTGTTTACAAAATCCTGAAATCACTTCGTTAGAGGTGCTTTTAGAGTAATATTAGTACTGTACTTTCTTATAAAAAAGGAACCATTAAAAGATCCCATTTATTTTCACTCATATTTTCGCTTCCTAAAACTATAACACTATATTAACTAATTGATTTACAATAACTTAAAAAAATAACTATATCTTTAAATTTTTATTAAATTCCAAAAATGTATTGAAATAAAAAGGAATAAATACCTTAATCAATAAGTATAACGATTTAAATATAGATAGTATGAAAGCAATTGTTTATTACGGCCCGCTCGATGTAAGGGTCACAGAAATGCCGGATGCCGTAATTGAGCAACCGACGGATGTATTGGTAAAAATAACCGCAACTAATATTTGTGGGTCGGATTTGCACATGTATCAAGGAAGGACCGATATGGAATCCGGAAGGATATTTGGACATGAAAATATGGGTAGAGTTGTGGAAGTGGGCAAAGCCGTAACTCAAATTAAAATTGGGGATATGGTTTGTCTTCCATTTAATATTGGATGCGGTCATTGTCGCAATTGCGAAAGTGGTTTAACAGGTTATTGCCTTACAATGAACCCCGGATTTGCAGGTGCTGCTTATGGTTTTGCCGGAATGGGGCCTTTTAGTGGCGGGCAGGCTGAATATTTGCGCGTTCCTCATGGCGATTTTAATTGTCTCAAATTACCGGAAGACGCTGTTGAAAAAGAAAATGATTATGTAATGTTATCTGATATTTTCCCGACTGGATATCATGCTACTGAATTGGCATGTGTACAACCTGGTGATTCAGTAGTTATCTATGGCGCAGGTCCAGTAGGACTTATGGCGGCACATTCAGCAAGTATAAAAGGCGCTAGCCAAATAATGGTGGTTGATAATCATCCTGACCGGTTGAAGCTTGCCGAGGAACTGGGTGCTATTGCAATTGATTTTTCGAAAGGTTCTGCTGTGGAACAAGTGCTGGAACTAACCAAAGGAATGGGTGCGGATAAAGGTTGCGAATGTGTCGGTTACCAATGTTGTGATAAACATGGTATAGAGCATTCCAATATAACGATGAACGAACTCGTCCAAGCCGTAAAAGCAACAGGTTGTATTGGAGTCGTAGGGGTTTTTGTGCCAAAAGACCCGAAATCTAAAGAAGAGTTACAAAAAGAAGGACACATGGATTTTGACTTTGGTCAGTTTTGGATGAAAGGGCAAAAAATTGCCACGGGACAGGCGAATGTAAAATCGTATAACCGCCAACTTTCTACATTGATTTCTGTGGGTAAAGCAAAACCATCATTAATTGTCTCGCATGAACTTTCATTAGACGAGGCTCCTGATGCATACAAACATTTTGATGCCCGTGATAATGGATGGACAAAAGTGATCCTTAAACCAGAGATGGTTATGGGTAAAAAATTATAAATTATTTAATTGTTTATTATAGTAAGTACAAACTGAAAAGTAAGACCTAACACCTTTTTGCTCGATTCCATGGAGTAATAAATGGATATTAATAGTTCTATGCAAATAGGTTATTAATATCCATTTATTGTTCTTGTCATATAAATTGTGGTCTACTTTTCAAAATTCATATTTCAAACCTTTGTACCTTTGTTTCTCAAAACCTTTGGCATCTCAAAAAAAAATGAACAAAATTATCCAACTTAAAGATTTAGGAACTAAAGATTATAAAGAAACTTGGGAATACCAAGAAGAATTGTTTAAAGGAATCGTTGACTTAAAAATTAAAAATAGGAGAGAAGAAACTAATTTGGAAACGCCCAATTACTTTCTTTTTGTGGAGCACCCTCATGTTTATACTTTGGGGAAAAGTGGAGATTTAAGCAATTTGCTCTTATCTGAAAAACAACTCGAAGCCAAAGGAGCGACTTTCTATAAAATCAATCGTGGCGGTGATATTACCTACCACGGGCCAGGACAAATTGTAGGTTATCCAATTATTGACTTAGAAAATTTCTTTACTGATATTCATAAATACTTGCGTTTTCTGGAAGAAGCTATTATTCTTACCCTTCAAGAATACGGTATTGTTTGCGGCAGAAGTGAAGGCGAAACCGGAGTCTGGTTGGGTGCAGGAACTCCATTTGCCAGAAAAATTTGCGCTATGGGCGTTCGCGCGTCCCGTTGGGTAACGATGCATGGATTTGCGCTAAACGTGAATGCTGATTTGGGTTATTTTGACAATATTATTCCGTGCGGGATTCGTGGCAAAGCCGTAACCTCTTTAAACGTAGAACTTGGCGTTGAAAGAGTAATTGAAACAGAAGTGAAAGAAAAAATCCTGAAACATTTCTCCATTCTTTTTGAAGCGACTTTTAAGAAATCTGAAATCGTTAAACAGCAATCAAAAATTTAAATTTCTAATTTTAATTGTTCCGGTAACAATCGAAATGTCATTCGGTGGTATTTAGTGGTCCCAAATTTCCGAATTGCCTCACGGTGTTCTTTGGTAGGGTAACCTTTATTTTGTTTCCAATTATACATCGGGAATTCTTCATGTATCCGGTTCATATACTCATCTCTGTAAGTCTTAGCTAATATTGAAGCGGCGGCAATACTCATAAATTTTGAATCTCCCTTTATGATGCTGGTATTTGGAATTGAATTTAAGATTTCAATTTCCGCGTCAGTGAAAATTTTCCCTCCACGGTTTTTAATTCCTCCTTTTGGTATGAATGGACTGTTTCCGTCTACTATAATAAATTCTGGTCTAGGATCTAATTTTAAGATGCTTTCTTGCATCGCTTTTATAGATGCGTTTAAAATATTGATTTCATCAATAATTAAAGGCTCTAAATGTGTTACCGCAAATGAAATGCACTGCTGTTCTATAATAGGTCTTAATTTTTCTCTAACTTTTTCAGATAACTGCTTGCTGTCATTTAAAAACTCATTATGGAAATCAGATGGTAATATTACGGCGGCTGCAGTAACAGGACCTGCCAGACAACCACGACCTGCCTCGTCAGTTCCTGTTTCTAAATATGGTGTTAAAAAAAATGGTCTTAACATTAAATTAATTTTGACGAAAATATAGTTTTTTGTATCGGCAACAGCATATAATAAGTATAAAATAGCGAAAAACAAAAGGTAATCTATTTTTTTGAGTAAAAACTTTAACAAATGTTCGTTTTTTTATTTGTTAAATAAATTTGTTTTTTTAAGATATTATTATGATTTTTGTCAAATAACTAATTTAAAAAATTAATATGAGATCAAAGCACAAATGGATTTTTTCGTTGCTATTGGCGCTGTCAATGCAATTTGTGTTTGCACAAGAGAAAACGGTTACAGGTAAAGTTTCAGACGCTACCGGACCTATTCCAGGAGCAAACGTTGTTGTTAAAGGTACAAACAGAAGTGCGCAAACAGATTTTGATGGTAACTATTCCATCAAAGCAAGTTCGGGTGAGGTTTTAGTGTTTTCTTTTGTAGGAATGAAAGAAAGTACAGTAAATGTTGGTTCTTCTAATACAGTTAGTGTTAGAATGGACCAAGCAGATAATGCATTAGAAGAAGTAGTGGTTGTTGGTTATGGAGTTCAGAAAAAGAAAGACCTAACTAGTTCTATTTCTAATATTAGTGGGGATGCTATAAAAGGTTTAATCACGCCTAGTTTTGAAAGTCAATTGGCAGGTAGAGCTGCGGGTGTTCAGGTAACTACCCAGAACGGGATTTTAGGTGTAGCACCGAGGGTAAGAATTAGAGGTGTAGCTACAATTAATAGTGGGACTCAGCCTTTATATGTGGTAGATGGTTTACCAATATACTCTGGAGATATTGGAGGTTCTGCTGATACTAATGGTTTAGCCGATATTAACCCTAATGATATTGAATCATTTGAAGTATTAAAAGATGGTGCCGCGACAGCAATATATGGTTCAAGAGCAGCGAACGGTGTAATTTTGATAACTACAAAAAGAGGTAAAAAAGGTGCGATGAAAGTTTCTTACAGCAATGTCACTGGATTTGCTTCTGCAACAAAAACATTTGATTTACTGAAAACTGCTGACTTTTTGGTAATTAATAATGAAAAAAGAATAAATGCTGGACAAGCAGTTTGGGCAGCTGGTAGTAATTTTGACACTGACTGGCAAAGTGAGGTTTTAAATAAAGGAGCTGTTCAAACAGATCATTCTCTATCTTTTAATGGAGGTTCTGATAAGACTAAATATTTCATGTCATTAGGATACTCCACTCAAGATGGTATTGCGAAATCAAACAGTTTAGATCGGTATTCTCTTAGATCTAACCTTGAACATGAAATAACTACATGGTTAACGGCCGGAGCTAACATTGGAGTTACCAAAACTAATACAGAGGGATTAAATACAGGAAGAAACTCTATTTCAGGAAATATCTTTAGTGCAATAAGACAGTTGCCAAATACTTCTCCTCTCGACGCAAAAAACCCAACAGGCTATAACCTAAATGCGTCAGGAAATATTGGTCAGGGAACAAATCTTACTCAGGCAACGGACAATTTATCCAATATTAGCTATGTATTAGCAAATAATAAATTTGAATCTAAAGTAACTAGAATTATATCCAGTGCTTTTTTATCGGCTGATATCGTGAAAGGTTTAAATTATCGCTTCCAAATTGGAGTTGACAACGCGTCAACAAACGGATTTTTATATTGGAACCCGTTGCATGGTGATGGTCGTGGGACAAATGGACGTTTGAGTAACAATAATAATACTCTAACTCGCTGGAATGTTCAAAATATTTTATCGTACAATAAAACGTTTGGTAACGATCATAACTTATCGTTAACCGCTGTTTACGAGGCTCAAAAAGAAAAGAATGAAAATTTTTTTGCTACAGGTACTAATATAACTGATCCATTTTTTAATCAAAATGTAGTTACAGGAGCTTTTGGGACACAAGAGTCGGGTGGTGGAGTTAATGAGGAAGGTATCATTTCTTATATTGGTAGAGCAAGCTACAATTATAAAAGTAAATATTTTGTACAAGGAACTGTAAGACGTGATGGACTATCAAAATTTAATTCGGACATTCGTTACCAAAATTTCCCGGGAATATCTGGGGGTTGGAACATAGCCAACGAGGGTTTTATGGAAGATTTTAAAAGTGTCATTTCACAATTCAAAATCAGGGGTTCTTACTCTTTAACGGGTAACACTAATGTAGGTAGGAGTAATTATCCTTATTTGAGTACATATTCTCCTTCATTTTATGGTCCAAACAATGGTATTGCATTTACAACTTTTGCAAACAGGAATTTGAAATGGGAAACAAGCACTAAAATTGATTATGGAGTAGATGTGTCTTTATTTAATAATCGTTTGACTTTAAACTTTGATTATTTCAAAAATACCTCTGAAGATGTAGTTCTTCAATTTCCAATAGATCCTTCATTAGGTGTTCCAGGAAATGCAATAGATAGAAATGCTGCAAATGTATTAAATAATGGGTATGAATTTGGAGTAGATTACAGTGTTATAAACACTAAAGATTTCAAGTGGAATGTCAATGCAAATTTAACTTTGCAAAAAAATAAAGTTTACAATTTGCCAAATAATGGTGCGGATATCATTGGTGGAAGTTCAGGAGATATAAATATTCAGCCAAATATCATTATTCGTGAAGGTGAATCTCTAAATTCATTATATGGATTTACATATTGGGGAGTAAATACAGCGAACGGTAATCCGGTTTATTACAAAGCTGATGGTAGCTTGGTACAAGGAAATATAGCAACAGCTAACTACAAAGTATTTAATCCAGCCGATCCAACTAACGTATCCGTTGCATCGTCTTTAACACAAGGCGATAAAAAGATTCAGGGAAATTCGCTTCCTACTTATTTTGGTGGATTTAATTCTAAAATGAGCTACAAGGATTTTGATTTTAGTTTTTTGATTCGCTTCAGTGGTGGAAACAAAGTTTTTAATGGTACTAGAAGAGATTTACTTAATTTAGGGTTAAGCAACAATAGCACAGAAATCCTTGGTAGATGGCAAAGTCCAACAAATCCTGGTGACGGAATGACGCCTAGATTAGTTGCTAACCAAAATCCATTTATTAACCAAGCAAGTAATCTAACTACTCGTTTTGTAGAAGATGCTGACTTTATTAGTTTAGATAACATAAGTTTAGGGTATTCATTTCCAAAAATTTTAACGGAAAAAATAAGTGTTGAAGGAGTAAGATTGTCTGCGCAGGTTCAAAATTTATTCTTAATAACCAAATACAAAGGATTAGATCCGGAATTAGAAACTTCTGGGGTTGATTTAAACGGTACACCAAGAGCAAGAATTTTTTCAATTGGTCTTAACGTAAATTTATAAAAAGATGAAAAAACACATAAAAATAGTAACTAGTGTAATGCTAGCAATGGGATTGTTTTCTTGTTCAGATGAGAAAATATTGGAACTAACTCCTATAAATGCGGTAGCCTCTGATGTTGCATTCACAACACCTACTTTGATAACGGCTTCAATGAACGGTATGTATAACGCGGCTTCGGTTGGTATCTTTAATAATACAGCAAACAACCCGAATAGCGGACGAGGTTATATTTGGGGTGCGGCTTTTGTTCAGCAAGGGGATAATCGAGGAGAAGATGTTATTAATTTAGCTGGATTTTACCAGTTAACATATACAGGTACATATGATGCTGGTACAGCAAACAATACCTATTATTTTGTGGATGGTTATAGATTAATTAACAGATGTAATCTAATTATTGAGGGTGTAACTGATGCAGTAAGAAAGAATGTTATTACAACTCAGCTTGGAAATAGTTACATAGGAGAGGCAAGATTTTTAAGAGCAATAACACATTTTGAAATGTTGAATTATTTTGCAAGGCCTTACAATTTTACTGTTGATGCAAGTCATCCGGGTCTTCCATACAGAGAAGTAGGTGTTGATACTGATGCGGAAGTAGAAAGCGAAAAAGCTCAAGGAAGAAATACAGTAGCGGAATGTTACACTAAAGTTTTAGCTGATTTAAATTTTGCTGAGGGCAACCTCGTTGGTACAAATAAATTTAGGGCAACGAAAGAAGCTGCTATCGCTTTTAAAACTAGAGTGTATTTACAAAAAAGAGATTGGGATAATGTAATAGTTGAAGGGTCAAAACTATCTGCTCTTTCTTTAGCTCCAACTCCAGCCGCTGCCTTTACATTAAGTACGAACGTTGAGAGTATTTTTTCAATTCAACACGGTGCTACAGCTGGTCAAAACCCAGGTGTGAATGGTGCTCTTGCGTCAATGTATAAAAACAGAGCATTAATTTGTATTAGTCCAATTATTTGGAGAGATCCAATTTGGTTGAATGATGATAAAAGAAGAGAAAATGGTGTGATGACAACAATAAATGCTGGTAATGTTTTAACCAACAAGTATACTGACATTACAAATTCAACTGATCCTGCTCCAGTAATTCGTTTCGCAGAAGTTCTTCTGAACATGGCAGAGGCCAATTCTAGAAAAACTATGCCGGATTTAACGACGGCTTTGACACAATTGAATAGAGTAAGAAATAGATCATTAGCCGCCCCAGGTACCCAAGCTTACACTGCAGCAAGTTTCATAACAGCAAAAGATTTAGTTGGTGCAATATTAAAAGAACGTAGAATTGAATTTATTTGTGAAGGCAGAAGATGGTCTGATATTCACAGATTACAGGGCGATAATTTATTTCCTATAGATGGAATTCCTGCAAAATTAGCAAATGGTAACCCTCCTGCGGGTTCTTTTACACTAGGAACGGCATATACAGGTCCAAGAACAAATGTGGCTATTCCAGGAAACGATTTTAGATTCTTATGGCCACTTCCATTATTAGTAACAACAACTAATCCAATTTTAGCTGCTCAGCAAAATCCTGGTTGGTAAATTACATTATAATTTAATTAGAGAAAATCTTCCCAGTCATTTTGATTGTGGGAGATTTTTTTTGTAATGAAAGCATTTTTGTTACGTCAATTTAGTCTGGTTTATTGAGTAAACATGTAGAACCTTTTATACGCTGTAAAAAGAAAAGTTTGATGTAAAAAACTTTTAGTTTATGGTATAATTTTATTGGCTTATTTTTATTTTGAGGTGTTCATTTATTCACTTCTTGTAATGTCTTAAGATAATTTTTGTAGTATTTATTATTTGTTTATGAGTAGGTTAAACATGCTTAACTTATAATATCACCTTTTCTTTTGTAATTAAAGTCATCTAAATACTTTTATATGTATTCACCTTATTAACCCAAAAAAAAGTGCTCCTCAACCACAATTTTACTTGATAAATTCCAGTGTATAATTCTTTTGAAGATTTTCCTTTGTCACTCATAAGTTGTTTTAAATCAAACTCTTTTTTTAATAGATTATAATTAGTCCATTTGTCCGTTTTTATTATCGCATATTTAAAAATATGATTAACAAATATTTTACTTATTTTTTTACAGGAATAATCTTTACGTTGGTCAACATACACCTTTTTAATTCCGCCCGTATCATTGATTTTAACGGCGATTATCAACTTCTTTTTTTTAAATTATTGGTCCTTCCCTGTTTAAGATCTTCTCTGTCACCAAAAACAAATTGATCAACGAGAATCTCAACAATCATTGGCTGTAAGGCAGTACTTTGCATACTGACTTTAACTTTTTAACGAAATTAATTGCCAATCTTTTAATGATTTTTAATCGTTTTGCCAGTTGTTTTGTAGAGAAACCTTTTGTGGTTGATCTCATTTCAAAAACAATTGTAAATACTTTTCTGAAACCAAATCGAACTCTGTGAAAAATAGCTCACACAATTGGCCTTTCAATATGATGGAATGCGTCACAATCTCTTGCGAAATTCTTTTTACGAATAGTAAATTTTGTTTCATTTCATTTAGACGCATTTAAACCCTTCTTAATACTTTATTTCTGCTGGATATTTCAGACAATCTAAATCTGTTTTGAACTTATCGGTAAATTCTAAAACACTTTTTTTAATAAATTTTGCCATACTTTGAATACACATCAAATTGCAGGTAATCAAAACACCTGAAATTTTTACGTAGCTACCTTATGTCAATCAAAATCGGTTTCAAAAAATCATGTGGCAGTTCGTTGGTTTTTATAATTTTAGTGAGAAATGTACGATCTGCTTTGTGAATTTCTGTTTCTGTAGGACAGTTGAAACTGGAGTTTGGTTGGGTGCGGGAACTTTATTAACCTGAATAATTTGCGCTATGGTCGTCCGTGCTTCACGCTGGATAACAAAGCATGAATATATAGTAAACGTAAATGCTGCTTTAAGTTATTTGAACAATATTATTCGGTGTGGGATCCGCGGTAAAGCCGTAACTTCTTTAAATTTAAACTTGTAGTCGAAAAAGTGAATGAAGCCGAAGTGAAAACCGAAATCTTAAAATATTTCTTCATTTTTTTTGATGCAATTTTTGAGAAATCTGAAATTAGCAATCTCTAAACTAAAATCATGAATTAAATTTCAATTGTTCTGGCAAGAATCGAAATGTCATTCGGTGGTATTTTGTAACGCCATAAATTCGGATAGCTTCCCAATGTTCTTTGGTGAGATATCCTTTATTTTGTTTGCAATTGTACATTGGGAATTACTCATGAATCTTGTTCACATAGGGTTCCCAATAATTTTTCGCCAATATAGAAGCGGCGGCAATATTCATAAATTTTGAATCTCCCTTTAAGATAATGGCATTTGGAATTGTATTTAGGATTTCAATTTCCGCTTCAGTGAAAATTTATCCTCCACGGTTTTTAATTCCGCCTTTAGGTATGAATGGACTGTTTCCGTTTGTTGTAATATGAACGGGTTTTGTATCTAATTTTAAAATGCTGTTCAGCATCGCTTTTATAAATGCATGTAAATTATTGATTTCATCAATAATTACAGGCTCTATATGTGTTACTGCAAATGAAATACTTTCCTGTTTTACAACAGGTTTTAATTTTTTTCTAGCCCGTTGAGATGACTGTTTAATATTATTAAAAACTTAATCTGGAAATCAGATGGTAATGTTATGGCTGCAGGAGTAATAGGTCTAGAAAGATAATTTCGTCAAGATTTGTGAATTCCTATTTCTAAATGTGGTGTTAAAAATAAGGGATTAGACATCGAATTAATTTTGACTAAAAGGGAGCCTTTTACAATATTATAAACACATAATGTGTAGTAAATTAAAAAAATATTGATGTAATCTATTATTTTGAGAAGAAACTTTAACAAATATTACTTTTGTTAATTATGAAATAAATTTGTTTCTTTAAGAAATTATTATGATTTTTGTAGAATAACTAATTCAAAATAAATTTAATATGAGATCAAAATTCAAATGGATTTTTTCAGTGGTGTTGGCTTTGTCGATGCAGTTTTTGTTTGCGCAAGAAAAGACTGTCGTAGGTGTAGTTTCTGATGCAATAGGAACTATTCCGGGAGCAAATATAATTGTAAAGGGTACAAATCGAAGTACTCAAACTGATTTAGAAGGGAAATATTCCATTAAAGCAAAAGCAGGGGAGATTTTAGTTTTTTCCTTTATCGGAATGAGAGAAACAACAGCTGAGGTTGGTAATTCAACAACACTGAATATTAAAATGGAGAGCGGAGTACTTTTAAGTGAAGTTGTCGTTGTGGGTTATAGTTCAACTACTAATAAAGCTTTTACTGGAACATTCAAACAGATTAAGGCAGAAGTTTTAGAACGTAAAAATGTGACTAATATTACTCAAGCATTAGCTGGTGAAGTAGCAGGTGTTCGTGTAATAAATACTTCAGGGCAACCAGGTTCAAACGCTACTATTAAAATTCGTGGTGTTGGCTCTGTTAATGCTAATTCTGATCCATTGTACGTTGTCGATGGTGTACCTTATGTTGGAAATTTAAGTTCAATAAATTTCTCAGATGTTGAATCTACAACAGTATTGAAGGATGCCTCTGCAACATCTATTTATGGTTCTCGAGGCGCAAATGGTGTAATTCTAATTACAACAAAAACAGGTAAAGCGGGAGGTTCGTATGTTCAAGTTGAAACTAAATTAGGTAATAATATAGCACTTTTGCCAAGATATAAAACGATAAGATCTGCGGATGAGTATATAGCTTTAGGATGGGAATCGCTTTATAATGAAGGTGTTATTACAAAAGCAGCAGATCCCGTAGCTTATGCTAATACTAATTTATTTCTATCAAAAGGTTTAGGTGGAAGTCAGTATAATTCTTGGAATGTTACCAATGGGGGAGAATTAATTGATCCAGTTACTCGTCAAGTCAGAGCCGGCGTTACTAAAAAATATACTCCTGAAAAATGGGAAGACTATGCTTTTCAAGCTTCAATCAGATCGGAAACTAATTTAACATTAGGAGGAGGAGATGGTAAGACAAATTATTTCACATCATTCGGGTACTTGAAAGATCAAGGATATTCGATAAACTCTGATTTCGAACGGTTATCATCACGTATAAATATTAACCACGAAGTTAAACCATGGTTAAAAGGGGGTGTCAACTTTGGCTATTCTTATTCTAAATCTAATAACAATGGTCAGTCTGAAGATTCAGGTAGTGTTTTTTGGTTTGCCGATAACATGCCTTCTATTTATCCACTTTTTGAAAGAAATACGGATGGAAGTATTGTTCAAGATCCAATTTATGGCGGTAATAAATATGACTATGGTGAAAACGGAAGGCGTTTTGGTGGCCTGACTAATGCAATTTCTGATGCTACTAGGGAGATTGATCGAACTGGCAGACATGAGTTAAATATGAATGTGTCGTTTGACGTGAAGTTTACAAAAGGACTAACTTTGGAAAATCGTGTTGGAGCGCAATATTATAATTCATCTAGAGATAGTAAAGGTGATGCTTTTTACGGAGGTTCTGCGTCACAAAGCGGTTCTATTTTTAAAACAAAAACAGAGTTTTTGAATTATAATGTTTTAAATTTATTAAGGTATAAATCTAGTTTTGGAGAACATTCATTCGAAGCTTTAATAGCCCATGAAAATAATCAACTTTCTAATTCGTTTTTAAGTGCGTATAGAACGAATCTATTTGACCCGAATGGATTGGAATTAAACAATGCAATAGTTCAGCAGAGTTCTAATTCCTACAAAGATATGAGTTCTTTAGAAAGTTATTTTGGTCAAGTTAATTATGATTTTAAAAATACTTACTTTTTATCAGGAACAGTAAGAAGAGACGGAAGCTCTAAATTTATTAATAACAAATGGGGAACTTTTGGTTCAATTGGAGCATCATGGATTGTATCTAATGAGTCATTCATGGATAATCAAAGTGTATTTAGTTTCTTAAAATTGAAAGCCAGTTACGGTATTACAGGAGAGCAAGGTGTCCAGGACGCAGATGGTAACTTAGACTATTACCCTGGTTTAGATACTTATTCAATTAATAATCTAAATGATGAGGCTTCACTTGGTGATTTTATTAAAGGTAATCCTGATTTAACATGGGAAAAAGCAAACCAATTTCAAACAGGGGTTGAATTTGCTTTAGGAAAATACCTTGATGTTGCGGTTGATTACTATTCAAAACGTACAAAAGATCTTATATTTGATAGAAGAGTTGGTCCTTCATTGGGATATGCACTTTTAAAAGTTAATGATGGTGAATTGTTAAATAGTGGTATTGAATTTGATGTTACCGCGCACCTATTGAAAGGGGATGATTATTTTATTGATTTTACCGTTAACGGTGAAGTTCCGAAAAATGAATTATTGAAATTACCAATTGATCCTGCCACAGGTGAAGAGAAATTAATTGATATTAATGGACTTTATGGCAGATCTAGTGGGCATTCTTTGTATGATTTCTATATTAGAGAAGATGCTGGAGTTGACGTTCAAACTGGTGCTCCTCAATGGAATGCTTATTATTTTGACGCCAATACAAACGGTACAAAGGATAACGATGAAGGATTTATAAAATCATTATATGAGTATGAATCTGAAAATCCACAAAACGTTAATGGCATAGTTGAGACTAAAACAACTAGCTACACTAATGCTGCCATTAAATATATTGGTAAATCAGCAATTCCTGTTGTAAGAGGTGCTTTTACGTTAAGTACTAAATATAAAGCATTCAGTTTAAGTACACAATTCCTATATAGCTTGGGTGGTTATTCCTATGACGGTGCATATGCAAGTTTAATGCATAGCGGTTTAATTGGGTCAAATAATTGGAGTGAGGATATTAAAAACAGATGGCAGCAACCAGGGGATATCACTAGCGTACCTCGTTTATCAAATAATAGAGATCTTTCTTCTAACGGGGTTTCTTCAAGATTTGTTACAAAGGCAGATTACTTATCGCTAAATAACGTTAGAGTAGGATTCTCTATGCCACAGAACTTTTTGAAAACTATAAAAATGTATGGTTTAGATATTTATGTTTCTGGAGATAACTTGCTTTTATTTTCAAAAAGAGAGGGATTTAATCCTGCCGCATCTTTATCAGGAGCTTCAAATACTTACAGATATTCTCCAATGTCGACTATCTCCATAGGTATTAAAGCTAAATTTTAATTGTAAAAACAAATAAAAATGAAAAATATTAAATTAATTTTAACATTCACTGCTGCATTTGCCTTTACGGCCTGTAGCGAAGACTACCTCGTTGCAGAGCCGACAGAAGTAGTTTCTTCAGGACAAATTGCAGATATTGTTGATTTGAAACCTGAAGCATTGAATAGTTTGCTGTCAGGTATTTATACTACAATGTATACCGCTGGATCAGGGGGTACTAATCTGGACCATGATGATTTTGGGCAAAAGGGATATGATATTTACACCGATATGATAAGTTCTGACATGGTGTTAGCAGGTCTAAACTATGGATGGTATACAAGAATAGTAAATTATCAAACTACGGTTAATTTTACAGATATAAATAATTACAAGCCATGGAGGTATTATTACAGAATAATTCTTTCAAGTAATCAAATCATCGCAGCTTTTGGTGGAAATGATTTTATTCCTGAAAGTGCTGAAGCTAAGCATATAATGGGACAAGCTAAAGCATTACGTGCTTACGCATACTTTTATTTAGCGCAATTATATCAAAAAGAATATATTGCAGATGAACTGATTTTGCCTATATATACAGATACTAAAGTGCCTAACCAGCCTAAAAGTTCAGCTGCAGATGTCTATGCATTGATCATAAAGGATTTGACTGAGTCTGAAACCCTATTGTCAACTTTTAATAGGGAAAATAAAAGTAGCGTAAATCAATCCGTTGTGCAAGGTTTGTTAGCTTACGCGTATGGAGCACAAGGGAACTATCAAAAAGTTTTAGAGGTAACTAATAAAATTATAGCTAAAAATGAATTTCCATTAACCACAGCTTCTCAATTAGTGGGTAAAGTAGATTCTAACGGTAAACTTATCAATGCTGATTCAGGATTTAATAATGTAGCTACACCTAGCTGGATGTGGGGTGTAAATTTGACTGTTGCTAACGATTTAGATTTAGTTTCGTGGTGGGGACAGGTAGATCGTTACACTTATAGTTATGCTTGGGCTGGAGACCCTAAAACGATGGATAAAAAGCTTCAAGATCAAATTAAATCAACAGATATTAGGAAAGACCAATTTACTTCTACTGGTAGACCTTCATTTAAATTTTTTGATCCTAATAGAGTTATTGGTGGACAAAGAACTGTGACTACAGATTACATATACATGAGAATTGAAGAAATGTATTTGTTAAATGCAGAGGCGCAAGCAAAATTAGGAAACGATTCTGATGCTAGAACAACTTTGAAAACATTGTTAACAATAAGAAATGTAGATGGTGTTTACTTGAACGCAATGTCAGGAACAACATTGCAAAAAGAAATTTACTTACAAACAAGAATAGAATTTTGGGGTGAAGGTAAAAGTTATTTAGCAATGAAGAGAAATAAGGCGACAGTTACTAGAGGATCTAATCACTTGTACTTTGCTGGAGAAAGTTTTCAATATAATGATGATAAATTGACGTTTGATATTCCGCAAGCGGAAATCTTAAACAACCCATTTATCAATTAATTATTAAAATATTTTTTTGAAACCCGCTTTTAAAGCGGGTTTTTTATTTTTAAAAAGATTTTCATTTACCTTTACCTAAATTATTCGTAACAGGCAGTAACTTAATTATATATTTATCCAAATGAGAATTCTTTTTTTAGTATATTTATTTCTATTTCCGTTAATACTGTTTTCACAAATTAAGCTCAATAAAGGATTAAATCTTAAGTCGTCGGATAAAAGAGAAGTGCTAGATTCTTTAAAAGCTGAAAAAGTTCATAAACTAGCCACTATTGATCTTTACAAGGTAATCAGTATAGATAACGACACAACTTACATCGATACTTCTCTTACAATTCAAAAGGAATACAGTCATAACTATTTGCGAAAAGATATTTTTGGACTTTTACCTTTTGCAAATGATGGACAAACCTACAACACGTTGCAATATAGCTTAACCGATTTTTCACCATATCCGGAATTTGGTTTTAAAGCAAAACATTTTAATTTTTTAGAGGCTAATCAAATACGCTATTATTCAGTTGCAACTCCAGTGACCGAATTATATTTTAAAACCACCATAAAAAAAGGACAGTCTGTTGATGCTTTTATTACTTTAAACACTTCTGAAAATCTTAATTTTTCTATTGCTTATAAAGGTTTGCGTTCAGAAGGAGAATATCTCAACCAATTATCCAGTACGGGCAATTTTAGATTTTCCACCAATTACAATACCAAGAACAAACGCTATTTTGCAAAAGCCCATTATACTTTCCAAGACATTTTAAATGAGGAAAACGGGGGAATCACGTCCATTGAAAATTTTGAAAGTGAAGATCCAAACTATAACAATCGACAAAGATTTGAAGTCTATTTTAATGACGCTAAATCGTTTCTAAAAGGCAAAAGAGTTTTTTTGGATCATAATTTCAGAATTAATTCTAACAAAGGAGATAATAATCTATACCTGACACACCAATTTAATTACGAAAATAAGTTTTTCGAATACAATCAGGAAACAGTTCCATCAACCGTCGGCTCTGAGACGGTATATCGCTTTGGAAATTTATTTTTAGATAGTGGGATTAATGACCAAACCCGTTATAATAAAATGTACAACAGAGTGGGACTTATCTATGAAAACACCACTTTAGGGACTTTTCAGTTTTTTGTTGATGATTTCAGATCAAATTATTTTTACAACAAGATTCTTATCTTTGATAATCAAAATACGGTACCAAGTTCGTTTAGTCAGGAAATCAACAGTGCAGGTGGACAATATGAATACCGACGTAATAAGTGGAATGCTAAAGTTTTATACTCAAGGTCCGTAACTGATCAGTCGCTTTCTAATTTGGATACAAAAGTGCGATATGACCTGAATGATGAAATCCAGCTTGCATTTCAGTATCAAAATATAAATAAACTGCCAAATAATAATTACAATTTGCACCAAAGCAGTTTTGTACAATACAACTGGTCGAATGATTTTAAAAATGAAAAAATTAATTCAATCAAAGCAAATGCTATTTCCCCTTGGGTTGATGCCGAGCTGCAGTTTTCGGTTTTGAAAGATCATTTATATTTTACTGATGCATCGACTGCCCAGCAAAAGTTGGATAAATCCCAAATTGTTGCGCCAGCGCAATATAACGGAACCATAAATTATTTGTCGCTTAAAATCGGCAGAGAACTGAAATTTGGAAACTTTGCTTTGGACAATACAATTTTATATCAAAAAACCAAGCAACAAGATGCAATTCTGAATGTTCCTGAAATTGTCACGCGTAATACCATTTACTATTCAAATTATTTGTTCAAAAAAGCATTATTTCTACAAACTGGTATCTCGTTGAATTACTTTTCCAGCTATTATGCCAATGAATACAATCCGGTCATAGGAGAGTTTTTTGTACAAAATGAAAAGCAAATCGGAAATCATCCTAATCTTGATTTCTTCATTAACGCAAAAATTCAAAGAACAAGAATTTATTTCAAAGCGGAACATTTTAATTCTGCTCTTATGGGTAACAATTTTTATGCGTCACCCAATAATCCATCGCGTGATTTCACGATTCGATTTGGTTTGATTTGGAACTTCTTCAATTAATTTATTAATAATTACAATTTTTCATATCGTTTTTTTTGGGCGTTTTATCGTGCTTTCCGCTATATCTTTCCTTGCTTAAAGAAAGCAAGTAAAGGATGTCGCTGTTATCACGAACGCAAAATCCCATAAAGAAGAATATTTTATAACAAAATACTATCTTTGCACCAGTATTTACAACAAAATCACAATCTTAAATTCATATTACAATGCGCTACGCAGAAAATATATTAGGCACAATCGGCAATACACCTTTAGTTAAACTCAATAAAGTAACTGCTGAAGTAGAGGCTTTGGTACTTGCAAAAGTCGAAACGTTCAATCCTGGAAATTCAGTAAAAGACAGGATGGCCGTAAAAATGATTGCAGATGCGGAAGCCGATGGACGCTTGAAACCAGGGGGGACAATCATCGAAGGGACTTCAGGGAATACTGGAATGGGATTGGCATTAGTAGCTATTATAAAAGGGTATAAACTGATTTGTGTAATTTCAGACAAACAGTCCAAAGAGAAAATGGATATTCTTCGTGCAGTTGGAGCAAAAGTTGTGGTATGTCCTACGGATGTAGAACCTACTGATCCAAGATCCTATTATTCTGTTTCTAGAAGATTAGCAGAAGAAACTCCTAATTCCTGGTATGTAAATCAATACGATAATCCTTCAAATGCAATAGCGCATTATGAGCAAACGGGTCCCGAAATTTGGGAGCAAACAGGTGGTAAAATCACTCATTTTGTTGTTGGTGTAGGAACTGGAGGAACAATTTCCGGAGTGGCAAAATACTTGAAAGAGAAAAATCCAAGCATTAAAATTTGGGGAATTGATACGTATGGTTCTGTGTTTAAAAAATACCACGAAACAGGAATTTTTGACGAAAATGAAATCTATTCGTATATCACCGAAGGAATTGGAGAAGACATTCTTCCAAAAAATGTTGACTTTTCTCTAATTGATGGTTTCACAAAAGTAACCGATAAAGATGCTGCAGTGTACACCAGAAAAATTGCGCTTGAAGAAGGAATATTTGTTGGGAATTCTGCTGGAGCAGCAATAAAAGGATTGTTACAGCTTAAAGAACATTTCAAACCCGAAGATGTTGTTGTGGTACTTTTTCATGATTCAGGAAGTCGTTATGTGGGCAAAATGTTTAATGATGACTGGATGCGGGAACGTGGTTTTCTGGAAGAAGAAATCACAAAGGCCGAAGATGTTATTAAGGATCATATCGATAAACCATTAATTGTGGTGCGTACTGAAGAGTTGGTTTCTCATGCTATTGAAAGAATGCGTAAATACAAGATTTCTCAAATTCCGGTAATTGATATCACTGGATTTGTAGGTTCTGTTGATGAAAGTGATTTGTTTCAAAGTTACGTGGCTGACAAAGATGTAGCAGATAAACCAATTAAGGAAATTATGGGGAAACCTTTCCCAATAGTGAAACACGGAACACCTATCGAAGAAGTTTCAAAATTATTCACGAAAGAAAATGAAGCTGTTTTAGTGGAATTAGAAAATGGAAGTCACCATATTATTACCAAATATGATATTATTGGTTCAATAAAATAAGCTTAAAACACGGATTTATTGCTATATATACTCCTGCAAGGTTTTTCGAACCTTGCAGGTTTTTTTTTAATGCAGTTTAATAATATTATTTTTTAGGAAATTGTAATTTGTAAACGTTGTTGCTGAAGTAGAAGTTTTAAAACCTAAAAGTTTACAAGAGGAAATGAAAAGAAAGCTGTCGAATGCGTTGAACTTGTATAATTGATAGTATTTTTGTAGATCTAATATAAAAATCGCTGCACGAGCCAAGAGGGCGAACTGGCGAATCAATCCCAAATCCCAAATTAAATTGACCTTTACTGCTATAGATTTTGAAACGGCAATAGGATATCATCCCTGTTCCGTAGGTATTGTTACCGTTGAAAACGGAATAATTACAGATGAGTTTGTCAGCTTGATTAAACCTCCAAACAATTTATATTCGCCTTTTACCATTCAAGTGCATGGTATATATCCTCGCGATACCGTGAATGCAAAATCATTTGCCCAAGTGTATCCCGAAATTCAAAAAAGACTTCGAAATAAAGTTGTAGTAGCCCACAATGAAAGTTTTGATAGGAATGTTTTGGCGAAATCAATGGCGCTTTATAATTTAGATTACGCGGATTTAAATATCGCTTCTCGATGGGAATGTACCGTGAAAATTTACAGAGTCAAAGGATTAAAACCAACCAAATTGAGTGATTGCTGTCGGGAAATGAATATCGCATTAAATCACCACGAAGCTTTATCGGATGCTCGGGCTTGCGCCAAATTGTATCTGATGAAATAAAACCACGATTATTTTATTAGTTATCATAATGTAATTTGTTTTCTACATGAAATCGATGTTTCATTTTTAATTTAAATAATTTGCTATTTCTTTTTTTACTACATTAGTATTCAATTTAATATGGTTAATATGAAAGAAGTCTTCCTTCATTATCTATGGAAATTTAAGAAGTTTGACACCTTGAATTTGAAAACCTTCAATGGAGAGGAAATCGCAATTATCAATGTTGGTAAGTATTTAGAACTTGCCGGACCTGACTTTTTTAATGCCCAAATAACTATTGGTAATCAAAAATGGGCAGGAAATGTAGAAATTCATCTTAAATCTTCAGACTGGTATGTGCATCATCACGAAAGAGATGAAGCCTATAAAAACGTCATTCTTCATGTGGTGTGGGAACACGATACGGAAATTTTTAGAAAAAACAATATTGAAATTCCCGTTTTGGAATTGAAGAAATACGTTGATAAAAGTACCGTGGAGAACTACCAATCCTTAATGGCTCAAAAATCGTGGATTTTTTGTGAAAAGCAAATTCAGCAAATTGATGAATTTGTGTTTAAAAATTGGCAGGAACGTCTATTTTTTGAACGCTTAGAAAGAAAATCCAAGCTGATATTTGATTTATTGGAACAAACCAATCAAGATTGGGAAGCGTTGTTGTTTTGTCTTTTGGCCAAAAATTTCGGATTAAATACTAACGGTGAAATCTTTTTTAAAAATGCCCATACTATTCCTTTTCCTGTCATAAGAAAAGAAAGTTTTGAGGTTGAAAATTTAGAAGCTTTGATTTTTGGAACTGCTGGATTATTGGATTCTGAAAAGGAAGATAATTATTTTAAGGATTTAAAATTCAGGTATTTTTATTTGCTGCATAAATATCAATTCGATAAGCCATATGTGGAACCTGTTCAATTTTTTAAGCATCGTCCGGATAATTTCCCAACGATCAGGCTCTCGCAATTGGCTAATTTATACAATAGCCAACAGAATTTATTTTCGAGAATCAACACGTTAAATTCTTTGAAAAGCTGTTATAATTTGTTTCAGGTATCAGCTTCTGAATATTGGCTCAATCATTATCAATTTGATAAAGAAAGTCCGAAAAAAAAGAAATCGCTTTCTAAATCTTTCATCGATTTGATTGTTATAAATACCATAATTCCGCTACAATTCGCTTTTGCAAAAAGTCAGGGAAAAGAAATTTCTGATGATTTAATTCGTCTCTTAAATGAAGTTGCACCTGAAAAAAATGCTATTATTGATAAGTTTAATTCTTTCGGAATTGTTTCAAAAAGCGCTTTTGACACACAGTCATTACTACAACTCAAGAATGAATACTGCAACAAAAGTAAATGTTTAGAGTGTGGTGTTGGGGTAGAATTGTTGAAAAAACAATTAGTGGTTTAGCAAAGGCGTCAATTATATAATTTTGTAATTTTGCACATAACGAATAATTAATAAAATGTCAGCGATTATAAAACTTAAGTTTTTTTTTGAGAAACACGGTTTTCATGTTTCCTCCCGTTTAGCGGATACTTTAGGAATGCGTGCCAGTAGTGTGCGACTTTTTTTTATTTATTTATCATTTGCCACCGCTGGATTGTGGTTTGCCGTTTATTTAACGCTGGCTTTCTGGATACGATTAAAGGATTTGATTCGGGCAAAACGGACTTCGGTTTTTGATTTATAAATGCATTCAAATTAAAAAAGGGATTATAAAGTATTTCATTTACTTTATAATCCCTTTTTTACTTATGATATCAATCTACTTCTCAGGATTGTTCAACTTACTTTTTTTCTTTCCGTAAATAAAATAGATAATAACACCTAATGCCATCCATAATACTAATCGGATCCAACTTTCATAAGGAAGCGAATACATCAAGTACAGACAAACCAAAACACCGGCTACAGGTACATAAGGCACAAAAGGCGTTTTGAAAGCTCTAGGGGCATCTGGCATTTTTTTTCTCATTACCAAAATACCAATACACACTAATACAAAAGCTAATAAGGTTCCGATACTTACCATGTGTCCTAAATCACTTACGGGAACTAAACCGGCAAATAAACTGACAAAAACCATAAAGAAAAGATTTGTTTTCCATGGAGTTCTGAATTTCTTGTGAATTTCACTAAAGAAAGGGGGTAATAAACCATCATTACTCATGGTGTAAAAAACACGACTTTGTCCCATCAACATCACCAACATTACGGAAGTATATCCGGCTAAAATAGCAACAATTAGTCCAGTTTGAAGAAAATCATAACCTGTTACAGCAAAAGCAGTCGCAGCTGGTTTTGCATCGTTAGCAAATTTATAATAAGGCACAAGTCCAGTCATAACGTGAGCAAACAGCACGTACAAGATTGTACATATAACGAGTGATCCTAAGATTCCAATCGGCATTCCTTTTTGAGGATTTTTTGCTTCTTGTGCTGCTGTTGAAACAGCATCAAAACCAATAAAAGCAAAGAATACGGTTCCCGCTCCTGCTGCAATTCCAGACCATCCAAACTCCCCTTTAACTCCTGTGTTTTGCGGAATGTATGGAGCGTAATTTGCCGGGTCAATAAATTGCCATCCAACAATTATAAAAATAATAACAACTATAACTTTCAGAATTACTAAAACATTATTGATAGATGCTGATTCTTTAGTTCCTCTAATTAATAACAAGGAAAGTAGCGAAACAATTAACACTGCGGGAAGGTTAAAATACCCACCGTTAATCACTGTACCGTCACCTAATGTTAAAGTTTCCCACGGAGAACAAATAAAATTAGGATTAAGATGAACGCCATATTTGCTTAATAACTCAAGGAGGTAACGTGACCAACTAACACCCACAGTTGCTGCTCCCAAGGCATATTCTAAGACTAGATCCCAACCTATAATCCACGCCATGAATTCTCCCATAGTGGCGTAAGAGTAAGTGTATGCACTACCTGCAACAGGTATCATAGAGGCAAATTCTGCATAGCATAATCCAGCAAAGGCACACCCTATAGCAGCCAATATAAAAGATAGCGTTACCGCCGGTCCTGCATGCTCTGCCGCTGCAATTCCTGTTAACGAAAATAATCCTGCTCCAATAATTGCTCCAACTCCAAGTGCGACGAGAGAGCCTGACGATAATGTTCTTTTTAATCCTTTTTCAGATTCTGATGCTTCATTTAGCAATACCGAAAGGGGTTTAGTTTTCCAAATTGACATGGGTTATATGGTTTTGTTTGTTATTAAGCTCCAAATGTATTGTTTTTTATAAAAAATAAAAACAATAATTGAATTTTAAGTTGCAAAAAGTGATGCATTGCCTTTTTTTTTTTTGATTTCGTATATTTTTTTTTTGATTTGACTTATCTAAAGTATTTATTATCAATTGGAATCTTTTAATTTGTAGAGTGATTTATCTCAATTTTATTTATAATTTTAGGTATATTATTTTAACGATCAAATAAATCAGCAGAATATGAGTTTCAAAATGATTCAAACTTATTTTAAGTTCACAAAGGAACAGCGCACAAGTATTTTCTTGTTGTTTCTAATTATCGTCGTTTTGCAACTGATTTATTTCTTTATTGATTTTAGCACCGTGAGTAAAGAATATCCTGAAAAACAAAAATGGCTTTCACTACAAACTCAGATGGATTCCATTAAAATTGACTCTAAAAACAGCAAACCAAAATTATACCTTTTCAACCCGAATTTTATAACGGATTATAAAGGGTATAAATTAGGAATGGCAATTCAAGAGATAGATCGTTTGCTGGCTTTCAGAAAAAAAAATAAATACGTTAATTCAGCTAAAGAATTTCAAAATGTAACCAAAATTTCGGATTCATTGTTGAACCTAATAAGTCCTTATTTCAAATTTCCGGATTGGGTAAATAATAAAAAACAGAATCGTACAATTAAAGAATACGAAGCGTATCAAAATGAGGCTTTCGTTAAAAAAGAAAGAATTATCATTATTGATATCAATCAGGCGACAAAAGAAGATTTAGTCAAAATTTACGGAATTGGCGAAGCTATTTCTGTTCGTATTTTGAAACAAAAAGAAACTTTAGGAGGATTTGTTTCGATGGAACAAATGCAGGATATTTGGGGATTATCACCTGAAGTAATTGAAAATTTAATAACGCATTTTAAAGTTTTGGCAGTACCACGATTTAAAAAAATAGAGGTCAATAACGCTTCGTTGAGGGAGCTTTCACAGTTTCATTATTTTAGATACGCGTTGGCTAAGGAAATCGTAACGTACAGGAGTATGAATGGAAATATTAAGAATATTGAGGATTTAACAAAAATTAAGGGATTTCCTGTTGATAAAGCAAATATAATTGGCTTATATTTGGACTTTAATTAGAAGTATCAAATTTAAAGCTATGGAAAGTAGTATTATTTTACATTTTTAAATAGATGCATTACTTTTTTATTCACTAATTATTTTAACTGTTAAAAAAAGCAAAAACTGAAACATCACCGCATCATTATGTTTCAATTAATACTATTTGTTAAAAAAATATACAATATATGAATTCAATTTATTTCACTGAAGAACACCAAGCATTTAGAGAAAGTTTAAAAGACTTTTTGCAGAAAGAAGTTGTTCCGCATATAGAAAAATGGGAAAAAACAGGTACGATAGACCGTTTTATTTGGGAGAAATTTGGCGAGATGGGGTATTTTGGTCTTGCATATCCAGAAGCTTATGGCGGTCTGGATCTAGATTTATTTTACACTGTTATTTTTCTCGAAGAATTACAAAAAATTAAGTCGTCAGGTTTTGCTGCTGCAATGTGGGCTCATGCATATTTAGCAATGACCCATTTGAATGCAGAAGGTGACGAAAGAATAAAACAAGACTACTTAATACCAAGTATCGCGGGAAAAAAAATAGGTGCTTTATGTATTTCAGAGCCTTTTGGAGGTAGTGATGTTGCGGGGATGCGCACTAATGCCGTCAAAAAAGGAAATAAATATATTATTAATGGTTCCAAAACATTTATTACAAACGGTGTTTATGCAGACTATTATATTGTTGCTGCAAAAACTAGTCCTGAACTTGGGAATAAAGGGATCAGCATATTTTTAATGGATACCAGTTTGAAAGGTATATCGGCTGTCAAGTTAGATAAATTAGGTTGGAGAGCATCCGATACAGCTGAAATCGCATTTGATAACGTAGAGATTCCAGCAGAAAACTTAATGGGTGAAGAGGGGAAGGGATTTCCTTATATCATGCAGCATTTTGCTTTGGAGCGTTTAATTATGGCGATAAACGCGCATGCTAGAGGAGAATATGCGATAGATTATACAATAGATTACATGTCTCATAGAGAAGCTTTCGGAAAAAAAATCAGTAAGTATCAAGCATTGAGACATACGCTTGTTGAGCATGCAACGGAGGTAGAACATTGTAAGGTTTTTAACTACGCCGCAGTCGCTCGTTTAGACAAAGGAGAATACGTGGTAAAGGAGGCGACTATGGCTAAGCTAAAATCTACTAAAGTTGCAGATGAGGCTATTTATAGCTGTTTACAAATGTTAGGTGGTTATGGTTACATGGAGGAGTATCCATTAGCACGTTTGTTTAGAGACAGTCGTTTAGGACCAATAGGCGGAGGAACTTCAGAAATTCTTAAAGAGATTTTAGGAAAAATGATTATTGATAATCAGAATTACGAGCCTGCAGTAAAGTAGTTTGGCCTTAAAACAATTATATCAAAAGCGAATAAGTTTTTCGTAACATGATGCTTTAGGCTCAATAAAGTGGGTTTTAATAAAGAAAAAAAAGAGTCAATTTATTTTTTGACTCTTTTTTTGTGCCGAAAATAGTAGTGGAAATCCTTTACAGGTGCGTCGCTACGGAAAAGATTGCAGCGAATGCCTGAGAGTAAATGAAAACGTAATCGTGTTACGGAATTGATGTTTTGCAAGCACGTTCAAAATAAATTAGCAATTCATAACTAAAAATTCAAAAATTTATCTACTTTTGCATACTTAAAGAAAGGGGGTGTCTATATTATGTTAATTATACCAATTAAAGACGGAGAAAATATCGATAGAGCGTTAAAACGTTACAAAAGAAAATTTGATAAAACAGGAACTGTACGTCAATTAAGAGCACGTACTGCTTTTATTAAGCCTTCAGTTACTAATAGAATCAAAATTCAAAAAGCGGCTTATATCCAAAATATGAGAGATAACTTAGAAAGTTAGTCGATTCCATTAAATAAAAAACCGTTAGTCATCAAAATTTTATAACTTTGATGCTAACGGTTTTTTTATGTCTACAAATAAAGATGCATTTCGAGATTATCTCTGCTTAGAGAAAAAATATTCCTCACATACAATAACGGCGTATTGTAAAGATATTAATTCTTTTGAATCGTTTAATAGGCTCCATTTTGATCAGGAAAATATTGATCAGGTTCATTACGGTCAAATTAGAAATTGGATAGTTTCATTAGTTGATGATTCAGTATCCAATGTTTCGGTGAATAGAAAGATAGCTTCCTTAAAAGCGTTTTACAAGTTTCTATTAAAAACGAAACAAATACGAGTTAGTCCGCTTTTAAAACATAAAGCGCTCAAAACTCCCAAGGTTATACAGATTCCTTTTTCTGAAAAGGAAGTGCTGGCAGTTCTGGATCAAATACAAAATACAATAGGATTTGAAGAGGTCAGGAATAAGCTTATTATTGATTTATTTTACACGACAGGAATGCGAAGAGCTGAATTGATTAATCTTCAAATAGAAAATATTAATTTATCGAGTGGTACTATAAAAGTGTTGGGAAAGCGAAACAAAGAGCGCATTCTTCCTGTTTTATCAATAATTACAGATCAGTTTTCATTATACTTATATGAAAGAACTTTACTGTCGGATATTGTTGATAATAATTATTTTTTTCTTACCAAAAAAGGGTTAAAATTAAATGATTCTTTTGTGTATCGATTAATAAATTCTAACTTTAGTGTTGTTTCTGAAAAAGTAAAAAAGAGTCCTCATATACTGAGGCATACTTTTGCGACACATTTATTAAATAATGGAGCAGATTTAAATTCAGTTAAAGAATTATTAGGGCATTCCAGTCTCGCGTCTACTCAGGTTTATACTCATAGTAGTTTGTCAGAACTTAAAAATGTGCACAAAGATGCCCATCCCAGAGGACAGAAGTGATATAATGTGTAACAATTAAAAAAGGTGATTATGAAGGTAAGTGTTCATGCAGTTAACTTTACTGTTGACAAAAAGCTAGTAGATTTTGTTCAAGAAAGAATGGACAAGTTAGAAAAGTACTATGACAAAGTCGTGTCAGCGGATGTTTTTTTGAAAGTTGAAAAGACAAGTGATAAAGAGAATAAAATTGCGGAAGTGAAAATTAATGTCCCCGGAGATGATTTTTTAGTAAAAAAGCAGTGTAAAACTTTTGAAGAGGCTTTGGAACTTTCGGCAGAATCTTTAGAACGAATGTTGTTAAAAAGAAAAGAAAAGATAAGTTCTCATGTTTAATGTAAATTTTTTCAAAAAAATGTTTTGATTGAGAGATAAAATCTCTACATTTGCAGTCCGTTAGAAATAGCGGACTTTTTTTATTGATTCGCCAGCGTAGCTCAGTTGGCTAGAGCAGCTGATTTGTAATCAGCAGGTCGTGGGTTCGAGTCCCTCCGCCGGCTCAGGACTGTAAAGGTTTGATGATAGAAAAAGTAGGGGAGATACTCAAGCGGCCAACGAGGGCAGACTGTAAATCTGCTGTGTGAACTTCGCAGGTTCGAATCCTGCTCTCCCCACTAGTACTCTCTTAATTGTTGAATTATATTTTTAAATTAATTTAAAATTCAACATTTATAGTTTAAACGGAATTCTCTGCCGGTGTAGCTCAGGGGTAGAGTGCTTCCTTGGTAAGGAAGAGGTCTCGGGTTCAATTCCCGACATTGGCTCAAGTAAGTAGGAAATAGAAATTAATATATAACTAAGATTAAAAATTAAGTAAAATGGCAAAGGAAACCTTTAACCGTAACAAGCCCCACTTAAACATTGGTACAATTGGGCACGTGGATCACGGAAAAACTACATTAACAGCAGCAATCACTAAAGTATTATCTGATGCTGGTTACTGTCAAGCAAAATCATTTGATCAAATTGATAATGCACCTGAAGAAAAAGAAAGAGGTATTACAATTAACACATCTCACGTTGAGTACGAAACTGCAAACCGTCATTACGCTCACGTTGACTGTCCTGGTCACGCGGATTACGTAAAAAACATGGTTACTGGTGCTGCTCAAATGGACGGTGCTATTCTTGTTGTAGCTGCTACTGATGGGCCAATGCCACAGACACGTGAACACATTCTTTTAGGTCGCCAAGTAGGTATTCCTAGAATGGTAGTATTCATGAATAAAGTGGATATGGTTGATGACGAAGAATTATTGGAACTTGTTGAAATGGAAATTAGAGACTTATTGTCTTTCTATGAATATGATGGAGATAATTGTCCAGTTATTCAAGGGTCTGCTCTTGGAGGATTGAATAGTGATCCAACTTGGGTACCAAAAATTATTGAATTAATGGCCGCTTGTGATTCATGGATTGAAGAACCAATTCGTGATACAGCAAAACCATTTTTGATGCCGGTTGAAGATGTATTTACAATTACTGGTCGTGGAACTGTTGCTACAGGTCGTATCGAGACTGGAATTGCTAATACAGGTGATGCTGTTGAAATCATTGGTATGGGAGCTGAAAAATTGACTTCTACTATTACTGGAGTTGAGATGTTCCGTAAAATTCTTGATAGAGGTGAAGCAGGAGATAACGTAGGTTTATTGTTACGTGGTGTTGATAAAGAATCTATCAAAAGAGGAATGGTTATCATTAAGCCAGGTTCAGTTAAGCCACACGCTACTTTCAAAGCTGAGGTATATATCTTGAAAAAAGAAGAGGGTGGTCGTCATACGCCATTTCATAATAACTACCGTCCACAGTTTTACGTACGTACAACTGACGTAACAGGAGTTATTACTTTACCAGAAGGTGTAGAGATGGTAATGCCAGGAGATAACTTAACTATCAATGTTGCTTTGTTAAGCCCAATCGCAATGAGCGTTGGTTTACGTTTCGCTATCCGTGAAGGTGGTAGAACTGTAGGTGCTGGACAAGTAACTGAGATTGTAGGATAATATCTCAAAAAAAATATAAAGCCAGTTGATTTTCATAACTGAAAAATCGCTGGCTTTTAACTAACGGGCGTAGTTCAAGGGTAGAATAGCGGTCTCCAAAACCGTTGATGGGGGTTCGAATCCCTCCGCCCGTGCAAAAAAATAAATCATAATGACAAAAGTTGTTAATTACTTATCGGAAGCATTTGAGGAATTAAAGTCAAATGTAACTTGGCCTGCTTGGCCTGAGGTGCAACGTCTAACGATTGTTGTTGCTGTTTTTTCAGTATTATTCGCCTTGGCAACATGGGGTGTAGATGAAATTTTCGCAAAAGCTTTAGCTGGATTTTTTAACTGGATAAAAGCTTAATCTTTTTATTATGGCAGATAATAATGTTAAAAAGTGGTATGTCGTTAGGGCAGTAAGTGGACAAGAGAATAAAGTGAAAGCATACATCGAAACTGAAATCGCAAGATTGGGGATGGAAGATTACGTTTCGCAGGTTTTAGTTCCTACTGAAAAAGTCGTTACTGTGAAAGAAGGAAAAAAAATCGTAAAAGATAAAGTTTATTTTCCTGGTTATGTTATGATTGAAGCGAATCTTATTGGTGAAATACCGCATATTATCAAGTCTATAACAAGTGTTATTGGTTTTTTAGGTGAAATAAAAGGTGGAGAACCTGTTCCTTTGAGAATTTCTGAAGTAAACAGAATGTTAGGTAAAGTTGATGAGTTGGCTGTAAATACAGACACACGTTCAATCCCTTTCAATATCGGTGAGACGATTAAGGTTGTTGATGGGCCTTTTAATGGATTTAACGGTACTGTTGAAAAAATTAATGAAGAAAAGCGTAAGCTAGAAGTAATGGTCAAGATTTTCGGAAGAAAAACACCATTAGAGTTGAGTTTTATGCAAGTTGAAAAAGTATAATTTTTTGTTACATCTATAATATCCATTACAATCGCTTCCACTGATTGTAGTGTTAAATTTTTTAAAAAATGGCTAAAGAAATTAGTAAGGTAGTTAAACTACAAGTTAAGGGAGGTGCTGCGAATCCGTCGCCACCGGTTGGACCTGCTTTAGGAGCTGCTGGGGTAAACATCATGGAATTCTGTAAGCAATTTAATGCTAGAACTCAAGATAAACCCGGCAAAATATGCCCAGTACAAATAACTGTGTATAAAGACAAATCATTTGATTTTGTTGTAAAAACTCCTCCAGCTGCTGTCCAGTTATTGGAAGCTGCAAAGCTAAAGTCAGGATCAGGTGAACCAAATCGTAAAAAAGTAGCAAGCGTTACTTGGGACGTTATCAAAGCAATTGCTGAAGATAAAATGGTAGATTTAAATGCATTCACAATCGAATCTGCTATGAGCATGATTGCTGGAACTGCTAGGTCTATGGGTATAACTGTATCAGGAGATTCTCCTTTTTAATTAAGAGAAAGACATGGCAAAATTGACAAAAAAGCAAAAAGAGGCTGCTTCAAAAATTGAAAAGAACAAACTATATTCTCTTAAAGATGCTGCGGCATTAATAAAAGTAGTTGCTTCTGCAAAATTTGATGAGTCTGTTGATATCGCAGTACGTTTGGGTGTAGATCCAAGAAAAGCGAATCAAATGGTTAGAGGTGTGGTAACATTACCTCACGGAACTGGTAAAGACGTTAAAGTGTTAGCATTAGTTACTCCAGATAAAGAAGCGGAAGCTTTAGCAGCTGGTGCAGACTATGTAGGTCTTGACGATTATTTGCAAAAAATTAAAGACGGTTGGACAGATGTTGATGTTATCATCACTATGCCTTCTGTTATGGGTAAATTAGGTCCATTAGGTCGTATATTAGGACCTAGAGGTTTAATGCCAAACCCTAAAACAGGTACTGTAACTATGGATGTTGCAAAAGCTGTTCAAGAGGTTAAAGCTGGTAAAATTGACTTTAAAGTTGATAAAACTGGTATTGTGCATGCAGGAATTGGTAAAATTTCTTTTGGAATCGAGCAAATCGTTGACAATGCGCACGAAATTATTCAAACATTAATCAAACTTAAGCCAACTGCTGCTAAAGGAACGTACATTAAAAGTATTTACCTAACGAGCACTATGAGTCCTGCAATTGCATTGGATCCTAAAGCAGTATAATTGGTAGTTAAAAATTTTTAGTATGACTAGAGAAGAAAAATCAATCGCGATTGAAGTTTTAACTGCACAGTTAGCTGGTACAAACATTGTTTATGTATCTGATATTTCTGGAATGAATGCAGAATCAACTTCAAACTTGAGAAGAGCTTGCTTTAAAGCAGGTATAAAATTAGAAGTAGTTAAAAATACCTTGCTTGCAAAAGCTATGGAAGCTTCAGCTAATGATTATGGAGATTTACCTTCAGTTTTGACTGGTAATAGCGCTATATTCATTTCTGAGATAGCAAATGCTCCTGGTAAAATTATCAAAGATTTCAGAAAAAAATCAGCTAAACCTGTATTAAAAGGAGCTTATATTAACTCTGAAATTTATATTGGAGATGATCAATTAGATGCGTTAGCAACTATCAAGTCTAAAGAAGAGCTTATCGGCGAACTTATTGGATTATTGCAGTCACCAGCACAAAGAGTTATTTCTGCTCTTCAAAACCAATTCGCAAAAAGCGAAGAGGCCACAGAAGAAGTAGAAGCATAATAAAAATAGAGTTTTACTCTAATTTTATTTAAAAAACGCGCACAATAAATAAATTATATTTTTACAAATCATTTTAAAACGATAGAAAAAATGGCAGATTTGAAACAATTCGCAGAACAATTAGTTAACCTGACAGTAAAAGAAGTTAACGAATTAGCAACAATATTAAAAGATGAGTACGGAATCGAACCAGCTGCTGCAGCTGTAGTAGTTTCAGGTGGTGGTGAAGCTGCTGCTGAAGAAGTTCAAACAGAATTTACAGTTGTATTGAAAGAAGCTGGTTCTTCTAAATTAGCAGTTGTAAAATTAGTTAAAGAACTTACAGGTTTAGGTTTGAAAGAAGCTAAAGATGTAGTTGATAGCGCACCGAGCAATGTTAAAGAAGGTGTTTCTAAAGAAGAAGCTGAAGGGCTTAAAAAATCTTTAGAAGAAGCTGGAGCTGTTGTTGAGCTAAAATAGTTAAACTCAGTTTAAAGAATAAGGTTTAGGTCTTGGGTTTAGTCACCCAATGACCTAAACCATTTTTCGTATAACAAAAGTCTACCTTGTATATTTACATAGTGGTCTTTGAAAACAGTTTTATTTTACCCATTACGAGGAAAAAAAATTAACAGATAATAAGAAAGTAGTTATCTTAAATTGGTTTTTAAAGATGTAATGGTAGTAAAAGAAAAGTATAAATAAATCCATATTTGTACAAAAAAATTACTTTTTTAATCAAAATTTTGTCCATAGATGATAACAAATCAGACTGAAAGATTGAATTTTGCCTCAACAAAAAATATTCCTGATTATCCAGATTTTCTTGATGTTCAGGTTAAATCGTTTAAAGATTTTTTTCAATTAGAAACCAAATCTGACGAAAGAGGCGACGAAGGGCTTTACAATACCTTCATGGAAAATTTCCCAATTACCGATACAAGAAATAACTTTGTATTAGAATTCCTTGATTATTTTGTAGATCCACCACGTTATACAATTCAGGAATGTATAGAAAGAGGTTTAACATATAGTGTGCCTTTAAAAGCAAGGCTAAAATTATATTGTACGGATCCAGAACATGAGGATTTTGAAACTATTGTTCAAGATGTTTATCTTGGTACAATTCCTTATATGACACCAAGTGGTACATTTGTTATTAATGGTGCTGAGCGTGTAGTTGTTTCTCAATTACACAGATCTCCAGGTGTATTCTTTGGTCAATCATTCCATGCAAATGGTACAAAATTGTATTCTGCCAGAGTAATTCCTTTTAAAGGTTCTTGGATAGAATTTTCTACAGATATTAATAGCGTAATGTATGCTTATATCGATAGAAAGAAAAAATTACCGGTTACTACTCTTTTTAGAGCAATTGGTTTTGAAAGAGATAAAGATATTCTAGAAATTTTTGATCTTGCTGAAGAAATTAAAGTCTCTAAGACAGGTCTTAAAAAATATATCGGTAGAAAATTAGCTGCTCGTGTATTGAATACATGGCATGAAGATTTTGTGGATGAAGATACTGGTGAAGTAGTTTCTATCGAACGTAACGAAATAATCCTTGATAGAGATACTATTATCGACAAAGATAATGTGGAAGAAATCATTGATTCTAACGTTAAATCTATTTTGTTGCACAAAGAAGATGCAAATCAAGGTGATTATGCGATCATTCACAATACGCTACAAAAAGATCCAACAAACTCTGAAAAAGAGGCTGTTGAACATATCTACAGACAACTGCGTAACGCTGAACCGCCTGATGAAGAAACGGCTCGTGGGATCATTGATAAATTATTTTTCTCTGATCAACGTTACAACTTAGGTGAAGTAGGTCGTTACAGAATAAATAAAAAATTAGGGTTGGATACTCCAATGGAAAAGCAAGTCTTGACCAAAGAAGATATCATAACCATTGTGAAATATTTGATTGAATTGATCAACTCCAAAGCAGAGATTGATGATATTGATCACTTATCAAACCGTCGTGTTAGAACAGTTGGAGAACAATTGTCTCAACAATTTGGTGTTGGTTTAGCGCGTATGGCAAGAACTATTCGCGAGAGAATGAACGTTAGAGATAACGAGGTGTTTACGCCAATAGATTTGATTAATGCAAAAACATTGTCATCGGTTATCAACTCTTTCTTTGGAACAAACCAGTTGTCTCAATTTATGGATCAAACGAATCCACTTGCTGAGATTACGCACAAAAGAAGATTATCTGCACTAGGACCAGGTGGACTTTCGAGAGAAAGAGCAGGATTTGAGGTACGTGACGTTCACTATACGCATTACGGACGTTTATGTCCAATTGAAACTCCAGAGGGACCAAATATTGGTTTAATTTCATCTCTTGGTGTTTATGCTAAAGTAAACGGAATGGGTTTCATTGAAACACCGTATCGTAAAGTAACTAACGGAACTGTAGATTTAGTTTCTACTCCGGTATACTTAAGCGCAGAAGAAGAAGAGGGAATGATGATTGCTCAAGCAAACATCCAAATGGATGCTACTGGAAAAATTACTGCCGAAGACGTAATTGCGCGTCAAGAAGGTGATTTCCCGGTAATTGAACCAACACGTGTAGATTACACTGATGTTGCTCCAAATCAAATTGCTTCTATCTCGGCTTCATTGATTCCTTTCTTGGAGCATGATGATGCGAATAGAGCATTGATGGGATCTAACATGATGCGTCAGGCCGTACCATTAATTCGTCCTGAAGCTCCAATTGTTGGAACTGGTTTAGAGCGTCAAGTAGCTTCTGATTCTAGAGTATTGATTAATGCTGAAGGAGATGGAGTTATAGAGTATGTAGACGCAAATATAATCACTATCAAATACGATCGTTCTGAAGAAGAAAGAATGGTGAGTTTTGAGCCAGATGAGAAAACATATAATCTAATTAAATTTAGAAAAACCAATCAAGGTACAAGTATCAACCTTAAACCTATCGTAAGAAAAGGGGATAGAGTGGTTCCTGGACAAGTATTATCAGAAGGGTATGCGACTCAAAATGGTGAATTGGCTTTAGGTAGAAACCTAAAAGTTGCCTTTATGCCATGGAAAGGATACAACTTCGAGGATGCGATTGTAATTTCTGAAAAAGTAGTTCGTGACGATATTTTTACCTCTATTCACGTGGATGATTATTCATTAGAAGTTAGAGATACTAAGTTAGGTAACGAAGAATTAACGAACGACATACCGAACGTCTCTGAAGAAGCTACAAAAGATCTAGATGAAAATGGTATGATTAGAATTGGAGCCGAGGTTAAGCCTGGTGACATTCTTATCGGAAAAATCACTCCAAAAGGGGAATCAGATCCTACTCCGGAAGAGAAATTGCTTCGTGCAATCTTTGGGGATAAAGCAGGTGATGTAAAAGATGCTTCATTAAAAGCTTCTCCTTCTTTACATGGTGTTGTTTTAGACAAAAAATTGTTCGCAAGAGCGGTTAAAGATAAACGTAAACGTACTCAGGATAAGGATGCTTTAGGAGCACTTGAAATGGAGTTTGAAGTTAAATTTGTTGAATTAAAAGACAAATTAGTAGAGAAACTGTTCTTGATTGTAAACGGAAAAACATCTCAAGGTGTAATGAATGATTTGGGTGAGGAAGTTTTACCAAAAGGTAAAAAATACACGCAAAAAATGCTATATGCTGTTGAAGATTTCGCTCACTTAAGTAAAGGTCAATGGGTTGCGGATGATGCAGCTAATAAAATGGTTAATGATTTGATTCATAACTATAAAATTAAATTGAACGATTTACAAGGTGCGTTACGTAGAGAGAAATTCACTATTACTGTTGGAGATGAATTGCCAGCAGGAATCTTGAAATTAGCGAAAGTATATATTGCTAAAAAACGTAAACTGAAAGTTGGGGATAAAATGGCGGGACGTCACGGTAACAAAGGTATTGTTGCTCGTATCGTTCGTCATGAAGACATGCCTTTCCTTGAAGATGGAACGCCAGTTGATATTGTGTTGAATCCATTAGGAGTACCTTCACGTATGAACATTGGACAAATTTATGAAACGGTACTTGGTTGGGCTGGACAAAACTTGGGTAGAAAATTTGCTACACCAATTTTTGACGGAGCAACTTTAGATCAAATTAATGAATTGACTGATGAAGCTGGAATACCACGTTTTGGACATACATATTTATATGATGGTGGTACAGGAGAGCGTTTCCATCAAGCGGCAACAGTAGGAGTTATCTACATGTTGAAACTTGGTCACATGGTTGACGATAAAATGCACGCACGTTCTATAGGTCCATACTCATTGATTACACAACAACCACTTGGAGGTAAAGCTCAATTTGGAGGTCAGCGTTTTGGTGAGATGGAGGATTGGGCACTTGAGGCTTATGGAGCATCAAGTACGCTAAGAGAAATCTTGACTGTGAAGTCTGATGATGTTATCGGTAGAGCAAAAACTTACGAAGCAATTGTTAAGGGAGAATCCATGCCAGAACCAGGATTACCGGAATCATTCAATGTATTAATGCATGAATTGAAAGGTCTTGGACTTGACATTCGTTTAGAAGAATAAATAATAGTTGAAGCAATCAGTCCCAATTTTTATTGGGGCTGATTACTCATTTATAAAAGTTTTTAGGATTTATACCCGTAAACCGTTCCGATTTTTTACCAAGACCTAATAGGTTTTGTAAATAGCACTTCAAAATTTTTATTTGAAGTTTAGAGAAGTAATTCGAGGTCATGTTTAAGTCAAAAGGTTGAAAGTCTAAAGTCTAAAGTCATCCGTGGCTTTAAAAACTTTATGACATTTGACTTTAGGACTGAAATAAAATTAATTTTTTAATTGCAAATAAATCAATAGTAAAAGCTATGATGAATAATAGAAATAATAACAATAAAGATAAAAACCCTATAAAAAGGTTTAATAAAATCTCAATAGGACTTGCTTCTCCTGAATCGATTTTGAAAGAATCAAGAGGTGAAGTATTGAAACCTGAAACTATTAACTACAGAACGCACAAACCGGAGCGTGATGGACTTTTTTGTGAACGTATTTTCGGACCAGTAAAAGATTTTGAATGTGCTTGTGGCAAATACAAAAGAATTCGTTACAAAGGAATCATCTGTGACCGTTGTGGTGTTGAAGTTACTGAGAAAAAAGTACGTAGAGACAGAGTAGGTCACATCAATCTTGTTGTACCAATTGCTCATATTTGGTATTTCCGTTCTCTTCCTAACAAAATTGGTTATATCCTGGGTCTTCCATCTAAGAAATTAGATATGATTATTTACTACGAAAGATACGTAGTAATCCAAGCTGGTATTGCTAAAAATGCAGAAGGGGAGTCATTACAAAGATTAGACTTTTTGACAGAAGAAGAATATTTAAATATTTTAGATACGCTTCCTGCTGACAATCAGTATCTTGATGATTTTGATCCTAATAAATTTGTTGCCAAAATGGGAGCAGAGTGTATTATGGATTTATTGGCAAGAATTGATCTTGATGCATTGTCTTATCAATTGAGACACAATGCTAACAATGAAACGTCTAAACAACGTAAAACTGAAGCGCTGAAAAGATTGCAAGTTGTTGAATCTTTCCGTGAGTCTAACTTGAACCGTGAGAATCGTCCGGAATGGATGATTATGAAAGTGGTACCGGTTATTCCACCAGAATTACGTCCGCTTGTTCCACTTGATGGTGGTCGTTTTGCAACTTCAGATTTAAATGATTTATACCGTCGTGTGATCATACGTAACAACCGTTTGAAAAGATTAATGGAGATCAAAGCTCCAGAAGTTATCTTAAGAAATGAGAAACGTATGTTGCAGGAATCTGTAGATTCACTTTTCGATAATACGCGTAAAGCTTCTGCAGTAAAAACAGAATCTAACAGACCATTAAAATCATTATCTGATTCCCTCAAAGGTAAACAAGGACGTTTCCGTCAAAATTTACTTGGAAAACGTGTGGATTATTCTGCTCGTTCGGTAATTGTTGTTGGACCTGAATTGAAATTATCTGAATGTGGTATCCCAAAAGATATGGCAGCAGAATTATACAAACCTTTCGTTATCCGTAAATTGATAGAAAGAGGAATCGTAAAAACTGTAAAATCAGCTAAAAAAATAATAGATAAGAAAGAGCCTGTAGTTTGGGATATCCTTGAAAATGTAATCAAAGGTCACCCAATATTGCTGAATCGTGCTCCTACTTTGCACAGATTAGGTATTCAAGCATTCCAACCAAAATTAATTGAAGGAAAAGCAATCCAATTGCACCCTTTAGTTTGTACAGCATTTAATGCGGATTTTGATGGGGATCAGATGGCAGTTCACTTGCCTTTAGGACCAGAAGCTATTTTGGAAGCGCAACTATTAATGTTGGGTTCTCACAATATTCTGAATCCTGCAAATGGCGCTCCAATTACGGTACCTTCTCAGGATATGGTTCTAGGTCTATATTATATGACCAAAGAACGTTTGTCAACTCCTGAGCTTAAGATTTTAGGAGAAGGAATCACTTTTTATTCTGCTGAAGAAGTAAATATTGCTTTGAATGAAGGTAGATTAGAATTGAATGCTTCTGTAAAAATTAGAGCAAAACATTTTAATGAAGCTGGTGATTTAGTTTACCAGATTATTAAAACAACTGCAGGTCGTGTATTATTTAATGAAGTAGTACCGGAAGCAGCTGGATATATCAATGATGTATTGACTAAGAAAAACCTTAGAGATATTATCGGACACGTTTTAAGCGCTACCGATGTACCTACAACTGCGGCTTTCTTGGATAATATGAAAGACATGGGTTATAAATTTGCTTTCAAAGGTGGATTGTCATTCTCTCTTGGTGATATTAGAATTCCAGATCAAAAACCTAAATTAATTGCAGACGCCAGAGAACAAGTTCAAGGTATTTCTGCGAATTATAACATGGGTCTTATTACCAATAACGAACGTTACAACCAAGTTATTGATGTATGGACTTCAGCAAATGCTCAATTGACAGAGTTAGCAATGAAAAACATTAGAGAAGACCAACAAGGTTTTAACTCAGTGTATATGATGCTTGATTCTGGAGCAAGGGGTTCCAAAGAACAAATTCGTCAGTTAACCGGTATGCGTGGTTTGATGGCTAAGCCAAAAAAATCTACTGCTGGTGGTGGTGAAATTATTGAAAACCCAATTCTTTCTAACTTTAAAGAAGGTCTTTCTATCCTTGAGTACTTTATTTCTACTCACGGAGCTCGTAAAGGTCTTGCCGATACGGCTTTGAAAACGGCCGATGCAGGATATTTAACAAGAAGATTGCATGATGTATCTCAAGATGTTATCGTTAATATCGATGATTGTGGTACACTTAGAGGTGTTGAAGTATCGGCATTGAAAAAGAATGAGGAAATAGTTGAAACTTTAGGAGAAAGAATTTTAGGACGTGTAGTTCTACAAGATTTAGTTAATCCTTTGAACAGTGAAATTATAATTCGTTCCGGTGAGCAAATCACAGAAGTTATAATGAAAGCAATTGATGCTTCTCCTATCGAAAAAGTAGAAGTTCGTTCTCCGTTAACTTGTGAAGCGTTAAAAGGTATTTGTGCAAAATGTTACGGTAGAAATTTAGCTACTGGTAAAATGACACAAAGAGGTGAAGCAGTTGGTGTAATTGCAGCACAATCGATTGGAGAGCCTGGAACACAGTTGACGTTACGTACATTCCACGTTGGTGGGGTTGCGGGTGGTATTTCTGAAGAATCTAGTATTGTTACCAAATTTAATGGTAAACTGGAAATTGAAGATTTAAAAACAGTAAAAGGAGAAGATAGTGAAGGTAATGCAGTTGATATTGTAGTATCTCGTTCTACTGAGTTGAAATTAATCGATGAAAGAACAGGTATCTTATTAAGTACTAATAACATTCCTTACGGTTCTAGTATCTTTGTTAAAGACGGACAATCTGTAGTTAAAGGAGATGTGATTTGTAAATGGGATCCTTATAATGGAGTTATCGTTTCTGAATTTACCGGGAAAATTGCTTACGAAGAATTAGAGCAAGGTCAATCATTCATGGTTGAAATTGATGAGCAAACTGGTTTCCAAGAAAAAGTAATTTCTGAATCCAGAGCTAAAAAATTAATTCCGACTTTATTGGTTTACGGTAAAGACAATGAATTGATTCGTTCTTATAACTTACCAGTTGGAGCCCACTTGATGGTTGAAAACGGTGAGAAAATTAAAGCAGGTAAAGTATTGGTAAAAATTCCTCGTCGTTCTTCTAAATCAGGAGATATTACTGGAGGTTTACCTAGAATTACAGAGTTGTTAGAAGCTCGTAATCCTTCAAACCCAGCTGTAGTTTCTGAAATTGATGGTGTCGTTTCTTTTGGAAAAATCAAAAGAGGTAACCGTGAGATTGTTATCGAATCTAAATTTGGTGATGTTAGAAAATACTTGGTTAAATTATCAAGCCAAATTCTAGTTCAGGAAAATGACTTCGTAAGAGCCGGGGTGCCGTTATCTGACGGTGCAATTACTCCGGATGATATTTTAAGAATTCAAGGACCAGCAGCTGTTCAACAGTATTTGGTAAATGAAATTCAAGAAGTTTACCGTTTACAAGGGGTGAAAATCAACGACAAACACTTTGAAGTAGTAATACGTCAAATGATGCGTAAAGTAAGAGTACAAGATCCAGGCGATACTTTATTCTTAGAAGATCAATTGATTCATACTAAAGATTTTATTGTTCAAAATGATAAATTATACGGTATGAAAGTGGTTGAAGATGCTGGAGATTCTAGTGCATTAAAAGAAGGACAAATTATTACGCCTCGTGAGTTGCGTGATGAAAATTCTTTATTGAAACGTACAGATAAAAATCTTGTCGTGGCTCGTGATGTTGTTACTGCAACAGCAACACCAGTTTTACAAGGTATTACAAGAGCGTCGCTTCAAACTAAATCGTTTATTTCTGCTGCATCTTTCCAAGAAACCACTAAAGTATTGAATGAAGCTGCTGTTGCAGGTAAAATCGATTACTTAGAAGGATTGAAAGAGAATGTAATTGTAGGACATAGAATCCCTGCCGGAACGGGTATGAGAGAATATGACAATACAATTGTAGGTTCGAAAGAAGATTACAATGACATGATGGCTAACAAAGAAGAATATATTTATTAAGATGAGTAATTCTAATCAACAACAAGAGCAGATTAATATTGAGTTGGATGAAAAAATTGCAGAAGGAATTTATTCCAACTTAGCAATAATTAATCACTCATCATCAGAGTTTGTTTTAGATTTTGTAAGTATCATGCCAGGTATTCCTAAAGCAAAGGTGAAATCAAGAATCGTCTTGACGCCGCAACATGCTAAAAGATTGCTGAAAGCAATTGGAGAAAATATTCATCGTTTTGAAGTCGCTCATGGCGAAATAAAAGACACTGAACAAGCTCCGATTCCGCTTAATTTTGGTCCTGCGGGACAAGCATAATATTTTTAAAAGGCTCCAGAAATGGAGCCTTTTTTATTGATAAGCTATACTTGAATGAGACAAATTGTTGATGCTTTTCAATTTTTTAAAATTTGACACACACGTTATTCGAAATGATTTTTCAACTGTATACAAATTAAATATAAGTTTGTACATCCTTTTTAATTTAGCACTTACCAATAAGTGTTAAATTAACTATTGTACTATTCATTCAGTTAATACTTAGATATTGCCCGGGTTCTCCCATATCGTACCGCTCTAAATTTCGGTGTTTATGTAGTGTGACAACATTAATTCACTACTAAATCTTCGGTGTAAACAACAAATTTGTACTTTAAACGATTATAATGGCGCTTCATCGAAAATATTTCTAGATGGCTTATGAATAATATACTTTCGCACTCGAAATAGATAAATAAATTCTGTTTACACTATAAAAACGAAACGTAATGAAATATTTTTCTTTAAAAGCAAATAAGAAAGTCGCATTGAATGGCTTCATGTTATTTGTTTTTATCTTAGTATCTAATACTTTTACTTTTGCACAAACTACGAAAAATCTAGCTGATATAAACACAATTGAAGTAACAGATAGTGCTACCAGACAGGATAATGTTTCAACAGTTTCTACTTCAAATACTATGAACTTTGTATTATGGTTTATGGGTTCTAAACAAGATCCAAACAGTACAATATATTCTGAAGGAACAAATACCAAAAAACAAGTTATTACTTCAGGAACAGCACCAAATCGTTTGTTAATCAAAGCTTTTTTGAAAAAAGCAGTGAACTTGGAGAGTATGGTCGCTTAATGCAAATCCATTTTTAAAAGACATAAAAAAAACGCTAATTTTTAAGTTAGCGTTTTTTTTGTGCAGTTTTTTTACTTTAATTTTTAAAAAACATATTGTCATCCAAAAATTATTTTTTTTACTTAAAACTATTCAAATTCCGAAGTAAAATATAATTTCACATTTGGGTACTTATTTTGCGTCATTTGAATCGTAAAATCAGAATCAGCTAAAAATACTAATTGTCCGTATTTATCATGCGCCAAGAATTTTTGTTTGATTCTTCTAAATTCTTTAAATTCTTCACTTTTTAGATCGTTTGGTTTTACCCAACATGCTTTATGCACGGGAAAGTTTTCATAGGTACATTTGGCGCCATATTCATGTTCTAAACGATATTGGATAACCTCATATTGAAGTGCACCAACTGTTCCAATGATTTTTCTGTTGTTCATTTCCAAAGTGAATAATTGCGCAACACCTTCGTCCATCAACTGATCAATTCCTTTGTCCAGTTGTTTGGCTTTCATCGGATCTGCGTTATTAATATATCGGAAATGTTCGGGTGAGAAACTTGGAATTCCTTTGAAACTCATGATTTCTCCTTCCGTTAACGTATCCCCGATTTTGAAATTTCCAGTGTCATGTAAACCAACAATATCACCAGGATAGGAGATGTCGACGATTTCTTTCTTTTCAGCAAAAAAAGCATTTGGACTGGAGAATTTTAAATTCTTTTTTTGCCGTACGTGATAATACGGTTTGTTTCTTTCGAAAGTTCCAGATACAATTTTTATGAAAGCGAGACGGTCTCTGTGTTTTGGATCCATATTAGCATGGATTTTAAAAACAAATCCAGTCATTTTTTCTTCCTTAGGATTTACTAGTCGTGTTTCAGAATCTTTTGGTCTTGGTGAAGGGGCAATTTGAACAAAACAATCCAATAATTCTCTAACTCCAAAATTATTTAAAGCAGAACCAAAAAATACAGGTTGTAGTTTTCCGTCCAAATAATCCTGACGATCAAATTTTGGATATACTTCATCTATCAGTTCTAATTCTTCACGTAATCTGTCAGCAGGTTTTTGACCAATAATTTTCTCTAATTCTGGATTTTCAACATCAGAGAAAGCAATTGTTTCTTCAATATTTTTACGGCTGTCGCCACTAAATAAGTTGATATTTTGTTCCCATAAATTATAAATTCCTTGAAAATCATAACCCATTCCTATCGGGAAACTTAGCGGAGTGACCTTTAAACCCAGTTTTTGTTCCACTTCATCCATCAAGTCAAAAGCGTCTTTTCCTTCTCGGTCTAATTTATTGATGAATACAATAATAGGAATTTTTCGCATCCTACAAACGGCCACCAATTTCTCTGTTTGTTCCTCAACACCTTTGGCAACGTCAATTACAACTATAACACTATCAACAGCAGTCAAAGTTCTAAAAGTATCTTCGGCAAAATCCTTGTGTCCCGGAGTATCGAGAATGTTTATTTTCTTGTCTTTATAATTAAACGCTAAAACCGAAGTAGAAACCGAAATTCCTCTTTGGCGTTCAATTTCCATAAAGTCACTGGTAGCGCCTTTTTTTATTTTGTTGTTTTTTACAGCACCTGCTTCCTGAATTGCACCACCAAAAAGGAGGAGTTTTTCAGTAAGTGTTGTTTTTCCGGCATCAGGATGTGAGATAATCCCGAAAGTTCTTCTGCGTTGTATTTCTTCTAAAAAGCCCATATTTGTATAAATAGTTTGCAAAAGTACTATTTATAAACGCCATTTGAAAAAATTGTACAGTCTAAATGGAGTATGCGAGTTTTGTCAATTGAATTCTGTTAATTTGAGTCAAGCATCGAATGTCCAAATTTAAAACTAGAGAAAAAACGTAAGCTTACCTGTACAGACAGCCTTAATAATGTTATCGGATTACATTTTGATTGACTAAAAAGAATATCCGTTTGGTTTACACTAAATTTTTACCCGTTTTTCTGCTTGATTTGTTTGCAACCAAATTGAATTTACAATGAATTCTTTGATTTTAGCATCGAACCAATTCGTTTGAATCTATCTTTCTTGAAATGATAAGGAATTGTTAATGTAAAACATTAAAACAAGGTTTTCATTATTCCCATTTCTGCGAACAATATTTTTATCGGAATCGCTACACAAAATTGATGTTTTCCCGATAGCTTCATTACTATGAATCCGGATTAGATTGTTCATTTTTGTTTTGTTCAGCCATCCTTCGCAGTGCGATAAAATAGTGTTGGATATCCTTCATATGTCAAGATATAAACTTAAGCTAAATCTTTTTCCCATCATATCATCATGTAAACGCTTAAGATTATTAGCATCAAAGGCATCATTCATTTTTAAATAACAGGCAAAATTAAAAATTGAACTGTTGGTATTATTATACCAGTCGTTTATTATGTTGACGTTGGATTACCGCATTCGGTAACCAACAAACCACCGACGTTTGCGTTCCAGTCTTTGATAATCCAAAGAGCAAAAACTTTTGCGTAATCAAATCTCCAGCCATCAAATTTCATTGTATTTTTACACTAATTACCTACTCGGTCTGCTCTTTTCCAAAGCCCGTCTTGTATATTTGGAACTACATGTGCTTAATTTAAAAATCCTCCAAAAGCGCCTTAATCATTACTCCCATAAGAATTTTTATAAAAATTACTTCTATTTTATTTATATTTTCCAAAAACGACAGCGGTAAAATTAGTGTACGTTTGTGTTTCTATAAATGAATTGTTTTCTAATTTTCCGCCAATGTTGCGGCTCAGGACTACATTAGCGTTGACCTGGATGTTTTCCTTATATACTTTTGTGATTAAGCTTAATAACTCCTTACTGCAATCAAATCTGGTTTCTATTGATCCATTTTGATTGTAATTTCCAAAATCGAAATAATCACTCGCATCTTTACCTATAGTAACCGGTCCGTTTTGAGGTTTTGAAACTGGAGGAAGCCACATGAAACCAATACCGATATTTTGACTAGGTAATTATTTTTGAGCTAGTGGTATTCTACCACGTTCCCCACGCTGTGACATGCCAATATAAAGCTTTCGCCATAACGCCACCACGCGGATTTACCATATATTTTCCATTTGCTGTAAGGTTTGTTTGTACACGTTGCATGAACGTCCATCGTGCTTTATAATGTTTGTAACTTTAAATTGTCCAACCGCTTCTGTATAATTGGTTGTGAGATCATCATTTGAATTACACAAGTAAAGGCCTATAAGTACCGTGGTTAGTTAGTAGGGAAGCTTTTAAAATTTGTTTTTTCAAATAAAGTAATTTAGGTTAATTAATAGATGTTGGGTTTTATCAATTAAGGTAAAACATAATTAATTTGTTTCTCTTTTGTTTATGAACTTGTTTACGTTTGAAAACAAAATAAACAGTATTTACAATTGCCCTACGTTTGTTTTTTATTTTTATTTTTTGGATAAAACAGCAACTTTTTATGCATTCTTACAAGACGGTTGTCGGAACTATTTTCTTTCTTTCCGGAAACGTTGTAGTATTTACAATATTTTAAAATAAAGGGCTGTTAATGAGAATTCTGAAATCTTTTTTGAGGATTTAAAGCGTCGAGGTATTAGATTTTTAAAATTTAGGTCTTTTTTTGTGTTAAAAAGAATATTGCAAAGAGAAAATATTTGTAGTAAAATTAGAAATAACTAAAAAAAAATAGTCCAAAATTTATGCAGTCGAGATTCAAGAAACTGCAATCAGTCTCTAACTTTTTTTTCATTTAACATTCAGTATCTTGATGGTTTAGGAACTTAAGAAGTCAATAAATAAAAGCGTATATAATTTTTTGTTAATAGTAGTTAGGAAACTTGTATTGTGTAATTGAATTGCTATTTTTGTTCGTTTTAAATTTAAAGAATCAAGGAGAATTGTATTATAAAATTCAATTCCATTTTTTATTCTTAAAGTGTATATTTGCAAAAATTATTTGGTTTTTTACAAAGAGGTTAAAAGATAACGGAATAGGAATGTTTTACAATCAATACAAATTATAACAATGCCAATAAATAAAATACAAATGAAATTCATTAATAATAAAATTGCACTTACTTTTTTCCTTTTGCTTTTTACGGGCGTTATAACAAGTGCGCAAGAAATTATTAAGGACTCAGTGGTTGCCCCGATTAAAAAAATTCAGTCAACTGGAAAACAAAAAATAGACGGCGTTATTGCCACTGTTGGCGATTACATTATTTTAGATTCAGATATTGACAAGTCGTATCTTGAAATTTCAGCTGGAGGCGGATCTGTAAAAGACATTACAAGATGCCAGATGTTAGGGAAATTATTAGAAGATAAATTATATGCGCATCAGGCGATTCAGGACAGTATTGTAGTTACTGATGCCGAGGTGAAAGGTATGTTGGAAGACCGTTTGAACTACATGATAGAGAAAATCGGCTCTATGGAAAAAGTGGTGCAATTTTACAAAAAGGATTCTGAGGAAGAATTTAGAACTTATTTCTCTGATATTTTAAAGGAAGGGAAGTTGACATCAGAAATGCAAAAGAAAATTGTTGATGCTGTAGAAATTACTCCTGAAGAGGTTCGTAATTATTTCAAAACAATTCCAAAAGATGATCTTCCATTCTTTGGCGTGGAATTAGAAGTATCGCAAATTGTTGTTACTCCTAAAGTTTCTGCAGAGGACAAGCAAAAAGTGATTGACAGATTGAATGGTTTTAAAAAAGAAATAGAAGAAGGTTCCAGTTTTTCAACGAAAGCAGTTTTGTATTCGCAAGACCCAGGATCTAGGTCAAATGGGGGATTCTACAAGATGAACCGTAAAACACCATTTGTAAAAGAATTCAAAGACGTTGCTTTTAGTTTAGCAGAGGGTGAAATTTCAGCTCCTTTTGAAACGGATTTTGGGTACCACATTATTTACATAGAAAAGATAAAAGGACAAGAAGTTGAATTGCGTCATATATTATTGTCTCCAACAGTAACTGAAACGGCTCTAAATGAAGCGAAAGAAAAAGTAACTTTGATTAAAAAAAGAATCGAAGACAAGGAAATTACTTTTGCGGAAGCAGCCAGAACATTATCTGATGAAAAAGAAACAAGAGCGAATGGTGGTGCGCTAATTAATCCACAAACGCAGGATACGCGTTTTGAAATGACCAAAATGGATCCTGCATTTTACAGTCAGGTTTCTAATTTAAAAGAAAATGAAATTTCGGTTCCAATTTTAGACCAAGGAGAAGAAGGAAAGAAAAAATTCAAATTAATTACCGTAACCAACAGAATTGATGAGCATGCAGCAGATTATGCTAAAGATTACATCAAAATTAAAGAATTGGCTTTGAAAGACAAACGAATTACTGCTATTGGCAAATGGTTTGATGAGAAAATAAAAGAAACATATGTTAAAATTATTGGTGAATATAGAGATTGTACTTTTACCAATAATTGGCTTAAAAAATAGAATTCTTTTTACCCTTGAGGGTTGATTAGCAATAAAAAAGTTTTCGTTAAATAAATAAAAAGAGTTAGTTTTATGATTTCATAATGCTAACTCTTTTTAATTTTAAATACATCATACATGTCAGACGTAGCAGCAATACATAATTTAGTTCAAAAAAGGAACGAGCTGAAAAAAGAAATCGCAAAAATCATTGTAGGTCAGGATGTAGTGGTAGATCAAATCTTACTTTGTATTTTTTCTGGTGGTCATGCTTTATTGGTAGGTGTTCCCGGATTGGCTAAAACATTGATGGTAAATACGCTGGCACAAGCATTGGGACTTAATTTTAAAAGAATTCAGTTTACGCCAGATTTGATGCCTTCAGATATATTAGGAAGTGAAATATTGGATGAAAACCGTCATTTCAAATTTATAAAAGGACCTATTTTTTCGAATATTGTTCTGGCAGACGAGATTAACCGTACGCCTCCAAAAACGCAGGCTGCTTTACTAGAAGCCATGCAGGAGCGTTCCGTTACTATCGCAGGTGAAAATTATAAATTAGATTTACCTTATTTTGTTTTGGCAACTCAAAATCCTATTGAGCAGGAAGGTACTTATCCGCTGCCTGAGGCCCAATTAGATCGCTTTATGTTTGCGATAAAACTGGAATATCCTTCTTTTGCAGAAGAAGTTCAAGTGGTGAAACAAACTACTTCGGATATACAAAACACGATAAATCCTTTGTTCACTGCTCAGGAAATAATTGATTTTCAACATTTGATCCGTAGAATTCCTGTGGCTGACAATGTAATTGAATATGCGGTAACATTAGTGAGTAAGACCCGCCCTGATAATTCATTGTCAAATGAGTTTGTGAAAAATTATATCGACTGGGGAGCAGGACCGAGAGCATCGCAAAATTTGATTTTGGCAGCCAAAGCAAATGCTGCTTTTAACGGAAAATTTTCTCCGGATATAGAAGATGTTAAAGCCGTGGCAACTGGTATTTTGCGTCATCGAATTATTAAAAACTATAAAGCCGATGCCGAAGGAATTACCGAAGAAATGATCATTGATAAGTTGCTTTAATCCTTCCTAAATTAGTTGAAAGAAATCGATATAGCTAAGGGGTTTTTGAATGTTTTTAAAAGAAGTATAATTTAGATTTTGTTAAAAAAAGGATTCTAAATTGTCAATTATTTAAAATTATATCGAAAATCTATTATTTTCTCAATTTAATGCAGTGAAATCGGTTTTTTTATAATAATAATTTTTAGAAAGGTGAGTTTCATTAAATTCTTTTTAATTCTCATCTTAAATACTTAAATTTGCACTACATATAACAAACAATCCCTACACATTATGGCTTTTGATATTGAAATGATTAAAAAAGTGTACGACAACATGACAACCCGTGTTGATAAAGCACGCGAAATTGTTGGGCGTCCACTTACTTTAACAGAGAAAATTTTGTACAATCACCTTTGGGATGGAATGCCGTCTCAAGCTTTTACAAGGGGTGCAGATTATGTTGATTTTGCACCAGACAGAGTTGCTTGTCAAGATGCAACGGCTCAAATGGCATTGTTGCAATTCATGCATGCCGGAAAATCTAAAGTGGCTGTTCCTACGACGGTGCATTGTGATCACTTGATTCAAGCTAAAGTTGATGCTGTAACCGATTTGGCCAGAGCAAAAACGCAAAGTAATGAAGTGTTTGAATTTCTTTCGTCAGTATCAAATAAGTACGGAATTGGTTTCTGGAAACCAGGAGCAGGTATTATTCACCAAGTGGTTCTTGAAAATTATGCTTTTCCAGGTGGAATGATGATTGGTACCGATTCTCACACTGTAAATGCAGGTGGTTTAGGAATGGTAGCAATTGGTGTAGGTGGTGCTGATGCTGTTGATGTTATGTCGGGAATGGCTTGGGAATTAAAGTTCCCTAAATTAATTGGAGTAAAATTGACTGGAAAACTTTCAGGTTGGACAGCTCCAAAAGACGTAATCCTTAAAGTCGCAGGAATTCTTACTGTAAAAGGTGGAACAGGAGCTATCGTTGAATATTTTGGTGAAGGAGCTACTTCTATGTCTTGTACTGGAAAAGGAACTATCTGTAATATGGGTGCCGAAATTGGTGCTACCACTTCTACATTTGGTTATGACGATTCTATGAGCCGTTATTTACGTTCAACGAACAGAGCTGATGTTGCTGATGCAGCTGATAAAATTGCTCCTTACTTAACAGGTGATGCTGAAGTATATGCGAATCCAGAATTGTATTTTGATCAAGTTATCGAAATCAACTTGGACGAATTAGAGCCTCATTTAAACGGTCCTTATACGCCAGATTTAGCGACTCCAATTTCTAAAATGAAAGAGGAAGCAATCAAAAACAACTGGCCTTTGAAAATCGAAGTTGGTTTGATTGGTTCTTGTACGAACTCTTCTTACGAGGATATCGCTCGTGCAGCTTCTTTGGCTAAACAAGTTACCGATAAAAATTTAAAAATAAAATCTCAATTTACCATTACTCCAGGTTCTGAAGTAGTGCGTTATACGATAGAACGTGACGGATTTATCGATATTTTCGATAAAATGGGAGCAACTGTTTTTGCCAACGCTTGCGGACCATGTATCGGAATGTGGGACAGAGAAGGAGCTGAAAAAGAAGAACGCAACACAATCGTTCACTCTTTCAACCGTAACTTCTCAAAACGTGCTGATGGGAATCCAAATACGTTGGCTTTTGTAGGTTCACCTGAGTTGGTAACCGCTTTAGCAATTGCTGGAGATCTAGGTTTCAATCCATTGACAGATACGTTAATCAATGAAAATGGAGAAGAAGTAAAACTGGACGCTCCAACAGGAAATGAATTGCCTCCAAAAGGTTTTGATGCTGAAGACCCAGGTTTTCAAGCTCCAGCCGAAGACGGTTCAGGTATTCAGGTTACAGTGAGCGAAACTTCTGAAAGATTGCAATTGTTAGCTCCTTTCTTGCCTTGGGATGGAAAAAACATCACAAATGCTAAATTGCTTATCAAAGCTTTCGGAAAATGTACAACAGATCACATTTCTATGGCTGGACCATGGTTGCGTTTCCGTGGACATTTAGATAATATTTCTAATAATATGTTGATTGGTGCTATCAATGCATTCAACCAAAAACCAAATACAGTTAAAAATCAGTTGACTGGTACTTATGATGCAGTTCCTGCTGTAGCACGTGCTTACAAAGCAGCTGGCGTTCCTTCAATTGTTGTTGGAGATCATAACTACGGGGAAGGATCTTCCCGTGAGCATGCCGCAATGGAACCTCGTTTCTTAGGTGTGAAAGCTGTATTGGTAAAATCATTTGCTCGTATCCATGAAACAAACCTTAAAAAACAAGGTCTTTTAGGATTGACGTTTGCTACCGAAGCAGATTATGATAAAATTCAGGAAGATGATACGATCAACTTCACTGATTTAATTGATTTTGCTCCAGGAAAACCATTAACATTAGAATTCATTCACGCTGATGGAACTAAAGATATTATTTTGGCAAACCACACGTATAATGAAGGGCAAATCGGTTGGTTCGTTGCTGGTTCAGCATTAAACTTGATTGCTGCTGCTGGAAAAGCATAAGCATTTAAATAATTTATTTTTAAAACTCTCAAGGAAACTTGGGAGTTTTTTGTTTCAATTGCAATTTATTTTAGGAGCTATTTCCTGCTCACCGTTTCAAGCTTTTTCGCTCAATTGCTTTTTTCCAAGATAAATAAAGAGCTTCTTTCAGTCGCTTTTTTTTCTCAGGAAAAATAAGCAATTCTGCTTCATAAGGCTTTCCACTTTTATCAGGGCTAAGCCGGAACTAAAAATTCACCTATAAATCACAATTGTACAAAAAAAATGATTTTTCAATAGAGAATAGTTTTCAATTGAAAATGATTAGAATTAATCAAAAAAAGAAGCGAATAAATGAAAATAACGTTAAAAGTAAAAAAAAAAGAGCGTTTTTTGATATTATAGTTTAAATTAGCAATCAAGAAAAATAAAATTATTATTGAAATTTTATTGAATTGGTATATTAATCGATTCTGTTCCTATAATTTATTTTCTGCGCAAACATAATTACAATTGTCTTGCGTTATGTTGTAAATTGCTTTTGCAATTTTAACAAAAAAATCAACAAAATAATAAAACGCACATATTACTTCCCTCTTTTTACAAAAGAGATTAAGATTTTTTATGTTTTATAGAATAAAATAATAAAAGTGCAAGCCTAAGCGAAATTTAATAATTATATCCCGAAATCGCTAGGAAGAATACAATGGGGTAAGTAATTTGAAATAAATGAATATGAGTTTAAGAGTAATAGTAACATTAATTTTTTTAAATAGTATCGTTCTTTTTTCACAGGAAAAAACCACAAAACACACTATAACAAAAGGGGAAACAATATCGAGTATCGCTGAGAAATATGAAGTTAAACAAAGCGCTATTTTTAAATTAAATCCCAATGCCAAGAAGCTTTTAAAACTCAATTCTGTTTTATTAATTCCCATTGCTTCCACAAAAAAGACTACTGATAAAACCAAGATTGCAATAAAACATTCCGCTAAAGAACACGAAGTTCAACCCAAAGAAACCCTTTACGGAATCGCAAAACAATACGGAATCTCCGTTAAAGAATTAAACCAAGTCAATCCGACACTCGCTTCTTCAGAATTAAAAATTGGTCAAAAAATAAATATTCCCGACAACGCTATTGTGACGGAAGCCAAAACTTCAGCAGTTGCAAAACAAACCGAAACCAAAAAAGAATTAGCTACTGCTTCTTTATCAGTCGAAACTCCAACTTCAAGTCCAGAAACATCTACTTGGGAAGTGTTGCCAAAAGAAACCAAGTATTCCATCACAAAAAAATACGGAATCACGATTAAGGAATTTGATAAAGCGAATCCGGGAATAGGAGTAAAAGCGCTTAGAGTTGGTCAGAAAATTAATATTCCGGGACCTTTTTTAGAAAGCACTAAAATAGTTTTAGCAGCACAAGAATCTAAAGAATTTCCTGAAATTACTTCAAAAATTGTTGCTACACTTCCAGCAATTACGCCAAAATTAGAAGAAGCTTTAGTTTCAAAATCTTCCGATTTGCAGCAAACAGTAACTAATTTAGTTTCTCAAAACGAAACATCTCAAAATAATTTATCACAGACAATTATCCGTGAGGTGCTACCTAAAGAAACTAAATATGCTATCGCAAAACAATACGGAATTACAGTTCAGGAATTAGAAAAACAAAATCCTGAAGTCAAAAACAATCTTCCGGTAGGTTACACATTGAATATCCGAGCAAATAATATAATTAGCAATAACGATGCAATTGTAAGTGCGGATTCAAGAAATAGTACAACCTTAGAAATTTCCAAAATCGATTTTAATAATTCAGTTACTCCTACGTTCAGTCATGAATTTTTAGACCAGTTGATAGAACGTGCGTCTGAAAATATAGGTTCACGGTACCGCACAGGTGGAACTACAAAATCTGGATTTGACTGCTCTGGTTTAATGTGTACTACTTTTGGAGCATTTGATATTAAATTACCAAGAACATCTCGTGAACAATCCAGTATTGGTACTGTAGTTAATACGCAAGAAGCTAAAAAAGGTGATTTGATTTTCTTTAAAACAAATGGCAGAAATCGGATTAATCATGTAGGAATGGTAGTTGAAGTTTGTGAAGATGAAATTAAATTCATTCACTCCTCGGTGAGTAATGGAGTTATTATTTCTTCCACAAAAGAAAAATATTATCAAAAAAATTTCTCTCAAATCAACAGAGTATTACAATAATTTTTCAAAAATTTGACAATTTACTTACAAAAACCCTCCAACATTTAGCCCGTTTTTGTTTATTTATATTTTTATTTCTCCCTCAGTTCCACTTATATAATTATTGCCTGTTGCAACAGAGGCAGCCATTTTTAGAAAATTAATCATTTGATTACCGTCCGTGTCCCAATAGTAAGCACTCGTCGGTTTTACTTTTATGAGAGAAATGTTAGGGTCATTTTTACCATCTTTAAACCATATATTTACTACTGGAGACCAAAGTTCCTCTATTTTTTCACGGTCAGTTGTAATTGTCGCTTCACCATTCACAACCATATAACTTCCTTTGCCAGGATGTGCAAAAAACAATTGAACATTAGAATCTTGCTCTACTTCTTTGTTTTTATCGCTGTCTTTTTGGCTGAAAAACCAAATATTCCCTTCATCACATACTTTTACGGCTCCCATTGGTCTGGTGGTTGCTCCATCATTAGTTTTGAGATTGGTACAAAAAAGACAGGTATTGATTTCCTCAACCAGACTTCTAAGTTTTTCTATTCCTTCAACTGTGTGCTCATTTGCTTTATCACTCATGATCCTGATTTTTATTTTTATGGAAATACATTTTAAATTTGTTTTACGAAGTTAAGAGACAAAACAGCAAAATCTATTACATAATTTAATACAAAAGTTTCATTTTTCGCAGATTTTTTATTGAAAAAAAGTTGTGAGCGCGAATTGAAATGCTTAAAAATGGTAGTATGGGACGATGTTAATAGTTTTGAAAAAAAATATATTATTTCTCATCGCTATTAATCTCAATCCAGTATCCATCAGGATCCTGAAGGTAGATTTGTTTGATCCCATCCGCGCGAACAGTGATTTTATAAAGTGTTCCCGGCCAGTCAGAATACATAATATTTTGGGATTTCAATACTTGTATCAATGAATCAAAATGAGTGACTTTAAAAGCCAAATGAACCGCTTTGTTTATAGTAACGGGTTCTTTAATAGTAGAAACAAGGTGCAATTCTTTTCCCTCTCCTAAAGAAACCCATCGAATGCCTTCCTTTTTGGTACCGTTGGTAATTTCTGAAAGTTTCAAAACATTTTTATAAAACGCAACTGATTTTTCCAGATTTTTTACTGAAAGCGCCATGTGATCTAATTTTAAAGTAAAGTTATCTTGACTTTGTCCCCAAAGGTTTCCGGTACAAATGCAGGCGAATAATACAGGGATTAAAAATTTTGTTTTCATGTTATTAAATTATAATTAAGTGGTTTTATTATTTGCTTTTTTACATTAAATTATTTCGCTTAAATTTTATTTTCGATCAGTAATCACACTTTAGCAATTACGGCCTTTATTGTTTTAACCCAGTCTTCTTTATCGCCAGTATTCGTATCTATAGCTACGCTATTATTGTTGTACGGTTTATACATGTTTATATTTTGACGTGAAAAAAGTCCAATTGTAGGTGTTTTTGCAGCACTAGCTAAATGCATTATTCCGCTGTCCGCACCAATAAAAAGTATAGTGTTCGCAATTACGGAGGCAATTTCTCGAACATCTTTACTGTAAAAAGTAGTTGCCTTAAAATCTATTTGTGAAATATTTTCAACTGGTAAGATTTCAATAATATTATAATCTTGGTATTCTGTTTTCAATCGTTCGTAAAATTCTTCCCACCAAGTAGTTGAATAGCATTTATCAGAAGTTGCATAAGTAAATATACAAATGGTTTCTTTCTCATTTTTAGTAAGGCCTTTTACTATATTTTGACCTTCATTTATTTCCGAAACAGTCAATTTTAGGTCTAAGGATGGTACAGGATTTTCATTTTCAGGAAAACCTAATTTGGTTAAAAAGCTTCTGAATTCATAAACGGGATATTTTGCAATGTGCTCATAATCGTTGTATTTCAATGGCATGTTTTCATCCACTTCTCCAAAAAATTTGTATTTGGCGTCAGCAAATTGTGCCGATAATCGCCCGGATGATGAGTTTTTATCTACATTTATGACGATGTCATATTTTTGCTTTTTAATTTTTAGCCAAACCTTAAAATAATCAATTAAGTCTTTAAAAGGTTTTTTGGGAAGTTCAATTATGTAATTGATGTTCGTGTAATTTTTAAATACAATTGGCGCTAAACCACCTTTTACAAACAAGTCAATTTTACAGTCCGGAAAAGTTGTGATTACATCTTGTACCAGTGGCGTAATGAGTAATAAATTGCCCAGCCTGTGATTAGGTCTGGATATTAAAACCCTTTTTATCTCGATTTTTTGAGTTAAATCTATTTTGTAATTTTTTTGTGAACTGCCAATGTTTTTGGTTAATCCATGTGTTACAATTCTTCGAAATACATTTACTTTTTTTAAGATACTCATGCTTATAAAATAGGATTTACAATTGATTTTTTTTGTTTAAAAATGAATCTGATGATGATTGTTACTGCTTTTAGCTTTAAAGTATATTCACAATCTAAGGTGTACTTCGTCTCGACAAATGTACAATATACATCGAAATATCGTGGTTTGCGTCCTTTATTATAATCCAATCTTGTGTGCCGCTGAAAAACATTTCGTTTGAATGACTAGAACATACAAAATTTAGCAAAAGGTACGCGATAGGATTCTTGTGCATATAGGCGCTTGCGAAATTCTTTTTATTTTTTCGTCAAAGTAAATTTTCCACCGCCTTGTTCTAAAATCATCTGCTTTTCATTTGGTTTAAATTCTAATTTTATTCCTGCCGTTATAAATTCGAAACTATCTTTTTCAGTAGGTTCTAGTGGAAAGGCAGATTGACCTGTTGCTTGTGCAAAAAGTTTAGTATTTTCTTTTGTGATTGTAATTTTCATCGGAAATCCGGAATCTGAATATTCTCCTAAATATGGGTCTAAATCCTCGCTTTTCAGCGCAATAGTTTTAAAAGTCGGAATTGTAAATGGTTTGTTGTAATATGCACTTAAAGCGGCAATCATAATGTCATTATTGTCGTAAGTTTTGCCGTTAGAGGTTAAAGCAACAGCTAGTTTGTCTTCTGGAAAATAAGATAAAGTCGATCTGAATTCATCAATTCCTCCGGTATGACCAAAGCTTTTCTTGTCATAAAACGGATACTGGAAAATCCCCATTCCGTAGTTTTCTTGTAAGGCTGTCATTTGCTTCAAACTACTTTCGGTGATTATGGCGTTGGCGAAAAGCTTTTCAATAAACAGCGTCAAATCTTGTGGGTTAGAAACCACTGCGCCAGCTCCCATTGGGATTGACATATCGGTTTCCGTTTCTTTTACCCATTTTTCAGAAAAAGAATACGAATTGCTTTCGTTGTTTTGAATGTTAATTTTACCTCCAATATAGGTGTTTTTTAAGCCTAAGGGTTTTACAATTTTGTCGTTCAAAATAGTTTTAAATGGCTTTTTGTATATTTTCTCAAGAATGTAACTCAATAAAACATAATTGGAGTTGCTGTAATCGGCTTTGCTGTTAGGCTCAAAAATACTTTTCCCTTTGGCAATTATTTCCACCATTTCTTTTTCAGATTTTGGTTGGGTGTTGTAGTTCATGTATTCCGGCGCATTGGTAAAATTATAAATGCCGCTTCGGTGGTTTAATAAATTACTAATGGTTATTTTATTTGCATTTTCAATGTTTGGGAAAAAAGTTTCGATAGTTTGTTTCAACGATAGTTTTTTATCTTCGATGGCTTTGAACACTAATGCTGAAGTAAACATTTTTGAAATCGAACCCACACGGTATTTTGACAAATTACTTGCTTTTTTATTGCTTTCTATATCATCCATTCCAATGGATTTCGAATAAAGTAGCGTTCCGTTTTGTGATACGGCAATGCTGCCCATAAATTTATCTTTGGCCTCCAAAATCTGAAATAAACTGTCCAGTTTGGCGATGTTCATTTTTTGAGCATAGCTTGTAGTAATTAGAAATCCTAAAAACAGGGTGATTGCGATTTTGTTTTTCATGAGAGTTTGATTAATGAATTGATTTAAAGCTCTAAAAATAGTCAATTATTTGTTTAGTAATTTGATTATATAGGCTGATTGTTGGTAAAAAAACGAGTGTATTTCTGAGCAACCGTGCCAAGTCAAATTTCCTAGGTTTCGGGTTATGCAAAATAGAATTAATGTAAATTACGATTGAAAACCATAAAAAAAGCGCAGCAATGCAAAATGGTCCTGAAATATTTTGCAATCTTTGAACTTTAAAAATAAATAAATAGCATTATGAGCAAGACTAAACTAACAATCAATCGCAATGGTTCTATAAAAATAGAAGGCGATTTCGAAATAACAGACTGCGAAGGAAAAACGTACGGATTAGAAGGAAGAACGGCTTTAGGTCTCTGCCGTTGTGGATTGTCGGCAAACAAACCTTTTTGCGATGGTTCCCACCGTAACGGTTTTGAGCATGAATCAGCTGCATTTGACTTGCCACCAGTAAAAACGAAGTAAAATCGTTTTCTGATTCGAATAATTAAGAAAAGCTAAATCATTACGGATTTAGCTTTTTTTTTTGGTCTTTAATTTTGGTTTAACGTTCCGCAAATATGTGCTATTGCGGCGTATGGAAATAGTTTTCTCCACTAACGAAAAAGAGGTTAAGAAAATAAAAGTTCCCGAACCGAAATCGTAGCAATTGCGATTATTAGCTGTTGCACGCAACGAAGCATCCATGTAAAAGCAGTAAATTGAGCCTCAAAATAAATACTAACTGCAGTATAGTTTTTACTGTCTGCCAATACTTTAATGATATGAGTGCTCAAATTACTACTA